>NZ_CP042467.1:0-351250 GCF_007993755.1 Microvenator marinus
CCGCAGATCGTAGAAAGTGAGGCCGCTAGAAAGGCACGCGAGAGACGCGACCAGCTGCAGGATTCGAGGTCGTTTAGGCCCCTTCGCAAAGGGGATTACGAGCTTCCTTCGCCGCAATTCTTGAATTTTGAGCGCTCCGGCGAGCCCGCTGTTGATCCAGAGCAGCTCCGAATGATGGCCGCGCAAATCGAGAAGACGCTGGCCGACTTCAAGGTGGATGGTCAGATCGTGGAGATTTGTCCAGGGCCTGTGATTACGATGTTCGAGTTCAGCCCTGGTCCTGGTCTCAAGATCTCTAAGATTGCCGGGCTCCAAGACGACCTCGCCATGGCGCTCTCGGCGCATAGCGTGAGGATTCTCGCTCCGATTCCGGGCAAAGGCGTGGTGGGTATTGAAGTGCCTAATCCAACGCGTGACACGGTCTATCTCAAGGAAGTGATTACCGACGAGGTCTTCTCTTCTAACAAGAAGATGGAGCTTCCGCTTGCCCTCGGGTTCGACACCGAAGGTGGGCCAATCGTGGCTGACCTGGCCAAGATGCCGCACCTTTTGGTTGCCGGCGCTACCGGCGCGGGTAAATCGGTCGCTGTAAACACGATGATCGTGAGTTTGCTCTACAAGCATACGCCGGATGATGTGCGCTTCTTGATGGTGGACCCAAAGATGTTGGAATTCAGCATCTATGCCGATATTCCTCATCTTCTTCTCCCGGTGGTTACCGACCCCAAACAGGCGACTGTTGCGCTCAACTGGGCGGTTCAAGAGATGGAGCGGCGTTATCAGAAACTCTCGGAAATGGGCGTCCGAAATATCAAAGGCTACAACGATAAAGTCGAGAGGATGACCAAGCAGGCTGAGATCGACCAGCTCGACGGAAAGGACGACTCCGAAGCGCTCCGACTGCTCGCACCTGATGCCACTGGGAAGCCTGCGCACGTCCGACTTCCGTATATCGTGGTCATTATCGACGAGTTTGCCGACTTGATGATGACGGCAGCCAAGGATGTGGAAACCGCTGTTGCTCGCTTGGCCCAGAAGGCGAGGGCGGCTGGTATTCACCTGATTTTGGCCACGCAGCGACCTTCAACGGACGTCATCACGGGTTTGATTAAGGCGAACTTCCCGACTCGTATCGCGCTTCGCGTGACCTCGAAGACCGATAGTCGCGTGATTTTGGATAGCAACGGTGCTGAAAATCTCCTTGGTAACGGTGATATGCTCTTTGTTCCTCCTGGGTCGAGCAATCTGACCCGCGTTCACGGCGCGTTCGTCTCGGAGAATGAGATCGACCAAATCGTGAAGTTCCTCAAAGACCAGGGTAAGCCGGTCTACGACGAGTCGATTTTGGTTAGTGACGAGGACGAGAATCAGTCGATCTTGGATAATATGCAGCGCGATGAGTACTACGAGGAAGCCGTTCGGCTCGTAGTGGAGTCGCGGCAAGCCTCGATTTCCATGATTCAGCGCCGTCTTCAGGTTGGCTACAATCGCGCTGCGCGCATGGTTGAAATGATGGAGCTCGAGGGGCTGGTTAGCGCGCCCAACGGCGCTAAGCCACGAGAAGTCATCGTGGACACCTGTCCGTACTGAGATGTAGGTCTAGGGTCTTCCGACCTTGTTTATGCGGTGCTATAAGGGCGCCTGTAATAGACAAACTTTGGTATGTGAGGACACGATGGCTGAAGAAATCTTGCTCGATTATGAACTCGACCGACCCAATGTCTCGGTAAGTCAGTCCGAAACAGACCTTAAGATTCTTTTGCGGGTAAATGCCTCGAACGCACTTCGCGCGACGGAAACCCCTGCAACACTCAACACCAATATGGCGCTCGTGCTCGACGTTTCTTCTTCGATGAAAACGCGGGAACTCGACGCCCTAAAAGAGGCCGCGCGCCACGCAGTGCAGGGGCTTAGCCCGGGCGATTACATCACCGTGGTGGCCTTCCAGTCTGTGGCTTACGATATTGTGACACCCACGCTGATCGTGGATGAGTCGACGATCGTCGACGTCATGAAGAAGATCGACGTCATCGACCAGTTCCAGGGCGGTGGGACCGATATGGAATACGCCCTGGAGAAGGCGGCGGGGCACCTCTCGGTTGTGCCGGAGCACGACCAGGTCAAGAAGATTGTGATCTTCACAGACGGTATGGTCACTGGCATCCCCGAGAATTGTCTGAAGACGGCGCGAGAGATTTCGGAGCGCGGTATTGTCATCGATGCGCTCGGCTTCGGGACTGAGTTTGACTACAAGTTTATGCAGCGTTTGGTCTCGTATTCGAACGGTGTGACAGAGTTGGTTGAGCGTCCTGAGGAGATTTCGCTGGTGCTTGAGCGGCGCGTTCAGAGCGCTACGTCTGCGGTGGCTACTAACGTTCGGCTGGAGCTCCATTTTACGCCGCAAATTCGTGCGAATCGGGGGTATCGCTATTCGCCTGAGATCGCGTACCTGGGAAAAATGCGACTTCCAGGAGATACTAGAAGCATCTCGATTCCCATCGGTTCTTTGGAGAAAGACAAGGAGTACGCGTATCTGATTACGGTGGCAATTCCTTCGAGGCCAGCGGGTAAAGTTCGCGTGGTCAAAGCGGACCTCTATTACGATGTCCCAGCGCTTGGTGTGAAGGGTGGTAGCAGTACGCAGTCGGTGATTGTCAACTATACAGATGATCCGCAAGCGGTCGCGCAGATTAGTGGCGCTGTTGAGCGGGCATTTGATGAAGTTGAGATTGGCCGACTGGTCGAAGAGCTCGACGCCTCGATGAAGAAAAACGAACACCAGAATGCGGCGATGCTCTTTGATATCCTAGCGGAGCGCTATCGTGAGCTGGGCGACACGGACATGTCAGAACACTACGATTCTCTCAAGTCGAAGTACGCCCGCGACGGCCAGCTTTCTCAAGAAGAGATGAACTATACGCGCCATAAATCTACCCAGAAGCGTGAAAGTGGGGTTCAGCTCGTGGACGCTTCGAGCTTGATTTAGTCGAGTTTAATCGAGGTTGGCGAGTTCGGTTGGCTGCGATATGGTCCGCCAAATTACGTTTAGATTTGTAAATTGAGGAGTTAGTCAAATGAAAGGGATCTGGATTGGAGTGGCACTCGGAATCGTCGCAAGCGCTTGTGGTGTGAACCCAGACCGCATGGCTGTCATCGAGCAACGCAAAGCAGAACTCGCCGCAAAGGCGTCGGGTAAGATTGAGCTTGAATACAGCGATAGCGACCCGCAGCCCATTCGTGACGCTGTACAATCGGTCAATGAAAGCGAAACGAAGCTCGAAGAGTCGGATTTCGACGGTTATATGACGCGCCGCTACGCAGCATTGGCTGCTGTGGGACCTTTGGCCTCGGAAGAGGTTTTGGCTCATCCTAAAGTGCCAATCATTCTCACGAAGATTGCAAACCTTGATCAAAAGTTCGCTGAGGCTGGTAACGCGCGGTCCATCGAAGTCGTTGCGAACCCCGAAAGGAGTGGAGCAGCCAGTGCCGATGCGCTTTATGCGGTACAAGATGGTCTCGATACATGCGCTAGAGCGTACGCCTCGACAAGCAGAACTGAGACCGACGAGCTCTACCGACGCTACGAGACAAATCTCGAGCGAGCCAACGCAACCGACTCTCAGGTGATGGCGTACGTGGGTAAGAAGCCGAGCGGTGCAGGCCTCATCGACGTTCCCGCTGAGATTGCTTTTTGTGAGGCGCGAATCTCTTACAAGCGCGCTGTTTGGGCTGATGAGCCAGCTGAGGCGGCGGACTTGAGCACCGACTACAACGGATGCGGCTACTTCGAGGTTAATATCGAAGCCGCACAAACCTCACCGAACGTGTTCGCTGACTACACGATCGTGGGCTCTTCTTCGCAGCCTCAAACGGGCATCGCGGTGGCATGCGAGAAGATGCCACCGGCATCAGACGCACCAACCAACGTGCAGCGTCCACTCCGTGACCAACTCCTCTGGCTCGCCCCTGGAGATTTGGTCTCTATGGCAGGGCCGTTTGAGTACGAACAGCGTGATGTTCTGTATAAGAAGGGCACCGTCCGTGTATTCAGGAGCGATGCTCCTCTGAAGACTTCCAAGTGTGGAAGTGAGGACCCGACCATCACCTGTGAGGCCGAAGGATCGGAATTGGCAAAGGCGTTCAATCACGCTCAGCACTACCTGAACCGAGCCGAACATCACCGCGCCGTTCCTGCACCTGAAAAGTGTACTGAGATGGCTCAAAAGGCGTTTGACGCTGCCAATGTCTCTACCCAAGGTGCCGGAGATAAGCAGATTTTGACTGTGGATAAGGAAGTGCTGGCACAGGCCCAAATCGTTGCACGCGTTGAGGCGATGAAGAGTCAGGCCAGCCAAATCTTGAGCTCCGACTGGTGCTCAAAGCCTCAATGAACGAAGTCGTTTTTTACAGGGAGTACCATGTCTGATTTTGTCCTTTGTCCTGTTTGTGAAACTGAAAATGCACTTGACGCCACCCATTGCGAAGTCTGTGGCGAGCGGTTGGTAGCCGCGGCCGAAGGTGAAGAGGTCGCTCCCGAAGAGAGTGTCTCTTCAATGATTTCGGAAGAGGCCACGAGTGCCGATACTGAGTTTGTTGCGGAGGAGGTTGAAGAGGGCGGCTTTGGATTAATGGGCGGTTCAGATATTCTCTACTCACCCCTGACGGGCGAGGCCTACCATCCTGGTTCTCCGGAATTTGAAGAAGGGTTTGGTCCGATGGGAGAGGAGTTGGTACCCACGCCACCCGAATCGCTTCCTGAGGCGGATTTAAGCGCACCGGAAGAAAGTGAGGCGACTGGCTCTGGCTTTGACCACGAGTACGCTGATGACTTTGCGACAGACAACGACGAAGGAACTGGGGCGGCGAGTGAGTCGGAATCGGATGTTCCTCTTGTTTCTAGGGCTTCCGCAGCGTTCCAAGCAGCGTTTCCTATCAAGGAAAAGGCGAAGCCTTCGCTTGAGCCACTGCCTGTTCCGGGGACGTCTTCGGCAACGTTGACACTTTACGTCAACAAAGCCCCCGTTCACACGTACTCCATCGATACCGATGAAACCCTGATTGGGCGACGAGACCCGCGGGCAGATGCTTTTCCTGAGTTTGATTTGAGCGAGTGGGATGCGGACGCGCATGTGTCACGCAAGCACGCTTATCTTTACCGACAGAATAAGAATTACACGCTTTATGTCGTTTCCAACTCAGGGACTCAGGTCAACTCGGACCTCTTGAACCTTGGCGATAGACGCGCTCTTAAATCTGGCGATGTCATCATCCTCGCCGGTCGCTTCGCGATGAAGTTCGAAATCCCTGACGCTTGAGAACTTTGTGAAGTTTCCATTCCTGCTCGACGACCGATATCAGGTCGAACGTGTTTTCGCGGATAGTGGTGGTATGGGGATTATCTATTTCGCACGAGATACTCGTTGCGCCGATAATCCTGTTTTGGTCAAAACCACCCGCTACGACTCAGGCCCACGGGCCCGAAATCTGCGCTACACCCTTCAGGAAGGGGTGGACTTCATTACTAAGACCCGAAAGATTCTGGAATGGGAGAGGAAGGTCCTTGTACGCTTTCGCAATGAAGGCATTCCGAACATTCCCAGCGCGAATCATTGGGTCTTGGCCAAGTCTACAACCCTAGATGCCTCGTACGAGGGTCGTGTAGGGGCCTGGAGCGTTCCAGAAGAGGTTTTGAACACAGAACCCTACCTTGTGATGGAAATGATATCTGGGGCGCCGCTAGAGAGTCGTATGGTGCAGCCTGATTTCCGAGCGAACTTGGAAGAGAACCTTCTAACCCTGTCTCGCGAAATCCTGACTATTTTGATTCGGATGCACCGCCCAACCCAAATTGGCTCGAGCAAAGGCATCTTCCTTTATCAGGACCTCAAACCCGCGAACGTGATTGTGAGCGGGGACGACTACTTCTCGTTGATTGATTTTGGGGCCACCACCCTAAAGCTCGGCGAAAAGACGACCGAGCCTACAGCCGGATGCATCACGCCTGGATACTCGGCACCGGAAGCTGGAAACGGACGGGAAGCGTATATCGATGAGAGATTCGATATCTACACGCTGGGAGCCACACTCTGGCATGCTATTACCCTGGAAGACCCCCGGATGAAGGGCGAATTCCCGGTCTTGGACCCCGACATTTGCTTGAAGCACGGTTGCTCGGTTAATTTTGCCGCCATCTTGAGAAGAGCTCTCGCACGTCGCCCAGATGACCGTTACGCGAGCGCCGCAGCAATGCGCAAAGATGTGATGGAAGAGCTCAGGCGCCTAAGAGCCTAGTTATCTGTACGTGAAATCTTCTGGGGGGGCTCAGGGTATTCCTGAGAGAGCTTGAGCTTTCCTGCCTCGATATGAGGTTGGATTTGGGCAGGTGCGCCTTTCATGTCCACAATCGCTTCACGTGCCATCTTGATAGCGCCGTCGGGAAGGATGCCGAGATAGAGCGACAAGAACGCTGCTACCCCGAGGCTGAGAAGGGCACCTCGGTGCTCCAGTGCTTCCACACGTGGGTTCAGCGGCTTCATGTAGAGGTGCACGATGACTTTGAGGTAGTAATAGACACCAGCAACACTCGTCAGAATCGCGAGGATCGCGAGGCCAATGAACGCCATCTCCCCTGTTTGTGCGCCCGCACTCACAGCGGCACGGAAGACGTACAATTTTCCGAGGAATCCAGCCGTTGGGGGGATGCCCGCACTCGAAAGCATGCAAATCGTTAGAACTAGTCCAACGATAGGGTACTTGAACCCAACGCCGGAAAGGTCTTCGTAAGTCTCAGCACTTTTGCCGTTTCGAGTCAGGTAGGCGAGGGCGCCAAAGGCTCCAAGAGTACCGACCGTGTAGGTCAAAATGTAGAAGAGCACTGCATCATTGTAGAGGAAGAATGCTGAACGGCTATTGGCCGCAACAATTCCTACGAGAATGTAGCCAGCGTGTGCAATCGAGGAGTAGGCCAACATGCGCTTGACGTTGGTTTGCGCGATCGCAACCAGGTTCCCCAGAATGACGGATCCGGCTGCCATGGCGAACAAGAGGTCCATCCAGCCTAGGCCGAAGAATCCGCCTCGAACTTCGTCGGCGTAGAGAGCTACGATGAGTACGCGCAGGAGCGCAGCGATGGCTGCTGCCTTGACGCCCGTTGCCATGAATCCAACTGCCGTTGATGGGCTTCCGGTGTACACATCTGGGGTCCAAATATGGAACGGGAACGACGCAAGTTTGAACGCCAAACCTGACACGACGAGCAAGATACCAAACGTTAGAAGTCGGTCGGAGGAGGCTGCGGCCTCGGGAGAAGCCATAATGGTGGCAATACCCTCAGCGATCATTTCGAGGTTCGTCGCTCCAGTCAGGCCGTAGATGATCGCGATCCCGTAGAGCATCAAGCCTGTGGAGAAGGCACCTAGGATGAAGTACTTAAGTCCGGCTTCTGCACTGCGCCCGTCCTTCCTCAGGAAGGCAGCGAGGCAGTAGATTGGAATCGACATGACTTCCAGTGCGATGAACATGCTCAACAAATCGGCACTATTGGCCATAAAGACCATGCCCAAGACCCCGAAGAGGGTGAGCATGTAGTATTCGCCACGGTCCATGCTGTTCGCTGCAAGATAGCGAGGTGCAGCAATCATAGACAGAATGCCGGCCAGACACGCGAGTCCCGCAAAGAAAAGGCCAAATCGGTCTGCGTAGAGCATGCCGAAAAAGACAGGAGTAGAGTGGCTCGTATCCCAAAGCGCCCAGCATGAAAGCAGGGCGACTCCGAGGCCGATGGCACTGAAGTAGCCGATATAATCGCGAGACGTCTCTTGTCGGTGGAAAACGTCAAGAAGGATGACCACAAGTGCGGTCAGCGCCACGATCGCGCCCGGAATGATGGCCACATATTCAGATGCGGCTGGGGGCGTCAAAACGGCCAGGGTGCTCATTTGTGTGAGTAGGCTCAACATGATCTGCTCTTTCTCAACGATTAATCTTGTTCTGGCTTTGCCATCCAAGAGGGATTGACGGTCTCGACTACGACGGTTCCTTTCACCGAAACATTACGTTCCATGTGTTGGAGGAACTGATGGACCGAGGGCTCCATTGGACGCAGGAAGTATTTTGGGAAAACGCCCATCCAAATTGCCATCAAGACGATTGGGACGAGGTAAAGAATCTCACGGGTGTTCAAGTCGTGGAGCTTCTCGTTCTCGGGGTTTGTCAGAGGCCCGAACATCACGCGTCGGAACATCCAAAGGAGATATCCCGCCGCAAAGATGACACCTGAAGCAGCAATGCCCGCAAACATGTAAGCCGTCATCTCGCCGCCAGCCATCTGGTTATCCGGCATTGGCCAGTATGTGGCATCCATGTTGTCCCAGATGTTTACGCCGTTTGGACCTTCAACGATGGTGTAGACATGAGCCGCATCGAACCAGAGGAACTTGCTCTGCGACGTGCCAATGATAGCAAGGAACTCACCGACGAAGCCGTTGAGACCTGGAAGTCCAACCGACGCGAAGACTATAATCATGAAGAGGGTCGCAAAGATTGGCATTTTTGCCGCGACGCCACCAAAGTCTTTGATCTTCTTGGTGTGCCGTCGCTCATAGAGAATGCCAACACAGAGGAAGAGTCCGCCGGTAGCAATACCGTGGGCAAGCATGATGAACATGCCGCCTTGCAGCCCCTGTGGCGTCATCGCAACCAGGCCGAGCACGCAGAAGCCAAGGTGGCTCACGGAGCTGTAGGCCACGAGCTTCTTAACGTCGTCCTGAACCAAGGACACGAGGGCTCCGTAGACAATACCAATCACCGCAAGGATTGCGATGTAAGGCGCAAATGTCTTCAGCGCATCAGGGAACATCGGGAATGCATAGCGAAGCATGCCGTACGTTCCCATCTTCAAGAGCACCGCCGCCAGAATCACTGAGCCTGCGGTTGGAGCTTGAACGTGTGCCAGCGGAAGCCATGTGTGGAACGGGAATAGAGGTACCTTGATGGCGAAAGCCAGGAAGAAGGCCGCAAAGAGGACCATTTGTTCTTTGTAACTAACCTGCACGCTGAGCATGTCGGTCAGCAGGAAGCTGTGCTGCCCACCGCCGATATCGGTTTGGAAGTAGATGTAGAGGATAGCGATGAGCATCAAAAGGCTGCCAACCATCGTGTAGATGAAGAACTTCACGGCGGCGTTGATGCGGTCTTCGCCCCCCCAAACACCGATGATGAGATACATCGGGATGAGCATCATTTCCCAGAATACGTAGAACAGGAAGACATCGAGGGCGACGAGGGCACCAAGCATGCCGGTCTCAAGGAGCAGCAAGCAAATCATGTACTCTTTGACGTTCTTGTCGACCGCGCTGAATGTGGACCAAACGGCAATCGGCATGATGAAGGTCGTGAGCAGAATCAGCCAGAGGCTAAAGCCATCAACCCCGAGGGCATAAGAGATGCCAAGAGACGGAATCCACTCAATCGGACCTTCGATCATTTGGAAGGTGAATGCACCTTGTGCAACCGGAAAGTCCGTTTGAAATTTAAAGAGAATCGGCAAGCTGAGTGCGAATATCCCGAGGGTCGCGATGAACGCGCCATTCCTGAGGATGCTGACCTGCTGTTTTGGAACAAACATCAGTGCGATTGCAGCCAGCAGCGGCGCAAACGTCACCAAGGTCAACCAAGGGATAGACCCGGTTGCCGAGAGTGGGGTCGCAATGAGCGGTAAAGTAATCATATTTATCAACGAGGACATCATGGTCTGATCCCTACTTAAACACTAAGTCAGCGCAAAGAACGCCATCACAATGGCGAGCACGATATAGGTAGCGTACTTTTGCACGTCACCGCCTTGCAGATACCTCAGGATTTGCCCGAATGCGTTCGCAAAGAATCCGACGCCATTGACAAGAACTCCGTCGAGGATGTTTCGGTCAAAGCCATACGAGACTTTTCCCGCATCAACGGTGCGGTTAACGAAGGCAATGTCGTAGATTTCGTCAATCTTGTACTTGTCTTCGAGCACCTTGTAGAGGGCACCTACGCTCTCCACAATCCGTCCTGGAAGGTCTGGGCGCTTGATGTAGAAAATGAAGGCCAATGAGATTCCAAGGATGGCAGCTGTGGTTCCAAAGCCCATGGAGGCCCACTCGTACGGCTTGTAGTGCTCACCAAATCGGTTGACGATTCGGTAGGTCATCGAGGTTTCGAAAACTGGCGCGAGCCAATGTTCAAAGGCAAGCATTCCATCAGCGACCTTCTGATTATCTTTGAACCAGTAGCTCACCACGTGAGGCCAACCCGTCCATCCGCCAACGACCGAGAGCACAGCGAGCACGGAAAGTGGAATGGTGATGGCGACAGGTGACTCATGAAGGTGTGCTTTCGTGTCTTCATCGGCGCGGCACTCTCCTTCGAACGTCAGGAAGTAGAGGCGGAACATGTAGAATGCCGTCATGAGTGCCGTGAGCAATCCGAGCACGAAGACCAGGTGATGAATGATGAAGGTTGGGGTTGCGACCTCTAGCATCGCCTGGGATTCAACAGCTGGCAGTACCGTGTTGGTCAACGACTCGATGGTCGGTAGTCCCTCAAACGCACCTTGGATTTGGAACACATGGGTGTTGCTCCAGGCGTTCCAGAGGATAAGGTCTTTTGAGAAGAAGCCCGAGAAGAAAGGCACACCCGCGATTGCTATACAGCCGATCAGGAAGGTCTTGCTTGTGACAGGCATCCACTTCTTAAGTCCGCCCATTTTGCGGATATCTTGCTCGCCGCCCATGGCGTGAATCACCGAGCCGGATCCGAGGAAGAGCAGTGCTTTGAAGAACGCGTGTGTCATGAGGTGGAAGACAGCGCCAGTAAAGGAGCCCACACCAATTGCCAGGAACATGTACCCCAACTGGGAAACCGTGGAGTAGGCGAGCACTTTCTTGATATCGTTTTGAACGAGGGCAATGGTGGCCGCAAAGAACGCAGTGAGCGCTCCGATGATGGCGATGACCCACATAGCTTCAAAAGTCAGCGTCACGAGGCCGTTGAGGCGGCTCAGCAAGAACACGCCAGATGTCACCATGGTGGCTGCGTGAATAAGTGCAGAAACTGGGGTCGGGCCAGCCATCGCGTCCGGAAGCCAAGTGTAGAGAGGAATCTGAGCACTCTTACCGGTACATCCCACAAAGATGAGAAGGACGACCGGCAGGGCAATCGGAGCGAGCTTAGCTGCCGTGGCTGCATTGGTAGCCATTTGGTGGAGTTCGACATAATCGAATGTTCCGGTCTCTGTGTAGAGAAGGATGATTCCGAGAATGAATGCAAAATCGCCGACGCGATTGACGATGAAGGCCTTCTGACCCGCTGCTGCTTTTTCATCGTCGGAGTACCAAAAGCCGATCAAGAGATAGGAACATGCGCCCACGCCTTCCCAACCGATGAAGGTCACGAGGAGGTTTTTGCCCAGCACAAGCAGGAGCATCGCGAAGACGAAGAGGTTCAGGTAGGTGAAGTACTTCCACTTACCAGGATCTTCCGACATGTAGCTCGTCGAGTAGAGGTGGATCAGGAATCCCACGCCGGTAATGATCAGAATCATCACGCTCGAGAGAGGGTCTAAGAGAAACGCGATATCCGCGTTGAACGACCCGGTGTAGATCCATTGGTAGGCCGTGTACGTCAGCATGGGCTCTTGACTTCGCGAGAAGATCAAGACGCTTAGGATGGACGTCATGAAGGCCAAGAGCATGGCTCCACACGCCACGAAATCCACGAGCTTGGAAGGCAACTTCGAGCCAAACAATCCGTTGATCAGTGCCCCGATCAAAGGAAAGAGGACGATTAGCCCGAGGTAGTAGAAGTCGTTGGTAAAAATAGCATCCATATCAACTCAATTGGCTGAGAGCGTGCAGAGTTTCAAAGTCGGAGTTCGCTTGCGCGGTCAACGTCCAGGCTTCGATAATGACGGAAAATATGAAGAATAAGGGCAAGTCCCACCGCAGCTTCAGCCGCGGCGACGGCCATAATAAAGAACGCAAAAACGTGGCCATCAAGGTCAACGCGGTACTTAGAAAACGCGATAAACGTCAGGTTTACCGAGTTCAACATCAACTCCACACACATGAAGAGTGTGATGGCGTTTCGTTTGACCAGAACGCCGTAAACGCCGATGCAAAATGTGATGGCGCCAACGAGCAGATAATGGGTGAGCGTGATTTCCATGATTCGACCTCAGAGACGCTTCTTGGCGATGATGACTGCACCAATGATGGCGCCCAAAAGGAGAAGAGCGGTGAGCTCGAATGGGACGACAAAACGATTCACGAGCAGAAGGCTCATCGGCTCAACGGTTCCGAAATCAGCTGACTCCACCGGGCGCCCGTTGACTTCTCCACCTTTCATCATAGGTGGGATATCAAACTTTGCGCCGGGGAATGGTCGATACTTTCCGTCGGCTGGGGTCGCACTTCCGTCGGCGAACGACTGAATCTTGGCATCGAATTTCGATTGGAGACCTTCCTCGTTCAAGTCAGCGTAGAGCCCGGGAATGCGTGAAGGCGTCGCAATTTGAGTGGCATCACCCATATTTGCGCGAACTTCTTTGATTCCAGCTTGGTCACTCAAGGCCATGATGCCTGTCGCCATGAACGCGAAGATCGAGAGGCTAACGAGCGCGGCTAGACCGTGATGGACTCGGAATTCGATCGAAGAGGTTTCTTCACGCAGGTTCAACAACATGATGATGAACATGAAGAGAACCATGATCGCACCGCCGTAGACCAGGACTTGGATGATTGCCATGAAGTGCGCCGAGAGGAGCACGTATAGTCCGGCAAAAAAGAAGAAGTCCAAGATCAGAGCGATGGCGCTATAGAGTGGCGTTCGTAACCAAATGACGAGCGCACTCGCGACCACGGCACCGAGTGAAAATAACCAGAAAAATATGGTTTCCCAAATAACCATGGAAACTCCGTGTTTCCGAGGATGAGCGCATACTGCGCGGTTCAGCTAAAGGCTGCCGTCAGATAGCGCATTTCAGTTTGGAGGTAAAGGCACAACTCTAGGGGTGAGCTGTTCCTGCGGACTTAGTTTTGGGAGCAGACTTCTTGGCCGAAAGGGACCATGCCGGGTAAGGGCAACCTTTGCCTTTGATGTGTGCTTCAAATTCCTCACGGAATAACTGCACATAACTGCGAACAGGGATGGAAATGGAGTCTCCCAGGGCGCAGATCGTATTCCCTTCGATGTTGTCGCAGACGTCGAGTAAGAGATCGAGATCTTCCATCCGCGCGGTTCCAGCTTCGATCGAATCAAGGACTTTAGCTGCCCACCCACTGCCTTCTCGGCAAGGTGTACATTGGCCGCAGGATTCGTGGTGGTAGAAGTGAGCGAGTCTCGCGGCGAGTCGAACCATGCAGACGGACTGATCCATGAATGTGATGCACGCAGTGCCCATGCTACTGCCGGCCTCTCTCATGGTTTCGAAGCCCATTTGAGCGTCGAGCTGGTCTGGCAACATGACGCGGCAGGACGATCCACCCGGGATGAAGGCTTTGAGTTCTGAGCCTTCGAGCATGCCACCGCCGTAGTTTTCCAAAAGCTCCCGCACCGTGATTCCACTCGGTGCCTCGTAGACGCCTGGCTTCTTGATGCTGCCCGAAAGTCCGTAGAGCTTGGGCCCGCCGTTCTTTTCGATTCCGAGCGATGCCCAGAATTCGCCGCCTCTTTCGATGATGAATGGGATCGCTGCGATCGTTTCGACGTTATTGACCAAAGTCGGAGCCGAGAACGCGCCTACAACGGCAGGGAAGGGTGGCTTCATTCGAGGCTGGCCGGGTTTGCCCTCAAGGCCTTCGATCATGCCAGTTTCTTCGCCGCAAATATACGCGCCGGCCCCGGGGTGGACGTAAAGGTCGAAGTCGAAGTTTTTGCCGAGGATTTTCTCTCCGAGGTAGCCCTTCTTGTAGGCCTCTTTGAGAGCGGACTCGAGCCTGCGAATCGCGAGTTGAAGCTCACCGCGGACGTAGATGTAGCCGTATCTTAGGCCGAGCGTCCATGCGGTGATGATGCACCCTTCGATCAGACGATGAGGGTCTAGCTCCATGATGTAGCGGTCTTTGAATGTTCCCGGTTCGCCCTCATCGCCGTTAATCGCGAGATATTTTGGGAGTTCCGACTCTTTGGGCATGAAGCCCCATTTCACACCGGTTGGGAACCCGGCGCCGCCACGACCGCGGAGGTTGGACTTTTTGACTTCATCAATGATGGTCTGTGAGTCGTAACCGATGGCTTTACGCAACGCCTGGTATCCTCCACCTGCCTCGTAGACAGGGAGCGTGAAAGCGTCTTTGACGGTGAAATTACGGCTTAGAAAACGTTCCTCCATGGGACCTTCCTTCAAGTGATAGCTCAGTGCATTTCGCGTGGGTCTGGTAGTTCCTTGAGTTTAGCGTTGAGCTTCTCAAGGACGGCATCAAGCTTGGCGTCAGTCGTCAAGCTCTCGAAGTACTCCATTTCTCCCTTAGAGTCCGTAACCTGAAACATCGGTGCGGTGCCGCATGATGCGAGGCATTCAACTTCGCTTAAGGTGAAGTTTCCATCCGTCGTGGTTTCACCACGGCGAACGCCAAGCTTCGCTTCTAGCTTTTCAAGCAATTCATACCCCCCGCGGAATGCGCATGAGAGCGTGGTACACACCTGAATGTGACACTTACCGACGGGTTGTTTGTTGTACATTGAGTAGAAGGTCGCTGTGGTCAGCACCTTTGCTGGTGGCAGGTCGAGCCGGCCGGCGATAAAGTCCATCACTTCAACTGAGACCCAACCGAATTCAGCCTGAGCCAAAAGCAATGCGGGAAGCATCGCTGCTTGCTTGGTTGGATATCGGGTCAGAAGCTCTTGAAATTCTTGTTCTGCTTTTTCAGAGAATTGCAGCGCCATTGGTACCTCAGTGGAATGCGCTCATAAAACGCCGGCAAGCTAAGTGACGGTCAACTGATTGTCAAGGTCAGCCGCACGCTGCACCTTATGATTCATCTTCGCCGTAAGAAGGTGCACGCACGAGCCGACTTGAGTCGAGTTCGGCATGGAGGAGGGACTCAGAGTGGTAGCTCAACCGCGCTAATACTCTGGCGAGCGCATCCTCGCAGACGTCGATCGTGATTTCTCCCGGTGGCACCTTCAGGTGTGCGGCCTTAAGCTCAACGTAGACCCCTCGTCCGTCATCGTCGCGAATGGTGTGCGAACGCATCGTTTTGAGGTGCTGTGTGAATGCGACTTCGCGCGCTTGGTCGAGTGGATTCGCAATGATCATGAATCTTCCAAGAGGCGCCCTGTACGTGGTTGAGCGTCCGAAAAAGTTCCACAAATGGTCCACGACTTGTCGCAGTATCACACGTTGAAGCTGACTCGGGCGCGCCGAAAAGCTCTCCCAGCCAATGATCTCCACGGCAACGATGGATGTTCCACGCTCTCGATTTCGGCGCAGGTGCGACGCGAGGTTTGGGCGAAACGAGAGCCAATGATTGGAGCCGGTTTGTTGATCTTGGTGCGCGATATGGGTTCTTAACTGAGTAGAAACCACCTCACTCTCAAGCTGGTACGAGAGTTCTTCGAGAGACGAATAATGGAGCGAGCGATCAAAGGTGTTTTTTGGAAAAGCGGTGTGTTTCGGGCCAAGCGCGTAGAACGGAACCGATTCTTCGGTGGCTCGTGCCCTCACATTCTCCAATTCGAGATCGTCAGCCGCATCATCGAGTACAACGATTGTGTCTGGATTCTGCAAGAGGCACTCGCGGGGCGGCCCGATTGTCCAATCCGCCCAAGTCTGTTCCGTGAGCGACGAAATGACTTCAGAAGACGGAGAATTTGTGACCACAAAAATCTTCTTTCGCTTCGATGCAGCATGCCGAGCGGCAAACACGACCTGCTCTAGCACGAATTTCCACGGAGTGTTTTGATGGAATATGAGCGTTTGAGCCTGGGATATCTCCGGTTGATAGCCATCAGCGGGCGCGTGAATCGCGACGCATGTATGGGCTTCGCAGAGGCGGAAACGAAGGAGTTCTAGGAGCGCCTGATAGTCGGTGTGGTCTCCGGCGAGCAACACGGCATGAGGCCGAGACGCGTTGATATGGCTCCTGACATCGTCGAGTGTTGCTGCATGTAGGATCGTCGCGAAATACGGGTCGAGCCCTTCCCGGAGTGGAAACGCGCCAATAACCAGAGCTGTAAGTGCTCTTTGATGAGGCAGATCCAAAATCGAAGAAGTTGTAGGACCAAGCGAGTTCTTTGCCTGTTCTTCGGTAGTCGGCACTCCGAAAGCGACCGAAGATTCCGTGTGGCGAGTATAAGTCCCCGCTAATTTTGAGGAGAGTTGGTTGATCCAATCGCTGGATTGCTGACTGAACTTGGCCCAAAAAACACTCGGATTGTCTCTCTCCGCAAAATCGGCTTCGTCGGTCAGTATGAGTGTTGGTGTTGCCGTGCGAGACGCCCATTCACGAAACCGGACGATCTCCTGACGCGCATCATTTCGTTCGCGTCGTCGCCCAACACTGAGGTCGAATACACAGCCTACGATGTGGCGCTCGGCGCGCAATTCAAGGAAGTGTGACCACGAGCGCGCGTGTAGAGGGGTTAGCCCTATCTCTTCCTTGATGGCCAGCCTTAGGTCTTCTGCGTGGGTCTCTTCAAGGGTGTAGAAGACGACGTGCTCTCGGACTGCCATAGCTCTCAATCACGGATACGGTAATAGAATCGTTCTCGTCCGAGGCGTTGAAAACCCAACGAACGATAAAGAATCGATGCAGGAGTGTTGCCGTGATAGGCCTCAAGGTCAATGCCAAAAATGTCGTTTTTTGTCTCTGCAAAGTCCAGGAGGTGTTCCACGAGGGCACGTCCGACGCCGTGCCGGCGCGCACTTGGCGTGACATAGAGCTCTTCGATCCAAAGTGCTTTCCCTCCGAATTTTAGTGAATTAAAATAGTGAGCAACAATCAGACCAACCACTTGGTCGGTTTCGTCCATACGGGCCACCCATGTCACAATTGGTGAGGCATCGTCTTGGACAGCGTGTGTAATGGTTTGAGCGACCTGGAGAAGTCTATCTTCGCTGACCGATACCCCGAGCTGCTTCATGTCCTCTTGGAAAAGTACAGCCATCCGGTCGGAATCAGAAATCGTCGGGACTTCAATCTTGAACATGTATGCACCGTCAGGGTCTTCATAGAGTGTAATTGAAATGAACGCACCCCGTCAAAACCTAGCGACTACTAAAGCTCGTGAACGATGGGAATCACCACCGGTTTACGCTCGAGCTTGCGCTTGAAGTATCGCCGGACCGCGACTCGCATCGCCTCGGCGACTTCGGAGAGATCGGTTCGCACTTTTTCATTGAGGCTCAGGATATGCTCTCGCGCGAACTCTTCCGCCTCGAGCATCAATTCTTCTGAGGCCTCAACGTCGGCCAAAAAGCCGTGCTGCATCAAAGAGGGGCCGTTGGAGATCGAACCATCGAATCGGTTCATTACGATGAATGCCACGACCACGCCGGTAGCGGCTAGCTTCTTGCGGTCACGAATCTGGACGTCGTCTTCGTCGCCCATAAGCTTGCCGTCGACTGCCACTCGGCCCGCGGGAATTCTTCCCACGACCTGAGGTGGGGCCTCGGCTTTGAACTCCAGAATATCTCCGTCGTTGATGACCAGCGGAAACGCTTTCACAACTTCTTTGGCTAGCGCTGCATGGGCAACTCTCATCCTGAAATCACCGTGGATCGGTACGATGTACCGAGGACGTGTCAGGGCCAGGAGGAGCTTCATCTCCTCGCGTTGGGCGTGGCCCGACGTGTGCACGAGGCGCTGTCTTTGAGTGATGACCTCAACACCTTTTCGACACAGTGCATCGATCATGGTGTTGATTGCCGTTTCGTTTCCGGGGATGACACGCGCGCTCAAAATGACGGTATCAGTGCTCTTCAAGGAGAGGAGATTGTGGTCGTCGTATGCGAGTCTCGCGAGCGAGGAACGTGGTTCTGCCTGGCTTCCCGTGGTGAGAATCAGGAGTTCGTGATCTTCATTTCGCTCGATGGCACTTGCGTCGATCAACGTTCCCGTGGGTGGGGGGGCGATTGCTCCGCATTCAAGCGCGAGATCGAAGTTTCTCTCGAGGCTTCGGCCCATTAGGACCACGCGTCTACCGCAGTGGTTCGCGGCTGAAAGTAGGGCCCTGACACGGTGAACATTGCTCGAGAACATGGCGATGATGACACGGCCCGAGCGTTCATTCATGATTTGAGTGATCTCGCGATTCACGACTCGTTCTGAAACCGAAAACCCTTCCACGTTAGAATTTGTACTATCCCCGCAGAGCGCCAGGACGCCTTCTTCGCCGAGTCTTGCAAGCGTGTGAAGGTCAGTGGTCTCTTCACCGAGCGGCGTGAGGTCGATCTTCCAATCGGCTGTAAAGATAATATTCCCGGCCGTTGTTTGGATAGCCACAGCCAGAGTTTGTGGAATTGAGTGGTTCATGTGAATGAACTCAAACCGAGTGGCACCGATGTGTACCTGATCTCGGCCTTGCACTTCGTGATAGGCGACGTCAGCGACATCGTGCTCCTCGAGCTTGCGCTTGATCATGGCTAGCGCCAGGGCGGAACCGTAGATTGGGATATCGTGGTGTTCCAAGAGGAAAGGGATAGCGCCAATATGGTCTTCGTGGCCGTGCGTTACGATGATCGCTCGCACGCGGTCGATGTTCTCGCTTAAATATGTGAAGTCTGGGATGATGATGTCGATCCCATATCCGGGAGGAGGGGGAAACGTCAGTCCACAATCGATGAGATAGAGTTCGCCTCGGTTTTCTAAGAGGCAAGCATTCATTCCGAACTGATCTAGGCCACCAAGCGGCATAATGCGCACGGCCTCGTCGGGCAGTTTCATTGATAATCCGTTTTTTCAAAAAGGAGTTAGGATGCAGGTCGTTTTGCATCTTGAGATGTACAGTCAACAGACTTGTGAACTTCATCAGGATTAAGCCACATTCTGGATTCCCGCGATTCTTCTTTGCAAGTCTCTTGGTTTAGAGCTTCGATTCGAATCTCTTGGGGAGCTTCTTCTTCAACCCACGCCCGTGGCGTCATGATGAGCGCAACTGAAAAGGCTAAGCCTCCGATTGTGCGGCTGATCATGAGATGTTGTGAGCGAAGAAGCATGGGCAATATCTAAAATTTCGAGTCGAACGTCATTGTGCCTGAATTTTGACGCTATGAAAAGTAGCCTGTGTATATAGAGACGACCAAAGTCCGAAAAAGTTTCGTAAAAAGACTGTGCGAAGGGAATATTATTTCGATCTGATTTGCGTTATGGTCCGTTCACTTCAGTCAAGAGAGGAGAGTGATGACGCCTGCAGAACGAATGAATGTCATGCACTACTTGTTTGCCGCTGCATGGGCAGACGGCGAACTCGCCGAGGAAGAGGGTGAGATTCTCGCTACGATTCTCTCAGGCATAGACCTGAGCGATGATGAACTGGTTTTGGTTCGTGCGTGGTTTTACGCGCGTCCGAGTGAACCGGATTGGGAGATGTTGAAGTCAAACGCTGAGTTGCAAGAGATTGTGGTGCGTCAGGCCATGGTTTTGGCCGGATCCGACCTGAGCTACGCTGTTGAGGAAGTCAAGTTCCTGGAAAAACTGCGTGACCTCACTGGAATGAAGAACGAGGATTTTCAGGGGATTTGGCAAGATGTTGAGCGTCTGCTCGCACACGGAAGAGGGAGTCAGTAAGTGCTAAGCGTCTATGTCGTGAGCATGATTGTTGGGGGTGTGTTTGTTGCGCTCTCCGTTGCGTCAGGTTTGGGCGGCGATGCGGATGTCGATAAGGAGTTCGATAAAGATTTCGACAAGGACTTCGATAAAGATTTCGACAAGGACTTCGATAAAGATTTCGACAAGGACTTCGATAAAGATTTCGACAAAGATTTCGACAAGGACGCTGGGAGTACTTCTCTGGTGTCTGCCGGAGATGGTGAAGTTGAGAAGGACTTGGAAGTTGCCCGGTATCGGCGATACAACCCATTTCTCAGTTTTAAGTTTTACACCTTCACGATGGCGTTCGGAGGCCTGACGGGCACGGTCCTCACCTTCCTTTGGGCAAGTGTGATCGGCGTGGCGCTGACTTCGCTCACAATGGGGCTTATAGCGGGCGTTGGCATGACTTATACCCTTCACCTGGCGAATCGAAGTGTGGGAGGACGGATGCTCACCGAAAGAGATTACGCGGGGATCGAAGGGAAAGTGACACTCGATATTCCCGGCGACGGATCTATGGGAAAAGTTAGGTTTCGCATGCGAGGACAGGTGGTGGAGATGCCTGCCATTTCTGAGGACGGCTCTCAACTCACGAGAAATACAGTCGTTTATGTGGTTACGATGCAGGATGGCGTTGCGCGCGTCGTCACGTTAGACGAGTTAAGTAAACCGGTTTAGTCAACGAGCTTTTTTGGAGGTGACCATATTATGGGTCCGGCAATTGTTGCAGCTATAGTTATCGTGGGCTTTTTGCTTCTGTTTTTTGCAGCAGCCAAGAGTTTCCTTTTTGTAGGCCGTCCAAACGAAGTCCTGATCTTTTCTGGTCGAGACCATAAATTGAAGGATGGGTCGGTGGTAGGTTATCGCTTGATTCGCGGAGGCTGGACATTTCGATGGCCAGTTGTAGAAACCGTAGAGCGTATGGACCTCCGGGTGTTTCCTGTCAGGATCGACACTCGAGGTGCGTATTCCAAGGGTGGTATTCCGCTGAACGTCCAGGCCATCGCGAACGTCAAGATTTCGAGCGATGATGAAATCATCCACAGTGCGATTGAGCGATTCCTCGGTCGAAATCGTGATGAAATTGTTCGAGTGGCTCAGGAAACCCTCGAGGGTAATCTTCGTGGCGTGCTCGCGACCCTCACGCCAGAAGAGGTCAACGAGAACCGACTTCGATTCTCTGAACAATTGCTCGATGACGTTGAGCCAGACCTTGAAAAGCTCGGCCTTAATCTCGATACCTTGAAGATTCAGAATGTGAGCGATGACCGCGATTACCTCGACTCTCTGGGGCGTCGTCGAATTGCAGAGATTCTGAAGGTGGCAGAGATTGCCGAGTCAGATTCGATGAAGATCGCAGAGGAAGTCGAGGCCGAGGCGCAAGGACGAGGCGAGGTTGCGCGTCGAAATGCTCAAGCTCAGATTCAAAAGGCACAGAACGAACTTCGCCAGTATATGGCGGATCTGGAACTTCAGGCGAAGTCTGAGGAAGAGCGAGCGGAAGCGCGTGCGCTGGCCGCAAGAGCCGAGGCAGAGCAGGAACTTCAACAGGTTCGTACCGAACTTGAGAAGTTACGTCTCCAGGCCGATGTGGTTATTCCAGCTGAGGCAAATAAGGTCGCGCGAGAGTTGATCGCGGCTGGTGAGGCGGCGGAAATCGCGGAGAAAGGTCGTGCGATGGCCGAAGTTCTCAGGATGATGGCGGACGCTTGGAAGGACGCCGGTGATGCTGCGGCAGACGTCTTTGTGCTGCACCGCTTGGAGTCCATTATGAAGCATGTCTCCCGAGCCGCACAACAGGTGCAGGTCATGGAGGTTGCGCTCATCGATTCTGGAACGGGTACGGCATTGCCAAACTACGTAAGCTCGTTCCCGAAAATCGTGGCAAATCTCTTTACAGAGATGAGAGATACTCTCGGCCTCGATATTCAAGGTGCACTTACAGGGAAGCACGGAGACGGCGAGCCTCGTCAGTTGGCGAGTGAACAGCCAGCAAATCTTGGCGCGTTGGGCGCAGACAAGCGGCAGAATCTCGCCAGGGCTCTCGCTCAGAAAAAATCAGATACGGAACAAGGATAAGGAGGTCATATGGAATTCATCGTTTTAGGAGGCGCAGGCTTCATCCTTCTTGTGTTGGTTCTTATCGGGATCGCTGCATTCATTGTGGCGAACAATCTGGTCGAAATCTGCCAACCCAATGAAGTGTTGGTATTCAGCGGAGCAGGTGGAGAGAAAGGTTATAAATTGATCCACTCAGGTAGGAAGGTCCGGGTGCCACTCTTTCAGAAGGTGGACCGTATTGACGTGACCAACATGGTTATCGACCTCACGGTCACGAATGCTTACTCCAAGGGCGGTATTCCGCTCTCCATCAAAGGTATGGCAAACGTCAAGATTGGCAGTCAGGAGCCCTTTGTGTCGAACGCAGTTGAGCGTTTCCTTGGAATGGGGCGTGAGCATGTCAAGGGCATTGCGAAAGAGACTCTGGAAGGAAATATGCGCGGCGTTTTGGCCACCCTGACTCCAGAGGAGGTCAACAACGACCGAATGAAGTTTGCCCGTTCGTTGCTCGAGGAGGCCGAGACCGACCTCCGAAGGCTCGGACTCGTGCTCGACAACTTGAATATTCAAAGCGTGACCGACGAGAAGGGCTACATGGACTCGATTGGTCGTAAGCAGTCGGCCGAATTGATCAAGGATTCGCGCGTGTCCGAGGCTCAGAACAGGGCCGAGGCTACGGTTCAGGACGCAGAGAACCAACTTAAGAAAGCCATCGCCAAGATTCAGGCACAGAAGCAGATTACCACTGCCGACGCTGAACGACGTATTATCGACGCGAAGACACGTGGCGAGGCCATGGTGGCGGAGGAGAGGTCAAAGACAGGTGCCGCCATTGCTCGAGCTCGTGCGAGCCTCGATGTTCAGCGCGCGCGACTTGAGCAGGTCAAGCGTCAGCTTGCGGCTGACGTCATTCAGCCCGCGCAAGCACGAAAGGCTGAGCTTGAAGCTGAGGCGAAGGCCAATTCTGCTAAGATTGTGGAAGATGGTCGCGCGACAGCTGAGGCGCTCAGGAGCCTCATCAAGATGTGGAACGATGCGGGAGACGCTGCTCGCCCAATCTTCTTGGTGCAGCAGTTTGATGCGCTCATGGACGGTATGATGTCCACCATCCAGGACATCAAGATCGACAAAATCACCGTGATTGATTCTAGTGTTCAGTCCGATGATGCGAATCGAAACCTGGCGATGAAGGCTGCAAGTGGTTCTGAGCAGATCAAACAGACGCTTGGGCTTGATTTGCCAAAGGTTCTTCAAGGGCTCTCGGCACTTCAAGACAAATAGGCCGCGTCCTGATGCCTATTCGGTGACGAACTCAACGTTTGATTTGAGCGTCCACGCCGAATCTTCCCCAATAGAAATCTTCACCCAATCACCTCGCTCCTCCATTGAACGGAGCATGGTTCCTGCGGAGTATCCCTTAACATCTCCTCGCACACTCGCGTGAGGTGTGGGGCCCGACCTAAACTCCACTTTGTCTTTTGTGATGATGACAGGCGCCACCGAGGTTTCGACCCATGACTTGGCCGTCCAGAGAGCGACAATCGCCAAAATCATGAGGATAGGTGCCAGAATGAACGGCCTGAATGCTGGGCGCTTGCGTGCGAGCAAAAGAAGCGCGACGAGCATGCCCAAGGCCCCAAGTAGGGCGGCAGGCAGCGAGTTTTCGCCGAAACTCATGAAGGCGCGCCACCAGAATAGTTGGTCGTCGTGGCCTTCCAAAACTCTTCCAACCCGCGTGGATTGTATGGTGTTCAGGCGCACGATCTTGGCGATCGTTTCTTGGTTTGACCGAGTTGATGAGTCCCACGGGTCTTGCACCCAGGCGCGCTCTATCTCGAGCCTAGCCTTGCCCCAGTCACGGTCTTCTGCCGAGGCTATGGCCATTTGATGGTGTCCACTTGGTGCTTCTGCACGTGCTTCTTGGGGCACGAGCCCGAAGGCCAGCGCGGCAATTGCGAACTTTGCGAAAATGGATTTGGCTTCTGAATGAAGTCGCTGGAACGTGGAATCCGTGCTCTTGTCAGGGGCGAATCTCTTTTCCTCACAAACTTTCAACACTTCAGCGATTATCTGGGCATCGTTGGAGTCGAAACTCGCGGAAGTTTCCAGGGTCTTGATGATACGATGGGTCGAAAGTGCGGCTCTATTGGTTTCGAGAATCTCGACGAGGAGTTCACCCACTGTATGAGAGAGATCATCCCAGCTCGTAGCCGTTTGAAGGGCCGCAATGAGCTCCTTTTGGCGAGCCTTCTTTCGGCGCAAAGGTTCCCCTTTTTCCCACCAACGTCTGGCGAAAGGTTCGAAGAGCAAGAGAAGAGAGATTAGGGAGAGAAGGGTGAGAGCGAGTCGCCAAACTAAGTTGTCTGCCAAACTTACTTGGCTTGAAGCAGCTTCGTCAGCTGGCTTTAGTTGCCCTAGAAGTTCATTGACCATCTCTTCGGCCTTATTCGAAGTTGAAGAAAGTGTGGATTCGCGAACCTCTTGCGGCGCTTTCGCGGAAGGAGGAAGGGTTCCCGGAGCGACCGAGAGCAAAATGGGTTGGGTCTCAAGAGTCTCATAAGTAGCCTTTTCGGGATTGAAGAAGGACCATGTCATACTTGGGATTTCAACTCTTCCTTCTTCAAGTAGGAGAAGGGGAATCTCAACTCTCTTTTCGCCGTAAATCTTTAAGTTTCGGACCTCTTTTTTGTGAGATTCGTTGGAGTCTAATGCCCTTAGTTTCGGGATTTGTGGGAAATCCGGCAGTCGGAGTTTTGTGGGGAGACCGTTGCCACGAGCGGTGATCCGAAGCCGAATGGTGTCTCCGACTTTAGCCGTTCTGGTATCGACGCTGACATCGAGGTTCCATTCCCCTACATTTCCCTCGTAGAACGAGGTCGGGGCGCCCGGTGGCAGCGGTAGAACATCAATCTCGAGAGGTTCAGACTTGATGCGAACTTCTTCGCGCCTGAAGAACGAACTTTGCACGAGTGGAAGTTCTAGGGGCTCAATCGTGGTGCGACCCGCGCGCAGCGGAAACAACGCATAGGATCGCAGGGCAATCTTGTTGACTCTTCGACTGCCTGCGGAAACCACCTGACGTGAGTTTAGCTGGCTTGAGAGGTCTTCGACCCAAAACTCATCGAGTGGTGGTTCATCCGGAGGCATGGGTTGTACGTCTCGGAGACGAACGTCCAAGTAAAGGTGGTAGTGCAAGGATAGTTGCTCTCCAACGTAGACTTGGCGAGGAGGGTCTATTTCGCTCTCAACCCATGCTTGTTCGTTGCGAGTCGTCTTCGGAGAATTGCCGGGGTCCACGACTTGGTAAGATACGGAAGGAGCTCTTAATATCTCGTCGCCTACTTTTCCTTCAACTCCAGCAATCTCAAAACGACCTTTGGTTTGAGGTTGAATCGCCCATATGTAGGAAATCGAACGGGTAGAGATCCCATTGATGTTCACAAATCTCGGGGATTGTGTGCGTTGAAGTACTCTCGCCTCACCAAAATCCGGCAGCGTTGTCAAAGCCATATCTCCATTGCTCTTCGTGGCAATGGTGACTTCGTACCTGAGGGTTTGGCCCACCTCTACGATATTCGGGTCGATGGAGGCGGTCATCGAAGATTGCGCAATCACAAGGCCTGGAAGGGCCCAGAACATGAGGATAAAAAAGAGTCGCAAACGCATCACCAATCTCTCTCGATATAAAGATTAGGCATGTTTTCGAGGGCTTTTTTCATCTGGAAGTTGTGGTCGGTCTCTTCGAGCGACTTTAGAATGTCTTCGACACGATCCATCTCTGGGTTTTCAGAGGTATCCGTCGGTTGCGGGTTCATTTGCGCCTCTTCCCTGGGCTCTTCTTCTCCTTCTTCGGGCTGAGCAGATTCTGATTCTGCCTCTTCGTCTTCTTTGTCTCCATCCTCTTGGTCTTGTTTGTCTTGCTGGTCTTGCTGGTCTTCGTTGTTCTCCTGTTCCTCTTGTTCTTGCTGCTCCTCAGATTCAGATTTGTCCTGATTCTCCTGAGGCGGCTGGGAAGGATTCAATTGAACCAAATGGTAGAAGTCTTGTTCGCCCCGAACGCGCAGGAGCGCTGACTTTTCGTCGAGCTTCTCGGTCAAAAGAAGGGATCTCAGCGGAAGTGCATCTGGAGTTTGTTCTTCCGGTCGCACACCGGCGTGAAGAATCTGGTCACCACCTGCTGACAGGTGGTCGATTTGGATGTCGGAAAGGTAAGGGTCTTCTTGGTCCGCTGGAAACGCAGTGAGAGCGACTCCAACGTGAAGTTTGGGGTCGTCTTCCTTGAGGCCTAGCGAGAAATAGTCGTCGTCGGATTCACACAATCTTAGATATCGATGAACCGGCAATTGCCCGTCGAGCTCGGCGGCAGATTCAGGCAGGTCATTTTCTTCATAACGGTCGTCTCCAACGTCGCAGGGTAGAAAGTGGTAGGTGTCCAATTTGTATGGACCTTGCTCATCATCGGATACACCTCCAACGCGAACCAGAAGGGTCGTGGCCGACGAGATGTCCCGAATGCCTGCCGTCAGGTATCCAGAATCCTCAACGCCCTCTGAAAGCACCTGCATGGTCTCGGCGTCCATAATCTGAAGAGTTGGAGCAGGAGGAGTTCCTCGTTCTTTGTCCTCAGAAACGCTTACATCAGCGAAGAACGAGTCGCCGGGGCCGACCTCGATCTTGAACCAATCTTCATCGCCCGGGCAAAGATGAGCTGGACCGGTCTCCGGCGTGATGACGCTTGCATTTTGGGGTGAATCATTCGGTTCTGTGGCCTCTTGAAGTGCCTGACAAGGCGGTATGGTCTCTATCTCAAGGGAGTAGCGAAAGTCCCGTCCTGGAGAAGAGGAAACCTTCAGTAGGACTTGGCTTTGAGCACCCACAGTGGTCTGGTCGACCAAGACTCGGTCGAGTGAGCGCGCCGTCTTTTTGGAAGCTATGTCGTTGGCAAGTGTCTCTTCGGAGCCTTGGTCCACGGCGACCACGTTTTGTCCGTTAGATGAAAAGAGTGAAATCTGTGCGTCTTCCGGTTTTGTGAGAAAGGGCTCTTCTTCCGTAAACAACTCTCGAAGTGGCTCAAAGTTCGCCCGTACAGAAACCCGCGTTCCGGCCATGGCTTGGATGCGGAACCAATCATCGTCTTCTGCGCAAATCACCGCTTTGGGTACTTTGAGTTCTTCCAGCGCCGTAGCAGATAGCGGCTCATCGTTCTCTTCAAACTCATCGTCGATCTCGCTGCAGGGCGGATACATCTTGAGAAAGGCCGCTTCGAGGTTCTTGCGTGCGATCGCGCGTTCTTCGTCGGTTGCCGCAGCAGGGTTAGCGTCAGCAACAACCAAGGCGTCTTGGAAGAGTTTGTAGGCATCGGACCATTCCTGGCGCGCACCCAAGACAAGTCCGAGATTGATCGACGCATCAAAGACCAAGGAAGGATTGTCGCTTTCTAGTGCTCGGGCGAGCTTTTCGCGCGCTTCATCCTGGGCTTCGGTCAGATGCTGAAGCGTGCCAATATTGTAGTCTAGTTCAGGAGATGAGAGCACTTTGGTCTCGATACCGTCGAGCTCTGCTAGTGCTTCGGTAGGATTGCCTTGAGCGAGTAGCTCCTTGGCGTTTTCTACTTCTGAGACCTTCGAGCGTAAGGCGTCTTCACAGCCCGTCAGAATGATGAGGACTGACGCAACACCTGCGAGTCCAAGCTTTCGCCGACGCTCACTGAGTAAGATCCCGAAACATAGAAAGAGCAAAGCTGGCAAGAGGAAGAAGTAGTAGCGCTCGCGGTAGCGCTCTTTAAGAAGCGTCTCTAACTCGGTTTCCTCGAGCTTCTCGATTTCTTCAAGAATAGCGTTCGCAGCTGAGTTCTCGCCGTCAAAGTAGATATAAGCTCCGCCCGTGATCGTGGCGATTTCCTTGAGCATGTCCTCGTCAAGTTTGGACCTGACGATCTCTCCCTTTCGGTCGCGCTGAAAGCCAGACCTAGTGCCATCGGAGCGAATCGAAGGGATTCGCTCTCCACTGCGGGTTCCGATGCCTAGGGTGAGAATTCTAATACCGTGCTCCTTGGCAAGTTGCGCGGCGGCAATAGGGTCCGACTCGTGGTCTTCACCGTCGGAAATGAGAACAATCACTTGGTTCTTGGCTCTCTTCATGCTTAGAGAGTCATCCCCATCTCTTGACTTTCCGGTCAGAAGTTCAACTGAATCAGAAATGGCGCGGCCAAGCGACGTGCCACCCACCGGCATATGGTTCGGGTTCATCTTGTCGAGATAGAAGCGAATCGCAGAATAGTCGGCGGTGAGAGGCGATTGTGCGAATGAGATGGCGGTAAAGAGGACCAGAGCCACGCGGTCACCGCCCAGTTGGGTGAGGATGGTCTTGATTTCGCGTCGTGCCGCCTCGAGTCGGCTCGGGACAACGTCCTGAGCCAGCATACTTTTGGAGATATCGATGGCAAAAACGAGGTCAACACCGGTTCGTTTAACCGGCTTGTTCGTCTGTCCCCACTGAGGTTGAGCTGCAGCTATGGCAATGAAGATAGCGGCAAGTACGAAGGAGATCTGCTTTAGCCTTCGTCGCTGAGGGCTGAACGTTGCGTACATCGACTCGAGGGCGCTGCCAGATTGGATTCTCAATCGGACCCGCTGCGTCCAACGCGAGTGAAAGACGAGTGCTCCCAACATGATAAACAGTGAGACCGGCACTAAGAGGAGTGTTTCAAGATGTTCAAATTGCATCACAACCTCACGGAAACCGTCGTAAAAAGGTGTGGCGAAGTAAGAACGCCAGAACAAGCGCGGCCAAGGCCCAGAGCAGTAGAGGACGAAAGAGTTCTTCCGGGTCCACACTCGTCGTATCTCTGATACGGGTACGTTCGAACTCGTTGAGGATCTCGTGCAAATCCCGTTTGAGTGTTTCGGCGTCGGCCGCATGGAAGTAGCGACCTGAAGTGCCTTCGGCGATCTCTTTGAGCAGCTCCGGATTCACCGGGAATTCCGTCTCCCTGTAAACGATTGTCCCGGTAAAAGGATCGCGACCTGCTGGAACTAGAGTTGGACCCTTTCGTCCAACCAAAATGGGGTAGACCTTGATGCCGAGAGATTTGGCCATTGTGGTGGCCTGCTTAGGAGAAATGTTCCCCCCGCGTCGGTCACCATCTGTGATTAGAATGAGAATCTTGGTTCGTGCGTCGGAGTCTTTTAAGCCCGAGATGCCCCGTCCCATCGCATTTCCAATCGCTGTACCACCTTCGTCGATATCACCGAGCTTGAGTGAATCGAGCATGGAGATAATCGTTCGTCGATCGAGCGTAAGTGGGAATTGAAGGAACGCATCTTTGGCGAAAACAACCATGCCGATGCGGTCGTAATCTCGCGTCGAGACGAACTCTTGGAGAGTATTAACGGCCGCTTCGAACCTTGTGAGCGGGTCTTTGCCCATACGATTGAGGGAACGAACCTCGTCTTGGGTCTGGTCGATTGCGCGCATAGAGCCCGACATGTCGAGGGCTAGAAAGATGTCGATTCCTTCGACTTCTACTTCTTCTGGCTCCACGAGCTGTGGTCTCGCAAGCGCAAGAATACAGAGCGTCAGACTCAAAATAGTCAGGATTTCCGGAAGTGGGTCCAAATATCTCTTCCATCCGCGGGTTTGGGCACTGAGCTGACTCACACCCGTGAATCGCACTGATTGAGTGCGTTTCCGAGCCAGCTTTGGCACCAAGAGGAGTGCCACCATCACTGGGACCAGCACCAAGAGGAGTAGGGCGGGCCAGAACTCAAATTGGAAGTTCATGCCGCCTCCTCGGTCGCTGCAGTTTCAATGGGCTTCGTAAGCTCTACCACGGTGAAACATCGCGTGAGCGTTTCGTTCGCCTGAGTATCCGTGGGCAGATAGCCGCCAAACTTCACGAGGTCGCAGTGCTCAAGGATGCGTTTGATGTCAAGAAGCTCAAGTCCTCTTGGCCACTCGACGGACTCAAGCCTCTCGAGAATCTCTGTCGTTGTAAGCTCAGTACCCGGAAAACCGAATCGTCGGCCGAGGTATTCGCGCAGAGCCTCGGACATTCGGACGTAGAAAAGCATGTGCAGGCCATCGCTCAAGAGCGTGTCGGACTGCAGCGCGGACAGCTTTTCTAACGCGACTTCGTGCGCGGGGCGGGCAGGCACGTAGATTTCTTCATCAAGACGCTGGCGCCGACGCGAATAAAAACCGATCAACCCCCCGAGAAGTGCAACCAGAGTACCTCCTGCGACCCAAAGCAAGGTGTAATCATCTTGCCAGACGCTTGCCAGAGGTTGTGGGGGTGAAAAGGTGGGTTCTTCGTTCTCGAAGTTAGAGAGGACCTTGGCCTTGAACTCCGGCGTTGAGAGCTCTTCTATCTGATCGCTCTGATCGACGACTTTAAAGGTCAGTGGTCCGAGCGTTCCAATTCCAGGCCGAAAGAGTCCGTACTTCAGCTTGATTTCGGTGCGTAAGCCCGACTCGCTCGGTACGGTCGTCTGTGTCTGGTCAATGGGAACAAATCTCGAGGAGCCCAGTTCTTCGGGCATTACAAGAGTTGTGTCCAATGGATGTTGAATCTCCACAACCAGGTCTACAATTTCTCCCGCGCGCCAGGAGTCCTTTTCGGGCCATTGGGCTTGAATCTTAGAGGTCTGACCAAGCGCCATTGCCGGCAAAAGCAGGAGCAACACTATCATTGCTTTAATGGACACGTTTCGACCTCCTTCTGAAATAGGCCACCAATGGCTCAACGTAGTTGGAGCCCGTGGTTATTCGAATTGGGTCAATTCGGAGTTTGCGAAACATCTGGTCGCGCGCAAAATTGCGGTCCAGGACTGCACGGTCGTAAATCTCGCGCACTCTCACGTTGGACGTATCTACCAGGACGATCTCGCCGGACTCGGGGTCTTCGAAGGGCACGAGTCCGAGGTCCGGAAGAGATTCTTCCATCGGGTCTGAAATCACGACCGGAATGACTTCGTGTTTCTGGTTAACCAGATTGAGAGTCTTTTCGAACCCTGAGTCTAGAAAGTCGGAGACCAGAAAAACCACTGCTTTTTTACGATGAACCTTGAGCAAGAACTCAAGAGCGCTCTGGGTATGGGTCAGGTGCCCCTGAGGACTCGTGTTCAGGATCTCAGTAATGACTCGGAGTACGTGTTTTCGTCCCTTTTTAGGTGGGATAAACGTCTCAATCTGGTCAGTATAGGTGGCGAGTCCAACGCGGTCGTTGTTCTTAACCGCCGTGAACGCCAGAAGGGCTGCTATCTCGGCGGCGGTCGCAAGTTTAAGCTTTTCTCGGCTGCCAAAAGCCTGGGAGCCTGAGGCATCAACCAGCAAAAAAACCGTCAGTTCCCGTTCCTCTACAAATTGTTTGACGAACATTCCGTTCATACGCGCAGAAACGTTCCAGTCGATGACGCGGATGTCGTCTCCGGGCTGATATTCTCGGACCTCAGAAAAGTCCATACCTCGCCCTTTGAACACGGAGTGATACTCACCCGCGAGCTGGTCGTTCACCGCTCTCTTCGTAGCGATTTCTAGCCGTTTAACAGCTTCGATCAGGTCTGGAGGTAGCATGGTTTAGGGTACTTCAATGGTCTCAAGCATTTCGTGAACAATATCTTCGGAAGTCACCTCTTCGGCCTCAGCCTGGAAGCTGAGGACGACACGGTGTCTGAGAATGTCCGGCGCGACAGACTTGATGTCCTCGGGCGTGACGTAACCACGGTGGTTGATGAACGCGTGAGCACGCGCTGCCAAGTTGAGGAAGATCGTCGCACGAGGGCTTGCGCCATACTCCAGATAATTCTCGATGCGATTGAGTCCGTACTCTTTGGGCTCACGCGTGGAAACGATCAAATCGACGATGTAGTCCCTGAGTTTCTCATCGACAAAGATTTTACGAATGAGCGATTGCGCCGAGAGCACTTCCTCTGGACCAGCCACTGGTGTCACAGAGGGCATCTCGATTTGGTCGGCTATGCGGTCCATAATTTGACGCTCTTCGCTTCGAGTGGGGTATCCCACCTTGAGCATCAACATGAAACGGTCTACCTGGGCCTCAGGAAGGGGATAAGTGCCCTCCTGCTCAATCGGATTTTGAGTAGCTAAAACCAGGAACGGGGAGGGCAGCTTATACGTCCGGTCCCCAAGGGTTACCTGCCTCTCCTGCATGGACTCGAGCAAAGCTGATTGCACTTTAGCGGGCGCGCGGTTGATCTCGTCGGCGAGCAGGAAGTTTGTGAACACTGGCCCTTGTCGGGGCACAAAAGTCCGCTCAACTTGGTCGTAGATCATGGTGCCGACCAAGTCGGCAGGGAGCAGGTCAGGTGTGAACTGAATCCTGCTAAAATCCATGTGGAAGCAATCAGATAACGATTTAACTGTGAGCGTTTTAGCGAGTCCGGGTACGCCCTCTAGCAACACGTGGCCGCCGGTCAAGAGTCCAATCATGAGCCTTTGGACCATATAGTCCTGACCGACAATGACCTTTGAGAGTTCTTGTTGAACCCGTCCGACAAACTCCGACTTTTCTTTAATTTCAGCGTTAAATTCTTCGGTTTGCGACATTTCAAAAAGCTCCGACATCGGTTCTGAAAACTTAATCTTTGATGGATTGTGTGGCTTGGAAGTCAGCCCGTTCGTTGAGTAGGTGGCCCGCGTGCCCCTTGATCTTGATGAGCTCAGGCTTCTTCTTGAAACGTTTGTAGGCCTGCTTTACGGCATCGACCAACTCCACATTTTCTTTGGCTTTCCAATTCTGAGTGAAGATGCCAATTGCAAGCTGTGAGTCTGTATAGATTCGCACTTTCGCGGCGTCGTCTTTAACGTGATCGAGCGCAGCCTTAATGGCCAAAAATTCGGCGATGTTGTTGGTTCCGTGGCCGATAAACTGCCTGGCCTCAAGATACTCACCTTGATGCCTTAGGACCCAACCCCAACCGCACGGTCCTGGATTCTTCGCGCAAGCCCCATCGGTGTGAAACTCCCAGAGCTCAGCCGGAATTGACGCCTGATTTTCGAGGCCCTCAGGTTTCTCGGTGTTGAAAAGAACCTCACCTTTGGGTGTCTGCCATACTAGTCGATCGACACCACGTTTACTGGAGTTCGACGGCTTTGGTTTGCTCGGTGCGCCCGATGGTTGAACATTTGCGAGGGCAGCGCGGTAGATTTTGGCGTCTTCGGAGTTGGAGTATTTCATGAAGACCTTTCCGTTTTCTTCAACCGGAGTTCCGTTCTCGGTTTGAATCCAAACGCGATCTTTTCCTTTGAATCGTCTTTCTTCCCACGTCATGGCTTCCTCAGTGTCCAGTCAGGGCGCGGACCCTAACTTGACATGCGCGTATCGTAAAGGTCGCGCGTCGCAAACCTTGGCACGTATCGAAAAAATTCCAGCCGAAAATTTTTTGTCTTAGCTCTTGGACTTCAAAGGGTGTGAGTGTTGCCAAAAGGTCAGAGGCTACGTAGTCTCCGAGTGGGCCCGGAGCGCGAATTTAAGGAGTGAGGATGTCGGACGACGTACTGAAGCATATACTGCACGAGCATCGCCACTTGGTGCGTCTTTTTGACGACGCCTATGAGTCGTTCAGCAAGATTAGTCGCTCGGAGCTCGACGATTCTGAGTTGAACGAAGCCCTTCAAAATGCAGCTGACGACTTGGAGGTTGCGCTCGAGGATATGATTACGCACTTCAATCAAGAGGAGGAAGTCCTCTTTGTAGAGATTGAGAACCGTTTTCCTTCCATGGCCGAGGCGATTGAGTCGCTCGTTCAAAACCACGAGGCGATTGCGGCCGATACACGTTGGCTCCTCGCGTTCTCTGGACGTCGAAACCACAAGTCCGCTGAGTTTGAGGAAGCATTGAGCGTGGTGTCTCGAGTCCGGGACGCTATTTCGGCACATACCCGAGATGAAGCTCGAATTTATGGAGAAGCTTTGAGTCTAATGGATGAAGCCTCACGAGCAAAAATGCTCGATGAAATGAAGGAACTCTAAATCTTTTTGGAATGAAGTTCGTTCTTTTTCACTTAAATCAGGGAAGAACAACGTGAGAGGTCCATGTCGGTAGAATCTGAACATTTGAGGAAAATTGAGGCGGCGGTCAAGCGGCTTGAGCTTCGTGTGAAAACTCAGCGTATGCTCGAGTCTTTGACCACAGGCCTGGCTCTTTATTTGCTGCTCTCTGCACTTTCGCTCGTGATGTTCAAGACTGGATGGATGACACCGAATGAGTTGTGGACGCTCCTCGTCGCTTGTGTGGTGGTGCCGTTCGTCATGGTTCTACGGGCGTGGCTAAGCCCTGTGGATATGATCGATTTGGCGCGCCGAATCGACCTGAGTCATCACCTTCATGACCGACTTTCAACCGCGCTGAGCCTTGCCAAAGGTGATTTGGACGCGTTTGGGCGCGCTCAGATTAAGGACGCTGCTAGGTTTGTGGATAGCGTGGACTTAAAAGTGTCGGCGCCGTTTCGTTCACCTCAAGATGCTGTTCTTCTAGGCGTCATCTTTGGCGTGTGTGTGTTTCTCTTCCTTCTCAATCCTCCTTCTCATCAGCACGAGCTGCCTCCTCCGTTTGAGGTAGTACACGAAGAGGTGTTGGACCAAGCCACCGTCACCGTTGAGCGAGAACGCATAGAGGCGCTTAAAGAAGAGCTCAAGGACATCGACGACCCAGCCACTCAAGAGGCTCTGAAGGAACTCGAAGATTTGCTGACTGAGGTGGAGAACCGAAGCATCTCTCGACGTGAGTTTCTGGAGCGTTTGAGCGAGATTGAAGAGCGTCTTTTTGAGAAGCAAGACGAGAAGATGAATGAGCTGGCTGAGGCCCTAAAGGAGGCCGCTGAAAAGCTTGAAGAAACTGCGAAGGAAGACTTGGAGAAGTCTCCTGAGGTCAAGAAGCTCGTCGATGCGCTCAAAAAGAAGGACCTTGCGAAGGCGGCAGAAGCGGCTGAAGAACTGGCAAAGAAGCTCAACAATGACGAGATGTCCCAGAAAGACTTGGAGCGACTCGCCAGTGTTTTAGAGAAGTTTTCTGACCTCATTGATCCCGAAGATCCTCGGCTGCAAGAGTTGATGAAAGAGAATGAGGAACTCATCCGAAAGTTGGAAGATCTCTTCGACCAGGGAAAGCTCTCGGACAAAGAGAAGGAGCGTCTCAAGAAGCTCAAGCAGGATCGGGACGAAATGGAGCGAGGTAACGCCCAGAAAGGGAAGATGACGTCTCGCGAGCTCAAACAGCTTAAGCGCAAGACCGAGGAGATGGCCGAGACTGCAAAGAAGGCGGCCGAAGAGAAGAAAGAGAACGGCAAAAAGGGGGAGAAAGAAGGGGAGGAGAAGTCTTCTGACTTTCGAAATGAGGCAAGCCGTAAGGCCGAAGAGGTGAAACGGACTCTTGAGGAAGGCGCAGAAGAACAGGAAAAGGCTGAAGCCAGAAAGATGGCACAAAAGCAGCTCGAAGAACTCCGCGAGGCGATGCAAAGACAACAGTCTCAGGGCGAGAGCGATGAGAAGTCCGAAGAACGCGCCGAGCAGATGAAGGACTTTCTCGAAAGAGCCAAGGGGGAGGGCGGCAATGCTACGAAGAAAGAGAAAACTGGCGAAGGCGGGGAGGATGGTTCGGACCAGGAGGGATCCAAAGATACTGAAGCAAAGGCCTCAGATTCGTTCAATCTCGGGGAAGGTGACCGCGAACTCGGGGAAGAGACTAAGGTCGACTCAAAGGCGAAAGATGAGAATCTAAGCGGTCGGGACGCCAAGGGCGCATCGAAGTCGGAGATTATCAAGGCAGCGAGCGAAGAAGGTTTCGCCACGACCGAATACAAAGATGTGTTTGTAGACTACGAGTCTGTTGTAGAAGAAGTGATGGAAAAAGAGAAAGTACCGCCCGGGTACAGATACTATGTGAAGCGATATTTTCAATTGATACGTCCTCAAGAGTGAGAGTTTAGATGTCTGAAGCGGCTGTGGAGAAGGAAGTCGAAGCGTACAAAGCTGATTGCACCAAGATGCTCGACGAGGTCGGCAAGATGATCGTGGGTCACCGCGAGATCATCCAGGGGGTGATCATCGCGATGCTCTCGGGTGGCAACGTACTCCTCGAGGGGGTGCCGGGCCTTGGTAAGACCATGCTCGTCAAAACCTTGTCGGACACGATGGGGCTCAAATTCTCGAGGATTCAGTTCACTCCCGACCTTATGCCCAGCGATATCTTGGGAACGATGATTCTGGCGGAATCGGCTGATGGCGCCCGCGAATTTAGGCTCGAGAAGGGCCCGATCTTCTCAAATATCGTACTTGCCGACGAGATCAATCGCGCCACTCCGAAGACCCAATCGGCGATGCTCGAGTCCATGCAGGAGCGCAGCGTAACGATTGGTAAGGAGACGATGAAGCTTGAGGATCCGTTCTTTGTGTTGGCCACACAGAACCCTTTGGAGATGGAAGGCACCTATCCTCTTCCCGAGGCGCAGCTTGACCGATTCCTTTTTAAACTCCGTGTGGAATTCCCGAATTTGGAAGAACTACACACGATTATGGATCGCACGACCGCACGCGAGCAGCCTACGGTATCGGAGGTTATGGGTAGAGAAAGGCTTCTTCAGATGAAGATGTTTGCTCGTGATGTTCCGGTGGCGAGGCACGTGCAGGACTATGCGCTTCGAATCCTCCAGGGAACGCATCCGGACAACGCGTTGGCATCGCCCAAGACGAAAAGATTTGTCAGGTTTGGGTCGTCTCCGCGCGGCGCGCAAGCGATTCTAGTGGCGTCCAAAGTAAGAGCACTGATGGATGGACGGTTCAACGTCTCAGCTGAGGACGTGCGTGCTTCGGCGCTCCCCGCCTTGCGACATCGTGTAATCATGAACTTCGAGGGTGAAGCGGAAGGGGTGTCAACTGACGAAGTGATTCATGAAATCATCAAGAATACTTCCGAAAAAGCGAAGGCCTGAGACGATGGGGGACCAAGAGAAGTTCGATGAAGAGTTCCTCAAACGGCTCGAATATCTTTACATCATGTCAAAGAAGATCGTGGCCGGTGCGAACTGGGCCGAGCGTAAGACCCGAATTGTGGGAAGTGGGCTCGAGTTTGCGGACTTCCGCAATTATTCTGCGGGAGACGACCTTCGGAATATCGACTGGAAACTCTTTGCTCGTACGGAAAAGCTCTTCCTCAAACTCTACGAAGAAGAGGAGGACCTCTTCATCTATTTCTTGGTCGATACAAGTCGATCCATGTTCATCGGGAATCCGACCAAGTTTTCGTATGTGCGCCGGGTCGTGGCGGCACTCTCCTATATCGGCCTCTCGAACTTCGACCGCGTAAGTATCATCCCGTTTTCAGACGCATTGACCGGGAGACTTCCTCCCGCGCGTGGAAAAGGCCAGATATTTAAGGTTTTTGAATTCTTGAACGGTGTCGAAGCAGCCAAAGCAACCAACCTTAAGGATGCGTTCAAGACTTTTGTCGCTCAGAACAAACGACGCGGAATTGTGGTGGTATTGAGTGATTTCTACGACCCGTCTGGGTTTGAAGAAGGTCTCAACATGCTTCGGTATCACAAGTTTGAGCCCATGGTGGTTCACGTGTTTGATCAGCGTGAGCTCGACCCGAATATTTTGGGTGATGTCCAGCTTGTGGATTGTGAATCCGGAGCTGTGACGGATGTGACGGTAACGCCGGCGCTGAAAAAGGCGTACGCAAAGGCGTTTGAGGCGATGTCGGAGTCGCTTCAAGAGTATTGCACTAAGAGACAAATTTTATACTTTCGCGCCCCGATACAATTGCCCTACGACGAGCTCATCATGGGTGTCTTCAGGGCCGGTGGCTTTCTCAAATAGGTCGTGATGCAGTTTACAGGAATGGACATCAATAGTGTCGTAACGCTTGCAGCCCTCGTTGGCCTTGCAATTACGATACTTTACGTCCTCAAGCTGAGGAAACGGCGTGTCGAGGTTCCGTTTTCGCCGCTCTGGCAAATGGTTCTGACCGAGCAGAAGAAGTCCAACGACCTCTGGCAGCGCCTGCGGCGCATCCTCTCATGGCTCCTATATTTATTGATCGCCGGTCTTCTGGCGTTTTCCTTGCTCGACCCGCATTGGGGCACCGAGAGCTTGGACGGCAGGCATTTGGTGCTCCTCGTGGATAACTCAGCGAGCATGGGAGCCACGGATGTTTCAGGGGCGGTGGATCGCCTCGATTTGGCGAAGCGAAAGGCGCGTGAGGTAGTGAGTGGGCTTGGTCCGCAAGACCGAGCGATGCTTGTGACTTTCAATGACCAGGTGCGCCCGTTGAGTCCTTTCGTGGCTGAGACATCCATCTTGGAACCTTTGATATCCGGGATCCAAGTCTCAGCGACGGGAACCTCTTACGACGAGGCGCTTCGTTTTGCACAGAATGCTGTGGAGGGACGAGAGAATGCCGAAATCTTGTTGTTCAGCGATGGAGCGGGCCCTGATTTGACCCAGGAGTTCGAGGGGAATCTGAGGCATGTGAAGATCGGAGAGACCGTCGGAAACCTTGCCGTCACTGCGTTTAATGTCCGCCGCTACATCTCGAACAAGTTGGATTTCGAGCTCTTTGTCGGTGTTAGAAATTACTTCGAAAGACCTATCGAAGCCGAGATTGAGATTTGGGCAGACGGTGCACTTGTGGACACGAAACCGGTCGAGATTCCTGCACAAGATGTCTATCAGGGTTACTATCCTAGTCAGGCAGTTTCTGGAGAGAAGTTGGAGGCGAGGGTGAGGCTAAAGTCTCGAGATGCCCGTGACATCCTCCCCCTCGATGACCGGGCGTATGCGCTTTTGCCGCCTATTCGTAAAACGAGCGTGTTGTTGGTCACGGAAGGAAACTTGTACCTCGAAGGGCCGCTTCTCTTGAATCCGAATCTCGATGTAACTCAGGTAACCCCTGAAGCCTACAATCCTGAGGCTCGATACGACGTGGTGGTCTTCGACCGCGTGGCGCCTCCCCAGGGTGTGAGCCGAAACTACTTCTATCTGAGCCCAACCGGTGAGAATTCTCCGTGGCAAATCACGAGAACGGTCAATGACCCGATCATAGAGAGGATAAGCAAGGGCAATCCGCTTTTACGTTGGATCACGCTGACAGACGTGAACATTGGGCAGGCGGATCAGTGGCGAACCACCAATGAAGACACCATCATCGCGGCGTCTGAGTCTGGCGTTCCAATCCTTGTGAGCCGAGTTAGTGAAGGGAAGCAGCTCTTGGGGCTCTCGTTCGATGTCCGAAACTCAGATTTGCCTCTACGTGTGGCATTCCCAGTTCTTCTGATCAACGCGATAGATTGGTTCATGGGCGACGATGGTACGCTGGTGGAAGGCTACAAGACCGGAGAGACTTGGGCAGTTGAAACAAGTGCCGAGGGAACTGTAGTGGTGCTCGGTCCACAAGGCGTCCAGATTGACGCCCCAGTGTTTGAGCGTCGCGCCACATTCTATGGTGAAGTGCCGGGATTCTACGAGCTTCAAGACCCGGCCAAACAGACCATTGCGGCAAACCTCGCGAATTTTGAGGAATCGGCGATTGCTCCTAAGGAGCTGACTCCTGAGCGTCAAGACGGCTTGGACAATCTAAGCCGCGAGAAGTCGATGGACCCCTGGATTTGGCTCGTTCTAGCGGCGCTCGCGCTCCTCTTGGTGGAGTGGTTCACCTACAACCGGAGGATGACGGTATGAAACCGATACTGCGTGAGTCCGCGTTTTGGGGAATTCTAGCCGCTCTCTGGCTTGGTCTTGGGTACGCATATTACGAATGGGTGCTTTCGACGTCCGGGGAGATCATTGCGTTTGAGTGGGCCGGCAGAAATATCGAGATTATCGCGCCGTATTTTTTCGGTGTCTGGCTCCTTGCCCCTCTGGTGATTCTACTTCAGCGCCGCACTCTAAGTGACCTTCCTTCCTATCAACGTTGGTTGAATGCTGGTTTTCGCATCTTCATCATCTTTGTTATCGGACTGGGTCTTGCCCGTCCGGTGGTGACGAGTTTTGAGTCGAAGGTCAGCACGATTTTTGTGGTGGATACGTCTGCTTCAATCCCGGATTCGGTGCTCTTGCAATACCAGGCGTTTATTGCAGAAGCAATTAAGTCCAAAGGTGAACGGGACTTCTTGAGTGTGATTGCAGTCGCTGAGAAACCTTACGTGGTTGAACTGGTGGATGGTGAACTCAGAGAGATTCCTCGCCCGCCGGAGGCCGAACGACTGGCCTCCGACATCGCGAGCGCGATTCGAATGTCCTATGGAGTGTTCCCTCAGGATCATGTCAAGAAGCTCGTTCTGCTTGGTGATGGAAATGAAACTCGAGGTGATGTGCTGGGAGAGGTGCACAAAGCTCGCGCGTTCGGCATTCGCGTCTACCATAAGGAGATCGAGTTCGAGGCTCCGAAGGAGATATTGATCCGTTCGCTAGATTTTCCTGATGAAATCAAAGTGGGCGAGCCCTTTACAATGGTGGCTCGAATCTTCTCGAACTACGAAACCAATGTCGATCTTCAACTCTGGCAGAACGATTTCAAAGACGGAAACCAAAGTGTTGATTTGAAGCCCGGCATCACCGAGGTCACGTTCAAGACAGAAGCCTACGAGCCCGGTTTGCGCCGTTTTCGGCTCGATATGGCTGTCAAAGGTGAAGACACCTTCAAAGAGAACAACACGTATGTTTGGGACGCTACCGTCTCCGGAAAGCCTCGCGTTCTCTACATCGAAGGCGAGCTGAGGTCGCGCCTCTACCTCGAGCGGGCGTTGAGGAATGAAACGTTTGAGCTTGAGACAAGAGGCCCTCAAGGTGTGCCGACCACTCTGGAAGAGTTCGCAAGTTACGACTTAGTGATTCTCTCCGACGTGGCCGCAATGTACGTGTCTCAAGCACAAATGCAGCTCATCGATCGCTATACCCGTGAATTGGGTGGCGGTTTTATCATGGTGGGTGGCGAGTCTTCGTTTGGCCCGGGAGGATATTACGGCTCGTACTTGGAAAAAGTCTTGCCGGTTGGGTTTGAGCCTGAGAAGAAGCGCAACACGCCTACGCTTGCGCTCATGCTACTCATCGATAAGTCGGGTTCGATGCAGGGGGACCGGCTCGATCTGGCCAAGGAGGCGGCAAAGGCGACCGTTGAGATTCTCAAGGGAGAGGACCGTGTTTCGGTCGCTGGCTTTGATGATGGTGTCTTCCCAGTCGTGACCATGCAATCGGCTTCGAATAGGGTGCGAATCGCAAGCGATATCAGCAGGATGAGTCCGAGTGGCGGAACCAACATCGCAAAGGCCCTCGAACACGGGTTCGAGCAGTTGGTGATGGTGAATGCGCGGAGAAAGCACGCGATTCTCCTGACTGACGGTCACGCCGACACCGCAAATATCTTCACGGAACTCATGCCGGCGTTTCGCATCGAAAACATCACGGTATCGACAGTGGCTGTAGGGTCGGGGTCCGACACCACCATGCTTCGGCGTATCGCCGAAGGCGGAGGAGGACGTTATTACTACACGAACGACCCCTACAGCGTTCCGCGAATCTTCATGAAAGAGACGAGCATGGTGTCGCGGACATCTATGGTCGAGGAGCCGTTTAGGCCGAGAATCGTGAAGCGTGCGCAGGTGCTCGAAGGTATCAACTGGGCAAGTGCACCGTATCTTCTTGGGTACGTATCGACACAAGCTAAACCTCAGGCTGAGCTCTTGATGGTCTCGGACCACGGCGAGCCGGTACTCGCGCGTTGGAGAAATGGTCTTGGTAAGGTTGTCGCATTTACTTCCGACCTTAAGAACAGATGGGCTGTGGAGTGGGTTCGTTGGCCTGGATACGCAAAGTTTTGGACACAATTGATCCGCGATACCATGCGTGCCAACGAGGAAGATAGCCTCGCGATGGTGGCTGAGGTTGTGCAAGAGGAAGCGCGGATCGTGGTGGATGCTGTCGGCGACGACGATCGCTACATCAACGATTTGAAGTCGACCGTAAACGTCACAAAGCCAGGTGGTGAAACGATGACGGTGGCGCTCGAGCAAACAGCTGCCGGGCGGTACGAGGCGAGGTTTAAGCTCGAAGAATTTGGTTCGTACGGCCTTAAAGCCGTGCACGAGAAAGACGGAGCGACGATGGCTGTAAGCCTCGCGACTCTGACACATCCGTATCCTCGGGAGTTTCAGTTTGTCGAGGCGAACCACGAGTTGCTTCGGCGTGCGGCTGAAGTTGGCGGAGGACAGACCAATCCAGAAATTTCGGTATTATTCGACTCGATGGGCGAAGAATCGAAACATCGCCGGGAACTTTGGCCGCTCCTGATTGTTCTAGCAGTGGTTCTTACGGTATTCGACCTCGCGTTGCGTCGAATCCGTTTGAGCGGTGCGACAGAACTTTCATGGGAGCGAGTAATATCATGAAAAGGGTCAGTGGTTTTGTGGGGGCTGCCTGGGGTTTCGTTGTTTATCTCCTGGGCGTCATTCTTTTCGGGGCATGGGTTCGGATTACACATTCTGGCGCGGGCTGCGGCGACCATTGGCCGACGTGTCATGGCGAGATCATTCCATTCGAGCCTTCGACCGAAACCATTATCGAGTTCACGCACCGTGTGACATCGGGAATGTGCGGGATTTTCGGGTTCATCATCATCTTTTGGGCTTGGAAGAAGTACGGGCGAAATCGGGTGTTCTGGGCCGCCGTTCTGACTCAGGTCTTTATCATCATTGAAGGGTTGATAGGCGCGGGTCTTGTGCTCAAAGAGTTGGTGGCTGACAACGACTCCGTAGCCAGAGCCGTGGTGATATCGCTGCATCTCGTTAACACGCTGGTTCTGATGGGGGCGGCGACAATGACAGCGTGGTGGGCGCAAGGAGGAGCAACCCCGAGATGGTTCGCGGGACGCGACCGACAGGCTATCCTTTTGCGTATCGGCGCTCTCCTACTGATTGCGACGAGCATGAGCGGTGCAATCACGGCTTTGGGTGACACGCTTTTTCCCGTGGATGCTTTGATCGGAGAGGGCCTTTGGGCGCGTGTCCGAGGGGATTTGGGTCCGGCCAATCACTTCCTCGTACGACTTAGAATTGTGCACCCGATTGTAGCAGTACTTTCTAGCGTGTGGTTTCTCGGCGTTGCCGCATGGACGCGCTACAACTATGGGGCAAGGGCCCGCTTAGTGGCTAACCTTCTAGGTGGAGTAGTGTTCAGTCAGATCATCATCGGGTTCGTCAACATTGGTCTTGGAGCCCCGGGATGGTTGCAGCTCGTCCATCTTACGATGGCTCAAGCTGTGTGGGTCCTCTGGCTCTTATTGTGGAGCGAGACCGCGAATTCTGGTGGACTAGACGATGCAGTCGTGTCGGGCTATGATGACGGGAAATAGAAGCTTTTGAGCAAAATTATGAAAAAACTCATTGCGGTGTTGATGTGCGGAGCCATTGGTTTCGGGACGCCCGGACTGGGATTCGCTCAGTCGTCTAGCGCCGAAAAGGTCGAGCAACTCTCTAAAGACGCCACGGCAAAATACCGAGAAGGCGATTTCAATGCGGCGATTGAGCTCTTTCAAAAAGCCTACGACATTGAGCCTGTTCCTAATCTCTTGTTTAACATCGCGAGATGCCACGAGAAGCTCGAGGAGTGGGACAAGGCGATAGGTTTCTACCAGAAGTTCGTGGTGGAGCCTGATGTCGAAAAGGATGCTCGACAAGCTGCTGTAGATCGTATCGACGCCCTGAATGAGGTTAAACAAGCCTTAGCTGCGCAAGATCGCGATACAACGACGCCCGATGATGGGGGTGATAAGCAGGTCGAGGCTCCTCCAGCAGAGGTATCAAACTCGCCCGATAACACTTGGTCTTACATCATGCTTGGAAGTGGGGCAGGTTTGATCGGTGGAGGCGTATTGTTTGGAGTGCTGGCTTCTTCGAAACAAAGCGATTTTGAGCAATCTACTGATGTTGGGGAAAAGCAGGATCTTCGGTCATCGGGCCAGACCTTTGCGATGGTAGCCGACGGGCTTTATATCACGGGGGCTGTTGTGGGACTGATCGGTGTCTACATGCTCCTAACCGCAGATGAACCCGAGCAGAACGCAACTTTCGTTCGACCAAATGCGTGGATTGAATCTACAGGCGGTGGTTTCGTTTTAGAGGGTTCATTCTGATAGAATGGGCCGGTGCGTATAATTCCGAGTGAGAGTGCATGTCATCGACGCGAGACCAACGGCGAAATCTCTACGAGAAAATGGTGGGTTCTGCCATTGCAGGGAATCGCTTTGTGATCACGAACCTCCTTGGATTTGGTGGAATGGGAGCGGTCTACGAAGCAACACAGACCGCCATGAACCGAAGCGTCGCGCTGAAATTGATCCCTACGCACGACGAAACGACGGTTAGGCGCTTTGAGCGTGAAGCGCTGACGATCTCGCAACTTCGGCATCCAAACACAGTGACCGTTTTTGATTATGGACAGGCCGAAAACGGATTTCTCTTTTTGGCCATGGAACTCTTAGATGGCAAAACGCTCAGCGACGTTATCAAAGAGACCGGTCCGCTGAGTCCTAAGCGCGCCGTTCACATCGCAACTCAGATTTGCAAGTCATTGAACGAAGCGCATCGTGCGGGAATTGTTCACCGAGACATCAAGCCAGACAATATCATCTTGATCCGTGTGGATTCCGACGCAGACTTTGTAAAAGTTCTGGATTTTGGGATCGCAAAGGCTGTGATGGGGGAAGACGATGTCAACCTTACGGGGGATGGCCGCATTATCGGGACTCCACGATATATGTCACCGGAGCAGATTCTGGGCGAGCCGGTGGACCACCGAAGTGATGTCTACAGTCTTGGTTGTATCCTCTTTGAGATGTTGTGTGGCGCGCCACCGTTCCAGCAGTCCACAACCACCGCATTGATGTTGGCTCATGCCCAGGAAACGCCTCCATCGTTCTCTCAGCGGCTTGCTGCCGCTAACTTGGAGAGGATTCCTCACTATCTTGAGAACGTCGTACGAAAAGCGCTTGAGAAAACAGCGATTGGGCGCCAGCAGTCCGTCGAGGACCTTCGACTAGAGCTTGAAGAAGCGCTCGCCTCGGCTCCTAATGCGTCGGTCTCCCAATCGGGGATTTCGCATTCATCGGTGAGTTCGCAATCACTTTCGAGTCTATCGTCTCAGAGTGATATGTTTCAGAGGGCACCATCCACGCAATCAGCTCCAATTCCGGTGCAACCATTTTTGACCAGTACAGGTACCCATTCTCCACCGAAGCTGGCAGAACCTGTAGATGAGCAGTTAAGCGGCAACAAAAAAGCGCTGATCGCGATCTCACTGATTCTGCTCGTGATGGCGGGACTCTTAATCATGGGGTTGAATCGAGAAAAGTCCGCAAATTTTGAGGTCGAGCCCGTGGTGGTGGGTGAGAGTGAGCCAGTTAAGCAAGATACGAATGGCTATGTGTCAGTGAAGATTCGGTCTACACCCAGTGGTGCTCGAATCTTTAGAGATGGCAAGGATTTTCATCGAACGACTCCGACAACGCTCGCGTTCAAGGAAGGCGAGAAGGTGGACTTTCGTTTTGAGCTCGAAGGCTTCAAACCCTATCAGGCTCAGGTTGTTGTTGATGCAGATACTCAAGTGGAAGTGAATCTTGAGCGTCTTGCTGCGTCCAACCCGGCCGAAGTGGTCGAAAAGAAAGTGCCCGTTCAGCGGCCCGTTGTTCGCACCAAGCGGCCGGAGCCGGAGACAGTACGCAAGGAGCCTGAGGTTGAAGAAGTTGAACCTGAGAAGAAGCCTGAAACAAAGCCAGGCGTGGATCTACTCCTTGAGGAGCCGTCCAAACCTTCGGTCGATATCCTGGATTAGACGATGAGCGAGTCCGACCAGAACCTTCTCGAAGGGCAGGTCATCGACGGCCGTTGGCGCATTGAGAAAAAGATTGGCGAGGGAGGCATGGGGTCGGTGTTTCTCGGTCGTCAGGTGAATATTGACCGCCCGGTGGCCATCAAGACGCTTCGTCGTGAGATTGGTTCGAGCGAAGAGTTCGTCAAGCGCTTTGAACTAGAGGCGAGGGCTGCCGGTCGGATTTCGAACCCTCATTGCGTCACGATCTTCGAAAGCGGGAAAAGTGAAGAATTGGGTGGTTTACTCTATCTCGTGATGGAGTACTTGAATGGCGAGTCCCTCGGGTCCCGAATCGAGCGGGGCAGGATGAATCCACGGGATGCCATCAAGGTCGGCATTGAGATTGCTGCTGGCCTCGCTGCAGCGCACGACGAGGGTATCGTTCACCGTGACCTTAAGCCCGACAACGTGTTTCTGGTGAGCACGCCAGGTGGGGAGTTTCACGCGAAAGTTTTGGATTTTGGTATCGCAAAGGCCATGGGAGAGGACGCCAAACTCACCCAAAGTGGCGTCATTATTGGGACTCCGTACTATATGAGTCCGGAACAGTGTACTGCACAGGAAGTGGATGAGCGGACTGACCTCTACGCTCTCGGCACCATCCTCTATGAAATGCTGAGCGGCCGCACACCGTTTATCTCGCCAACTCCGATTGCTGTACTGGTTGAGGTCGTGAACAAAACGCCGCCAACGCTTATTGAGTTAGGTGTCCCGATTTCGCCGGCCTTAAATGACTTTGTGATGCGGCTCCTTTCTAAGGATCCTGACGATAGGCCTTCGAGCGCGATGGAGGTCAAGAGGACTTTGGAGTCGCTGAACGAGAGGTCGGGCGTCGCGGCCGAAGCACTCGCAGAAACCTTGGTTGGGTCGACCCCCAACGCGAATCTACCTACCCGAGTGGAGCGTAAACCGAAGAAGAATCATTGGCTGGTTGCGGCATTGGTGGGTGTGATTTCGATGGGATTGCTTGTGGCGGTGGTGTGGTCGCAAATGTCTTCCGATCCTCAGCCTGACTCAACTGAGCCAGCTCCAGAATTGGTGGTTCGGGAAGACGCGCAAACCATTGACCCGGCGAGTTTTTTTGAGGCCAGCGCGTCGGTTGGGAATGCGATGGTTGTGGCTCAAGCGGAACACCTGGAATTGGCAAGGGAAACCCTGGAGCGTTCCAAGAGTCGTCCGAAGAGGGCAGTGGCTCCGAAGAAGTCCAAAGCTGAGCCGAAGCCAGCGGTTGAAAGCCCGAAGAGTGAGCCACCGGCGCGAGTCGAAAAGGTTGAACCGGCCGAAAAGCCGATTTCCAAGATCGAGAAGTATCGTCGCGAACAAGCAGAGCGACTCAAACGTGAAGGAGAAAAGGCCAAAGAGACTATCCAGAAAGACGTGCGCGATAAGATTCGGGAGCGCATGAGAGACTTCAAGTATTGACCGGGTGCAAGAAATGAAAAAGCCGCCCGGAGGCGGCTCTTTCAATTAGATATGCCGACGGACTTAGTTAGTAACCGTCAGGTATCCAGCTTGTTTCCAAGCGTGAACACCACCATCAAAATCGGCAACTTTGCGGAAACCCAAGGTTTCAAGGAGTGCGGCAGCTTTGTTGGATGCCTCGTCCGTATGGGTTTCGCCGTAAACAACGATACGCTGATTCTTCCTGAAGTCGCGAACTCTGTCTGGGAGTTGATCCAAAGGAATGTTGATCGCACCGGGGATATGTTCTTCTTTGAACTTATCTTCCGGAAGGACACCGATTACAACGATATCCTGATCCTCTTCCATCTTTTGAAACAATTCCGTGCTTGACATGTATCGTGCCATTTTTACCTCACATAGACCGGATATACTCGATTGATGTTGCCCATCCACCTGCAGTCTCCACCAATCACAACTGTATTTCCGGTATTTAGGCAGCACGGCAAAATTACCGTGATACTGCAGGCTGTACTCGGCCGGGAATATACTCAGGATTCGATTAAAAACAAGCAGAACCTCAGAAATTGCGCCAAGATTGCAAAATTCAGGAAAATTTGAAGACTTAAGAGGTGGTGAAATGTGGTAAATTCAGAAGTGGATGGAAACTCGTGTTTTGAGCTTCAGATGAGAAGATGGAAATTGTCAGTATGGGTCGTCGGTCTTCTGCTGACTTTGATGGCTTTGAACGCGAGCGCACAAGACTCCCGGGAAGCCAACCGGTGGGTGCAAACAGGAAACCAGTCACTTGCACAGGGCGAGTTTGAAGACGCATTGGTTGCCTATACGAAGGCACTTGAGCTGAGCGAGGACCCGGAGTTGGTCTATCAGGTTGGCGACGTGCAGGAGAAACTTGGGAACTGGGAAAGTGCAAGGTTTCACTTCCAGCTCTACCTCAACTTGGTGCCTAACTCGCGGCATTCGGAGAAGATTGGTGCTCGAATCGAAGTGCTTAGGACTCTAGAGTCGACTCAGAGCCGTTTAGAAGTCGTTTCAGATCCAGAAGGAGCCAGTGTCTACTGGCTCGGTGAAAGGGCAGTAGGCCGCACTCCAGCGCGCATCCCGGTGCATCCTGGCCAACATCGTCTGCGGTTTGAGAAGCAGGGCTTCAAGAGTGCATTCGTTGAGGTCGAGGTTTTTGCCGGTCAAGAACGGACGGTGGAGGTTGAGCTTTCGCAGCTACCGGAGGTCAAAGTGCCGGAGAAGATGAAGTCCGTGCTGCCAGAGAAAGAGCTAGAGAAAGAGAAGACGAAGGTGGACGACTCCGAGGTTCTAATGAGCGACGTGGACTTGTCCCCGCCCGCAGCGGTCAAAACCTTCGGTTGGATGGGGCTTGTAGGAGGATTCTGGGCCCTCGCTCTCGGGTGGGCGGCAGACGTTCCCTCAGTATGGATAAGTGGAACCCTAATGATGGGCGGCAGTGGGTACTTGCTCTTCATTCATGAGTGGGACGAGTTGCCCACCCATGAAACTGGGGCCATGCCGATCGGAGGGTTTAGTTTTGAGTGGTAATCAGTCTTCGACAGACGCTTCAATTCGGTAGAGCAGGATATCGCCTTCCGAATGCGCGAGGGCCGCTGTGTACTCACTTCCTGGGGTTTCCTCGACCTTCGACCAGTCGGTGCTGATGGTGTCGGCCTTTTCTTTGGTTCGGAAAACACCCACAGCTGAGACTTCGGACTCCCGGTCGAATCTCAAAACGACATGTACGGACTCGTCGAAGACCTCTGAGGCCTGAAGGTAGGAGCCGCCTTCGATGGGCTCGAGCTCATCGAGGTCAACGATTTCCTCGCGGCCATCGTTGAGGTGGCGGACGACCACGCCATCATCTGCTTTTGCGACGATGACCACTTCGTTTGCGGGAACATTTTCGAGGTTAACTCGTCCACGTTTGTCCTCATCGATAGCCAAAAGGTAGATTCGGTGAGGCGCGACGCCACGTGCATCGAGAAGTCGATGCAGGCGATCGATTTCTTCAATCAATTCGAGATAATGTTCAGCGTCCCGTAGATTCGTGGTTCGGAAGAGGACTTCACCTTCCTTGTCCAGAATCTTGCAGTGACGGGCGCCTTTTTCAATTTCTAGTCCTTGTCGATTCATCTGTATCCGCTTAGAACGAGTAGTTCGAAAGGGCGATTCGCCCGGAAAAACGAGCCGTAAGCCTTTAGCATAGTGGGAATGGAAGTAAAGGCGTTCGGGCGGTTTTTTGTGTTATTGGATTAGTTAATCGCGCAAACGATGTTTGGAATAGAGGTTGAAGGGCGACGGTTGCCCTTGGGTCCTCGATGTACGGAGAAAGATGAGATACTTCATTTCCTTGATGATACTCGCCCTTAGCGTGGGCTGCCACAATTCGTATGAAAGTGGAATGGAGTCTTTGGCGCGCGGTGAGTACTCGAATGCAATTGCTCATGCCGAGTCGGGGCTGGCAGACGACCCCAATGATCCCGAGCTAAACCTGCTCATGGCGGAGAGTTTGATTGGGCAAGAGAAATGGGCTGCCGCAGAACCTTACGCGCGCAAGGCCGCCAGGGCTCAAGGTACTCGTGGGTTGGGGCATCGGGCACTCGGCAAGCTACTCTGGGAGTTGGGAGACCCTGTCCGGGCGGTGGATACGTGGCGAGAATCACGGCGCATCGATATCTCCTTGGTGAGCGACTCCGACTATCAAAGGGCTCTTGAAACCGCGATTTCTCTGGCAATGTCTACTCACGATTACGCGAAGGCTCTTGAGCTGAGGGTTGAGCTCGCGGAGATGGTTCCGGGTCATGAAGCCGTAAGCGAAGAGTGGATGAAGCGGACTCGGGCGTTGCTCGCCGAGGACTACGTTCGCGAAGGGAAATTTCAGCTCGCCGCTGAGGCTTATGGGGCGCTCGCAACCGACTTTAAGGACCCTAGTTTTTGGTTCGACCAGGGACGCGTGTTCACGACCTTTGGTCAAGATTCGGAGGCGATTCTGGCCTTCCAAAAATATGTAGACGCGGGAGATAGCGGGGTCGACCGTAATCTGGAAGTGGCCCGGCGCTCAGAGCGACTCAAGAATCCTTCGATCGCGATCAGGTTCTACGACCAGGCACTCGAGCTCATGACGGTGCCGAGCAACCAACGCGCTCAGACTCATCTGGCGCTCGCTGAGCTCCTCTTGACATCTCGAGCTACCGATCAGGCGAACGTCCATTTGAAGGCCTATATTCAGGATATGAGGGACGTGAAGGGCCTCCCCGTTCTCGCAGACCCGTATATCGAGGCGGCTCAACTTGCGACTCAAGGTCGCGCGCCGCAACTCGCCATCGAGTATCTGGAAGAGGCAGTAGAACAGGCTACCGTGAGTTGGCGCGCCACTCGGATGCTGGCCGAGCTTTACTCCCGTCGTGCACGTCTTTTGGACGTTGAACGCGTGACCAAGCGGTATGTTGAGCGGTCCGATTCGAGTGTGAACTCGTTGACCACGGCAGGGAGATGGGCCTCATCGCAGCGACACTCCGATTTGGCGATTTACTTTTTGGAAGCGGCGTTGGCCAAGGACGATTCGAGCGCAACTTTGTGGATGGAACTGTCCAAGGCATATTCGGGGGCGAATCGTCTCAGTGATACGAGGCGCGCTTTGGATGGCTATGTGAAGCGCGCAAGTGACCCGGTTCGGGCAAATCTGGATGCTTCGAGCGTGCTCCGACGTATGCGGTCCTACCAAGATGCTGAGAAGTTCCTTCTGGCCGCGTTCAAGCTCGAGCCAGCCAATGAAAGCGTGGTTTACGACCTCGAGACACTCTATCGAGAATCGAACCGGCCCCAAGAGATTCACAAGGTTTTTGAGCGACACATCAAAGCAAGGGGGGGCTCGGCAGACGTTTATGCTGAAGTGGCTTCCCGCTTTTTGCGCCAGAATGAACTCGATGATGCATTGAAGTACCTTCTTAAGGCAGCGTCTTTAGGGCGAACTTCAGCGTGGTTAAATATTGCAGACGTCTACAAGAGGCGCCGTCAAGAGCGCGACATGCGAGACGCACTTCAGAAGTATATCGACGGCTCGAATGACCGCGGTGCAGCACTCGATGATGCGTGGCAGAGACTTAGGACCAGCTCGTGGGCTCAAGAGGGTGTGGGCATCCTCGAAGAGTTGATATCGCTCAGGCCCGAAAATGTCCTCTACTACGAAGAGTTGAGTGAGTTGTATTTCTCGCAGCGCCGCGATGTGGAGGCATTTGAACTCTGGAAGAAGTACCTGCAGGTTTCGCCTGATTATTTCGGGGCTCTCGAGTCGATGAGTCGTAGGTTCGAGCGCCACGGTCACGAAGAGTGGGTGCTCTCACTACTGCAAGAGTTGGTGAAACGAGACGGTGAGAGACTGCCCGAGCTCTATCGCTTGATTGGAGACGCTTACGCTTCGGCAGCACAGAAGCGTATGCGGATGACTGGAGCGTTACTTTCCAACGGAATCTTCTCTTCGGAGGACAAGGCTCGCGAGAACTATCGAATCTATTTGGACAAAGCGAAAGCCAGTGGACGGGAGCTCGAGAGATTTGCGGACGCGATGAGAAGCCGTCGCATGTGGGATATTGCTGCGCTTGCCTATGAAAAGCTCGGCATTGAAAAGTCCCGCGCTGACACCAAATTGAATTACGGTACGGCACTTCTCAATTTGGGGCGGCACGAAGAAGCAAAGGCCATTCTTTCGAGCTACCTCGAGGACCGAGGCTCTAGCCTCGATGCGCTCCGACAAGTCTCGGATCAGCTTATGGCTGCTGGGCAATACGATGTTCTGGAACCCTATCTTCAGGAGTTGATGACGTCCGGGGACGAAAACCTCCTGAGAAATGCGTTCTTGAAACTCTCCGAGGTGTATCGGCAGACCGACCAGCCACAAAAGATTGGGCCGCTGATCGCCGTCTACTTGGAGAGAACGCAGAATCCGGGCGAGGGACGACGAACTTCGATCTCGGTGATTGAAGCCGCCGGCTTGTGGGAAGAGGGCGTCAGACAGCTCACTCGGATGGCAGAATTGCATGGTGATGAGTATCGATTTGATCTCGGCATCATGATGTATCGTGCGGGAGACATCGAAGGGGCGTGGCGAACTTTGGAGGAATTTGCTTCTAGCAGCGTGACTCCTGCCGAGTCCTGGTACCGTGTGGGCCAGTTTTACGAGCGTCGCGCTGAGGTCGAGAAGGCCCAAACGGCCTACAACTCAGCGGTCAATGCGGCTCCTCAGAACTCTTTACTCTTGGCGGAACGTGGCCGATTTCGAATCATGCGGGGCCAGGTTGAAGCGGGCCGAGAAGATTTCAAACTCGCTCGCCAGATGCTTGAGTCGCCCCAACGAACTCCCGTCGCAAGAGTAGAGATCGAGGCGTTGACGTCTGTGGGGCGTTTTGAGGAAGCACGTGAGCTGGCGCGAGAGATGATGCCTTTGGCGTTCGCAGTGGATAAGGACTACTTTGTTCGCATCGTAGCTTCGCATGAGCTGCGACAGGGCGACCAAATCCGTGCCCAACGCTTTATGGATGAATTGCGTTCTGGCGGCGTGGCGCCGGATCTATTTGTCGAACTCTTGGTTCAATATGGGTTCCTGGAAGAGGCGGCAAAGGCCATCGAGTCTGAGATCCAAAACGGGGACCAGGTCATGGGCGGGGATCTGGCCGTGGCTTATGCAAACGTGTTTACGACACTCGGTGGAATGGAGCGACTTCTGCGAGTCATGCAACCGGTCCTCGAGCGTAGCCGTGACGGCCGAGTGCAGGAGCAATTGGGCGAATACTTGGTCAGGGAAGGGCGCCTCGAGTTGGGGAGCATGTATCTGCGCGCTGCGACTGAGCAGGGGCGCACGGACTATGTTGTCTTACTCGGTCAGGTCTACCTGACGCTTGGACATACCAATGAGGCATTGGCTCAATTTCAGGTGTTTCTGGACCAACCAAACCTTCGACGTGCTGATGCATTGCGGTTGGTTGGCGGGGCTTTCGAGTCTACGGGCCGCACAGATTTGTGGGTTCCCTTCTTGATTCAGTTGGCGCAAGACGAGCGATATGCTGATGCGGCGACGTCACTATTGATCGCGCACGACATTCAGACCGGAGGACTTAGCGAAGGGCTCGGGCGGATGCAGCGCCTGGTTGGAGAAGTGACAATGGAAGGTGACGCCCCGCAGGTAGGCGACTCGGGCGAGGATGTGCGTGTTGAAACCCTTGCGGGAGCCATCGAGAGCCTCGCAGGCGAGGGCTATCTTGCGGAGGCCAGAGCCTTCCATGATTCACTGCCGGACTCAATTCGGCAAGAAGAACGAATGCGAGAGCTCGAGCTACGCTTGGTGTTTAGTGATGACGATGTCAGCGTTGATCCATACGTGGATTTAGTCCTGAAAGAGTTTGGAGATTCGAGCCGCGATCGGCAAAGAACTTTGAAATTGGGGACACTGCTTTTGGCCTATGGCAGGTTTGATAAGGCGCGCCAGATTGCAGAGCCGCTCATCAAAGATGGAGACCTAGAGGTTGCAAGGGGAGCCTTAAATCTGGCTTCGAAGCTCGCAGTCGCGCAGTCGGACAACGCACGGATTCGTGGACTGGTAGAAGAGTTTGTCGCAAGTCGTCCAGATAGGTCAGGCGCAAGGCAAGTAGCGCTCGACGTGGTGCGAGCTCTCGGCGAGGACCAACTGGTTTCTGAGTTGAGCCGAGAAAGTCTGAGATTAATGCCGACACAGACCCAAATTTTCAATGCGTTCAACAACGGTATGGTCACCAATGATCTTCCACTGGCCTCTGAAGCGAGCAACTTGATCTGGCGTGTCACCGAGAACCCTGTTGAGACGGTCTCTGAGGTCGCGAGCAACTATGCGGACCGTCAGGACCCTGAATTCGTGCGGACGTTGATGGCCCCGGTCTTAAACGGTTATCCACAGCTAGTTCGAACGCGCTTGATTTGGGCGCGAATGAATTATCGCGTCGGGGATACGGTCGAGGCACGAGAAGAGCTTCTGGCCATGCTGGAAGATACGGAGTTTGATCCGGATGCAGTCGAGCAGGTTGGAGACTTTCTGAAGAGTTGGAGACTCTGGGGTGAGCTTGCAAAGTACATCGCCCCTAGGGTCAACCTGGAGGAGACATCTCCAGATTTTCGCCGTGCGCTGGGCCTTGCTCATCTGCACCTCGGAGAAAGAGATGCGGCCCTAAGCCTCTTCGATCAAGTCATTTCTGAAAGTCCCGACGCGTCCGAAGCTTCACGAAGACTCGCGGACGAATTGCGCACCCATGGATTTATCGCGGAAGGTTTGAGATTTGCGGAGAAGGCCATCGACCTAAGGCCCAATCGAAGCGGAAACTATGTCACACGTGGATTGGTCCGCTTGGCGATGGGCGAAGACGCTGAAGATGATATTCGTCGTGGACTCAACGACGGGAACCAAGCACTTCTGACTCTCTTCAACGCCTCGGAAATTACACTTAAGCGAGGTGATATCGAGCGTGCGAAGCCGTTCTTGGATGAGCTCGCGAAGGCTCCGATTGCCGACCAGGGTGGCATGCTTGCGATTGACCTCGCCCTGCGCGCGTTCCGAGACGCCGGGTTGGCATCTGAGGGTGTGGCATTCGTGGAGGACCGTTGGCCTACCGTAGCCGCAGGACGCGGGATTTCGGCGAAGGTTCTCATGATGTCATTGGCCGGGCTTTACGAAGAAGCCGGCAATGTAGAGCGCGGATTCACCCTCTACGAGGACGCGATTTCGCGCACAATGATTAGCGATCCTTTTGATCGCGACCTCGCGACCTATCGCAACAATCTGGCCTATATGTTCTCTACGTCAAACACACGAGTCGATGAGGGACTAGCCCTGATTCGACTCGCGATCGCTCAAGACGTGCAGCGAAACGCGAGCTTCATCGATACATTGGGATGGCTACTTTATCGCAAGGGAGATCTCGAGGCTGCAGAGATTGAGATTCGAAAAGCGTTGGCCACCACAACCGTAGCTCGTGGCTCGGTTGCGGAGTTGGTGGAACTCTATAGCCATCTTGCTGAATTGAGGTCGCTTCGAGGGTTCGATCAGGAAGGCTCGTGGGGCCGAGTCTTCATCGAGATGATCGAGCCGAAGTGAGTCTATTCTGGGTCTTCAGTATCATACGGAATCTGAACTGGCGGAGTAGCGGGCGGGCGATGCGCCTCAAGCTGGTCCATGATGTGGCGGATGAACTTGCGCCGGTACGAGCTGATCGCGTTGTTAACCACTAGTTTTAACTCGGAGATTCCGAGTTGCTCCAAGGCTCTAAAGTCGTTGTTTAGTAGTGGGTTCGGGTCATGCAAGAGAGACACGAGGCCATCTGCAAGCCCCATTTGTACGGCGCGCAGATGGTCATCGTGCACATGTACTATTTCAACATTAAAGCCGCGTGTACTAAACCACTCACGAGTGAATCGTGGGATTGCCGTTGCGAGGCGCAAATGTGGAAGTGAGTGGAGGCGGGCAAGGGTTTGGTCGCGCCTCGCAGCGAGAATAATTGGGGCGGCCCCGCACGCAAAGGTGTAGGGGCGCCAAACGTCCACATTCAGTTCATGGATGGCGTCGGTGCTCATCACTCCAACTTGGACGGCACCTCGCTCCACATAGGTGCCCATATCAGCTGATGCGATGCGGATGATATCCACGGTCCAAGACTCATCCTCAAAGGTTGCTTCGAGTCGATGTTGGTCCCTTCCCTCGGGAATGGGGAAGCCCGCAGCACCAAATTGTTCTCGGAGTTGTGGCTCGTAAGGACCTTTAGGTATGGCGATTTTTAGGTGTCTATTCATCTGTCCGCGCCTCGCACAATTCGGGCAGATTGGCCATCTTGTCGCCTTGAGATGGCCTTCTGGAAGCCACCAATCATGTCTTCTTCGCTGATGATTACCGCCTCTTCGGCCCCTTTAACCTGCTGCGCATGGAGCATCGCAACCGGAACCGAATCCACAACGGCCTCTGAGGTCAAGGAGAAGCCTGCTGCAGGCAATCTTGGGCCGAACACGCCCACAAGGTCGTCGTAGCGTCCTCCGCGCCCGAGAGAGCGTCCTGCGGACTCACTCACAATATTGAACGCGATCCCCGTGTAATAGGAAGCTCCCGCGAGCTCAGCCATGTCGAGCCGAATATGCTTGCGATAGCCAAGAGCGGAGAGTGTGGCCAAGAGGTGTCGGAGATTATCCAACCGTTTGTGCAGGTTTTGGTCTTCGGGAATCAGCTCTTGAATTTCGGCCAGCTGGTGCAATCCGCCTTCAAAATCCGCAAGTTTCGCCACCGCATCAACAAAGCGCTCTCTGGTGCCGAGCCGTTTCAAAATACGCCTGACGCCTGATGGATCTCTTGCGACGATGGCTTCGTGCACCGATTCGCGAATGCGATTGGGCGCGCCAGTGGCCGTGATGAGGTGCCTTGCGATCCCATGGTCGGTGACGTTGAACTGGAAATCAGGAACCCCGAGCTTTTCAAGGCTCTCGAGCGCGATCAAAAAGACCTCAATCTCGCCGAGTAGTCCCGGAACTCCGATAAGTTCGACCCCGAGCTGGTAGTTTTCGAGTGCCGAGCGCTGAGCGCTTCGGTCAAGCCGCACAATCTTGCTTGCATAGCTGATTCGCAATGGCGGGTGAGTGTGTCCGCTCGAAAGCTGATACGCAGCCATTTTCGCAATAGCCGGTGTGACGTCGGTACGAATCATCATCACGTTGCCCGACCGGTCGACAAATCGAAAACTTCGTTCAACCGCGTCCTGATCTAGGCCTCTCTTGATCGTGTCGAAGTAGTCGATGAGTGGAACCTGAGCCTCTTTATAACCCCAACCGGCGAAAACCCTCATGGCTTGTCCGGTGATGATTCGGCGTGCGCTGACGGACTGGTCAAGCGCAGGGGCTAGAAAAGGTATCTCTGCCATGGCGGTGTCACTCAACTCGAAATGTGGAGCCTTTAGGCTCATTCCCCACCAGTGTCAAGGATCGAGAGGGCGAGGAATCATCGGTTCGATAGTAGGCGGAGGCGTGTTCTCTTGAGGGTTCTGATAGAGCGCTGGGTCAAAGGGCGCGAAGATCGGAAACTCCGGTTCCTTCGGTTTGAGCACCGGCTCTTCGTCCGTGGGCTTGTAGAACTCCGGTGGCGCCTGAATCGCGGCTTCGAGCTCTTCGGGCGTGATTCTTTCGCGGTTGAGCATGACCTGCATGTAGCGTTTCATTCGATTGAAATAATGGGGCGTTATCTCTCCGCGTTCCCAATAGAAATGCCACTTCTTTGGGCCCGGGATGATGCTCACGAACCACGCCACTTCGCCCAGGGTCAATTCGTCCGGACGTTTTCCGAAATAGTGAAGCGATGCTTCGTGGATTCCGAATATCCCTGGCCCAAACTCGATGACGTTCAAGTAGATCTCCATGATCCGCTCTTTCGGAACGTCCACCACCGACTCCATCAAAAAGACGATGAAGGCTTCTCTCAATTTGCGGACGATTAGCTTCTTGCGGTCCAAAAAGACATTCTTGACCATCTGCATCGCGATGGTGCTCGCACCTCGTTTGAAGCCGCCGTGAGAGAGGTTCTGCTCAACGGAAGCCTTGAGGGCATGTGTGTTGAACCCGTCATTAGTGAAGAAGGACGAGTCCTCAGTGGTCATGACGGCCTTTGGAAGATAGGGCGAGATATGAATCAGTGGCACGTAGACGTATCTGCCATAGGGGCGCTCAGGGGTACGTTCGATGATATCGTCATCCGACCAGGGTTTTGGCGCCTTCTTGCTTAAAGCGTAGGGCGTCAACCAATATTGTGGGGATTCGAGGATGTCTCGTCGCATTCCAGCGCGTTCGGGCGTTGGTACTTCCGGCCAACCTCGCCGCCTGGCCCTCTCGTCGATCTGCTCCAAGGTAAGTTGGGCATGTTCCATGAGCCAGTCTGCAGGGGTTGGGTAGAGTGGCCCCGTTCTGATGGTTCGAGTGAAGTCGTCTTCTTCCTTGATGGAGTCTACGATCGTGAGTGTCATGGGTTCTAAGAGCCGTCTTGGGTCCACAGCCTCTGGAACGCTCAAGAGTTGGACGTCGGTCAGCACGGGGTCTGTGTTCCAAACCATGTCGCTGGCGCGGTACATCGGCACTTCGAGGTCGAATTTCCATTTGAAAGTTCCCGCGAGCTTTGTGCCCCAGACCGGTCCCTGTATCGACTTTGGTACGGCGTCGATCAGGCTTTGAAGTTTGGTTTCGGGCAGCTCAACAGCGAGGTCGAAGCGCGCAGGCCAACGGCCGGGAGCGTTGAACCCGTAAAGGGCTGGGCGAAACGTGCCTGAAACACCATTGAAGGTGAATTTACCCGACCGAAAGACGAGTCCGCCGATGGGCGTCGGATTGGGAGATGGTTTCAGCGTTCCGTCGGGAAGGGTTTCCTCGCGATATACCGGAACTTGAGCGAGTTTGGGCGCGGGTAGCGCGCTCCCTGCGTCAAACACCGCGTCGAACGAATACGAGGCGTCCACATCTTCTACGATTTCTTCTGCAATCATCGCGTGATGAAACGCAAAATCTTCCACGGAAACGAGTCCTTGGATGCCAAACGATTGCGGCTTATCTAGCGGTTTGAACTCGATCTTGGATCGAAGCACGCCCCCTCGGACATGTTTTGCGAGTTTAGGGCCTAGAATCTGCCCCACCCAGGACAAATCAAGTGCATCGACTTCGATTTCGCCCTGAACACTTCTTTGAAGAATTTTGGCAACGATATTGATGTCGACGGCTCCACGAGGCGCCATGCCAGATTGTGCCTTGAACCCGCCACGAACCTCGAAGTCTCCGTCTTCTATCTTGTTCAGGAGTTCGAAATTTCCTTGCGCGAGACTAAACTCGGTCTCAGCCTTTTCCAGAGGTAGCTCGCGAAGGTCCGTGCCTTTGATGGCCGCGTTCGTGATTCGGATGAATTTAGGTACCTTTTCAATCCAATCAGGAAGCGTAGCCTCGGCCTCTACTTCTTCTTCAGGCGGGGCGTGCTCTTCTTCCTCAGGCTCGGCTTCAGGGTTCTTCTTCTTCTTTGCCAGTTGATTTGCGAATGCGCGGGCACTGCTCACGATCGATCGCGCTTTTGGCTGTCGGACGACTTCATCGAGGAGCACGAGTGGTCCGCTTCCGGTCTTGTCGAAGTCCAAAAAGAGGACCGGAGCGTCGAGAATCAGCTCTGCGATGCTGAGCGACCGGATGTCCGCGATTGAGTTCACTCGAACTTCGGCGCTTTCCACACTCGCGATGTCACGTTCTTCTAGTTTCAGGCTAGGACGCATCAACTTGATGCCACCCTCGGGTGTGAACTCAACTCCAGAGAGGCCAACCTCTAAGAAGGGGAGGGGGCCGATTCCACTGACTCGCAGCGCTTGGTCCAGCGTTACACCTCCACCCGTAGGGACAAGATCCGAATTCAATGTGAGTGCGATGTCGACGACGCGAGGAAGGCTCAGGTTCTTTGGGTCCTTGGATTCGTCCAGCTCCAATTTCGCGGTGGCTTCGAGCGACTCTCCATCCCACGACCACCCAGACTTCGGAATGCTGAGCCTTTGGATGGGAAAATCGGGATCTGGACTGATGAACGTGACTTCAACGTCCAGTGCTTCAAGGTTCGGCACCTGTTCTAGGCGGCGGACAATCGGATTCGTGGAGGGGCTTTCCGACTCAGCAGGTGGCTCCGAGCCCTTGGACTTTAAGCGCTGAAGTAAGACCGGTGAGCCAGATTCATCGAGTTCGAGATTTAGTTTAACGCCTGAAACCGTAAGTGAACTCAGTGATTTTTGGCCCTTGGCGAGATCAAACACGCTGGCTTCGGCCTCGATGGTCTCCACTCTGAGTACGCTGGTTTCCTCGTCGAAGACCTCGAGTCCCAGCATTCTCACACCCCTTAGCCCCATCGGCTCTACGCCTTCGGTAGTGATGGTGAGTCCGGTTCTTTGGGCGAGCGAAGTGAGTCGCTCCTCGACCGCGTCTTGCGCAAACCTGGGCGCGAACACAAAGATACCGAGCGCAAAGGCGAGGCCCAACGCGAGTACAAGTGCAACTAAGATTAGGACCGACTTTTTACCCATAAATACTTCGACTTCTCGAAACCCGGGGGATTGCTATCAAGTAGTACCTCATCCGTCAAAGCGTTCGGCTTGACTTTTCTCGTCGGGGAAACAATCGTTGGAGCGTGATTTAGTTCCCGTCACTTTGAAGAGGTGTGCCATGACGGAGTGGAAAGATGAGATGTTCAAGGCAGCGATGAAGGTCATGCAGAATCCGACTGCTCAAAAAGTCATGAACAGTGACAAGTTTCAGAAGGCAGTAGCGGGAGCATTCAAGGCTTCGTTCACCTTGAAGTCCGAGCTTGATGAGAAAAAGGCTGACGTCGCCCGGAAGCTCAATCTCGCGACCAGCGACGATTTGAGAACGATGAAGCGCGAACTTGACCGACTGCAGCGCCAAGTCGCAAAGATGAAAAAAGAAGCCCAGGACGAGTCGGACTCGTGAAGTATCTTCTGGCGCTAGTCCTGGCATTCGCGAGTTTCGGTACGCCGCGAGATGCCGACGCACACCTTGCAACGTTTGGAAGCTGGGAGATTACTCGAGAGTATTTGGGAGAACTCTTCCCAGAAGCAACGGATTTTCTGTCGCGCGACGTCACGTACACGGATGCCCAGGTGGCTGCGATCGAAAAAGAGTTGGGATTTTCGCTCTACCCAGAGGATAAGACCCCCACATTCTACATCGCGGTGCAAAACGTTGGAGGAAAACGAAAACTCCTCGGCGTGGCGATTTTTATCGATCCCAGGCTCCAACCCAAAGTGATTGGTGGAAGCGTGCTTCGACTTGAGGTGGGGATTGCGGTCAATTCAAAGGGGCAAATCCACAAGATTCGGGTTTTCGACTATCGAGGAAACCTCGCTCTCACTCGCCCGGCCTTTCTCGACCAGTTTAACGGCATGAAGCTAGACGACAAGTTCGTCATCGGCCCGAAGATAAAGGCAGTTGATGGTGAAGCAGAAGAGAGTCAACTCGTGGCAAACGCTGCCAGAGAAGCTCTCTATCTGATGAAGGTTTCGCTTGGAAAAGGCGCTCAGAAATGAATGAGCGAATGGGTGGGAACGCCGTGCAGGTTCTTTACGCCGTCAAGGAAATCAAGCTGGATGAGGAATCCGGCTTCGACCACATTTGCTCCCGCTTTTTTGCATAGTTCGATGCCGGCCCCCATGGTTCCACCGGTTGCCAGAAGGTCGTCTACGATGACGATTCGCTCGTTCTTCTGAACGGCGTCTACGTGCATTTCAACACGGTCGGTTCCGTACTCAAGAGAGTAGTCCACACCGATAGTTTGATATGGGAGTTTGCCTGGTTTGCGAATCAGCACCAGTCCGGTGCTCAGTTCGTGGGCAATTGCCGAGGCGAAGATGAAGCCCCTCGACTCGATTCCCACAACTTTGGTGATATTTAGCGACTCATATCGCTCACAAAAGTAGTGGATCACTGTGTTGAAGAGGTCGCCGTCTTGAAGCACAGGTGTGATGTCTTTGAAGAGGATTCCTGGCTTCGGAAAGTCCGGTACGTCTCTTATGGCGGCACTGACTCTATCTGCTAATTCATTCTTCATTCGGCTGCCTCGTTAAGTTCGGTCCATTTTCCAAGCTCGTCTAAGAACTTGTAGTGGGTCAGGTCCATCTGCACAGGAGAGACCGAGATGCAATGGTCGGCCACGGCGTTACAATCAGTGCCTGGGATGTCATCGAAGCCAAGTTCAGCGCCCCCGATCCAGTAGTAGGGCTTGTTTCTTGGGTCGTTATTCTCTGTCACGATCTGTCCATAGTACCTGCGCCCAAGTTTGGTGAACTTGAATGGGGCATCGACCCCGACGTCTTTGGGTACATTGACATTGAGCAAGACTCCGCGCGGAAGGCCACGCTTGAGCACTGATGCCGCGACTTTGGCCGCTGCTGCTGCTGCTGTATCGAAGTTCTGACTTTTGTAGGATGCGAGGCTCACGGCCACCGAAGGGATGTCTTGGAGTGTTGCTTCAGAGGCACCCGCGACGGTGCCGCTATAGATGACATCATCTCCCATATTTGCACCATGATTGACCCCTGAGACGCAGATGTCAGGCCGCCTTGGGAGAATCTTGGAGAGGGCGATATAGACGCAATCTGTGGGGGTTCCTGTGACAGCGAAACGCTGCTCAGCCCGCTGATGAATTCTCAGGGGATTCCAGAGTGTGATCGCATGAGACACGGCGCTTTGTTCGGAGGCAGGTGCCACGGTCCAGACGTCCCCAAGAGCGGACATCGCTTTTTCCAGCGCCTTAATACCAGGCGCGTCGATGCCATCATCGTTGGTGATCAAGATCAAAGGTCGCATGCATTTGCCTCTTAGAATGCGCCCGATAGGGATCGAACCTATGGCCTCAGGATTAGGAATCCTGCGCTCTATCCAACTGAGCTACGGGCGCCCGCGCGGATTGTTAACAAAGAGTCGTCGCTTCGTCTAGCATCACGTGCCGTCCAACGATATAGATCGGCGTCTTCGGTCGGAGTTCAAATGCGTCGCGTTGTGTTCGTCATCTTGTTCATGGTGGGTTTGGACGTTTCGGCCCAATCCGTGCCGTGCGCGGGCACCGACGTGTTCTCCGAGTCCAGAAAGGCCCGTCGCATCGTATCGGACTACGACGGTTTACGGGCTATTCATCAACGAGACCTCTCGCGATTGGATTTGCTCTGGGAGCGACAAACAGGGCGAGAGAAGCGAGGTTCCGGCTCGGTGGCTGGATTCGTCGCGTGGACCAAGGAGCTTGGATACGAAACGTGCACGACGCGAGGCGCTCAACTCGCTTCGTTGAATCCGTGGACCCTTGGTGCCTTAGGTCACGCTCGCCTTCCTTTCGGTTTGAGTATCGAAGCGGCCAGTGTGGTGGTGTTCGAACGACTTGAGCTTCAGACTGCGGCACAAAACGCTAGTGTAAGAGCGGACGAGAGCATGCTCTCACTTCGCTTAAGTCTGCATGATTGGGCAGATGTTCAAGGTGCATGGATTGAATCCGAGGCGGTACAGAGCTTCCCCGGGCCTGACGGCGAAGAGATTCTCGTGGGGGCTCAAACTCCTGAGAGTGAGACGGGTAGGCTCTTTTTTGCCATGGGGGTCCCCGCTCTAAGCCTCCGAACGTACGTGATCTGGGACCCTTCGGATGTCTCTCCTGCCACAATTTCTCTCGGTGTTCGGGACTTTCCGATCCTTTATAAAGGGCTCGAAGCCACGGCTCTCGTTGAATATCGAGGCGATGAGGAACAGGGTATTCTGCGTTTAGGAGTTGGAAATGTGCTCGACGTTTTTTCGGCTGAGCTCGGAGCAGAGCATCGTTCAGTGAAACTCAGACACGCCGTCTTGCGGGCGGAGCTCGGGAAGTCTTGGGGATGGGAGCCTGAAGATTTGGCAGAGTACGCTCCCGACCAAGAGGCCAGTCCGCGATTCGCGTTTGATGCTGGAGTATGGGGGCAGGCCACTTATTTCAATTCCGAATACATGCAGCTATCCCAAGGCGAGAGCCACCTCTGGGGGTTCCAGGCAGGATTTTGGGCCTCGCCAGATATTACGATATGGGTCAACCGAATAGATTTTTCGTTTGGGCTGAACCAGCCTGAGAGGCTCGAAGATTTGAGTGAGTCAGCCGGTCACTGGAGCATAAACGTGCAATTGTACAGTCGATTTGGACTCTAGCTTTGACATCCTAAAGTCACTTCGATTAACTCCCCGCCGAGACACGTTGTTCGCGAGTAGTCATGAAGAGATTCACCTTCTTTGTTTTTTTGCTATTGTTGTGCTGGAACACGGCATCTGCGCAGTCCGTTTCACACGAGCTCGAAAACACCTCACCGCTCTTTCTAGGGGTCGAAGCAGGAGGAGGAGTAGCGCTAACGATTGGGGCTCGTCTGATTGTCGGTTCTCCATCTGAGACGTGTGGTTGGTGCGAAAGCAATGGCTTTGATCGCGCCGGCCGAAATCTCTTGGTGGTTGAGTCAGCGTCGAAGGAGATTGGCTACATTAGCCATGGCGTCACGGTTGGGCTCGTTCCTGCACTCGGGCTTTTTGGGATCATTTCACCGGCGCTTGACGCGGACCAGGGCGGACATGCCATCGAAAACACTGTGATGATGGTCAATGCGTTTCTCTACACTACAGCGGTAGCTGAACTCGCGAAGGGTCTCGCAGACAGGCAGCGCCCTGGCGTCCATTTTGGAAGGGCTAGCGAAACTCAAGCGGGGGATTTCGTCTCGGAACAAAACCGATCATTCTTTTCTGCAGATACCGCCTGGGCGTTTACCCTCGCGAGCTCGGCCTCGACCATATCGTATCTTAGAGGCTACGAGTGGGCTCCCTACATTACGGCGGGTACATTCTCGCTGGCGACCATCGGGGGCGCCATGCGCATCATGTCTGATATGCACTGGCCGACCGATGTCTTGGTAGGGGCACTCGTTGGAAGCGCAATTGGATTTTTAGGCCCTTTCCTTTTGCACAGCCGTGCCGATGTTGCCGTGGTCCCGAGTGTTTCTGAAGGGACGACGATGATGGAACTCATTTGGCAGACCCCATGAACCGAATTTACCTCGATTGGAACGCAACCGCGCCCATGCTTCCGGAAGTCCAAGTGGCTGTGTTGGAAGCTATGAAGCTTCCGGGCAACGCCTCGAGTATTCATCAGGAAGGGCAGGCGGCTCGGACTATCATCGAGCGCGCTCGACGTGCCGTAGCCAAGGCAGTGAGCTCCGCAGCCCAAGGCGTGTTTTTTACAGGTGGGGCCACGGAGTCAAACAATCAGATCCTCAAGGATTTTGTGCGCCGAAAGCCGGAATGCACGCTTATTTGCTCGTCCGTCGAACACCCTTCCGTCATTGAGGTCGTGTCGGATTTGAGCGGTATGGTGGCGACACGGCAGCTCAAGGTCGATGAAGCAGGCCGAATTGATCTCGATGACTTGCGCGAGATTTCGGGGCCATTTTTGGTCAGTTTGATGTGGGCCAACAATGAGATCGGCAACATCTATCCCATTCGTGAGGTAGCTGACTTTGTGCACGAACGCGGTGGGCTCTTACATGTTGATGGCACGCAGGCGCTTGGCCGCATCCCTATCAACTTCCGTGAGAGTGGTGCCGATTTCATGAGCCTTTCCTTCCATAAAATGGGGGGGCCCAAAGGCGTAGGAGCCGTGGTGGTTCGTGAAGGATTGAAGGTCGAGAATATGGTTTCGGGCGGCCATCAGGAACGCGGAAGAAGGCCCGGAACGGAAAATGTGCCCGTGATTGCCGGCGTCGAAATGGCTATGAATTGCCTGATCGAGAACCTCGGGGTGTGGAATTCTCAGATGGCCGAGCTTCGGGAAAGGCTTTTCCAGGGGCTCGCTGCGACCGGCGCAGTGAGGCGCGGCGATGCCGAGTCATGTCTGCCTAACACCCTGAATGTAGCATGGGATCTGGATGGCGAGGATATGCTTTTGGCGCTCGATTTGGCCGGTGTTGCGGTCTCGAGCGGCTCCGCATGCACTGCCGGGTCTTTGGAGCCCAGTCATGTTATACTCGCCATGGGCTTCGACGAGGCCCGCGCCCGACAGTCCATTCGTTTTTCGCTAGGACCGTCGACGACCCGTGAAGAAGTCGATGATGCAATAGAGCGAGTTTCAAAAGTCGTTGACCAACTTCGTCGAATCTGAGAGACGAAGCGCGGCTAGAAGTGGAGAAGATGATGACAATGATCGAAGTCCCTGATGTTGAGGGGCGAGTCGTAATCGCGATGAGCGGTGGTGTGGATAGCTCGGTAGCGGCGGCTTTGCTCGCTGAGGAGGGGTTTGATGCGGTCGGGATCTCGATGCGTCTGTACTCCACCCCACAGGAGGATTACAGCAAAAGCTGTTGTAGCCCAGACGACCTCTTCGACGCCCGGATGGTCGCGTCCAAGTTGGGGATTCCGTTTTACGTCGCCAACTACGAGAGCGCGTTCCGTGAGCGGGTGATCGACTATTTTGTGGATGAGTATTCGCGTGGACGGACGCCAAATCCTTGTGTCGCGTGCAACAACTATCTGAAATTCGATATCTTGCTTTCACGCTCACTTGCCCTTGGTTCCAAGTTTTTGGCAACCGGGCATTTTGCTCGAATCGACCATTCAGGCGAGGTGCCTGTCATGCGTCGCGCGAAAGACGAGAACAAAGACCAGACGTACTTCTTGTTTGGCATCCCGCGAGAAGCGCTGGGCCGCATTCTCTTCCCTTTGGGCGGCATGACTAAAGACGAGGTCCGTGTCGAGGCGCGTCGCCTCGAGCTCGAAACGGCGGAAAAGGCCGAGAGTCAGGAGATTTGCTTTGTGGCGGGCGGTAACTACAAGGACTTTGTGGCTGAACGCCTCAAGGAAAAGGGCACGATTCCAGGTAAGATTGTGCATTCCAGCGGCAAGGTCTTAGCAGAGCACGATGGCATTCATAGCTTCACCATTGGCCAGCGAAAGGGCCTCGGGATTGCGTGGGATGAGCCGCTCTACGTCAAGTCGATCCATCCGAAGGACGGAACGGTAGTGGTAGGACCCAAGTCAGACTTGGCTGTCCGAGGGTTGGTGGCCGACCGATGCAACTGGTTGTCGTTTGAGCGTCCGCCAGGAGCCTTCGAGTGTGAGGTCAAGGTTCGCTATCGAAGCCAACCAGTCCCTGCGTTCGTGACGGTCGGAGCGGATCCAGACACGGCGTTTGTCGAGTTTGCGGAGCCTGTGAGGGCAGTGACTCCGGGGCAAGCTGCAGTATTCTACAGGGGAGATGAGGTCTTGGGCGGGGGATGGATTGAGGAGTCCCGCACATGAGTTTAGAGGTTGTGGCGGGTCTGCAAGAGATCATCGCCTACACGTTTGAAGACACATCGCTACTTTGCGCCGCCCTGACTCACCGCTCGTACCTGAACGAGGTCGAGGAGGTGATACCGGATAACCAGCGGCTCGAGTTTCTGGGAGACTCCGTACTCGGTCTTGTTATCGCGTCAGACCTTTATGCCCGGTTTCCTGAAGCCCACGAGGGGCAGTTGTCGACGATGCTTGCTCAAATGGTTTGTGAGCCGTCGTTGGCCGAGAGGGCACGAGAAATCGACCTCGGGTCCTTCCTCAGGCTGGGTCGAGGCGAGGAAAAGTCTGGTGGACGTTTGAGGGCGAGCCTCTTAGCTGATGCCTACGAAGCGCTTCTCGGAGCAATATTTCTCGATGGAGGAATGCTGGAAGCCGAGCGAGTGATCTTGCAACTTTTCCAGAATCAGCTAGCGTCATGTCGAGTTCGCGAGCATGCCCCCACAGACTTCAAATCAAGACTGCAAAAGCTCGTACAAGGTGCCAAGCTTGAGGCGCCGAGGTATCGAATCGCGGACGAGAACGGCCCTGACCACGAGAAATTGTTCGTGGCCGAAGTCTTGGTGGACGGTGAAGCGGTGGGGAGTGGAGAAGGTCGGTCGAAGAAAGAAGCGGAGCAACGCGCAGCAGAGCGCGCATTAAAGGCTCTCGGTATCAAATCCGTAGAGTCGGTATAAGGCGAGGAGGTTGAGCATGTTTGGATTAGGAACGACAGAGCTCATCATCATAATGGTGATACTGATAATGTTCTTTGGCCTTGGTAAGCTTCCAAAGGTAGCCAAAGAGCTTGGGGCCGGAGTGCGTAGCTTCCAGAAGTCCCTCAAAGGCGAGGAAGACGAGCCTGAGAAGACCGACAAGCAGAAGCTTGAAGAATGATTCGAAGCATGACCGGTTATGGGTCGGCTGAGGGGCAGTCGGGGCCGTGGCATGTGTCCGTCGAATGCCGTTCGGTGAATCATAAGAATTTTGATCTCCGGACAAGTTTCCCAAGAACGATGGGGTGGCTCGAGTCGCTGACTCAAGACCTGAGTAAGCGCTCCATCAAGCGTGGTCGTCTCGAGGTCAGGGTCGATCTGGAGCTCGTAAGTACCAAGGAACCATCCCTGGTAGACGAAGAACGATTTGCCTGCGTTGCAGACCAGCTCCGTGGACTCGCGCTGGCTCACGGATTGGCATCTCCAACAATCGCTGATGTGTTGGGTTTTCGAGAGACCCTGGGTGACACCAAGGTGGACGTCCCCGATGCAGAGGCAATGACACCGCTGCTTGAGCAGGCACTAGACCTGCTCTTCGAGTCGCGCTCAGAAGAAGGCAAAAAGCTCTCCTTGACCTTGATTCGGTTGATCGAAGAGATCGAGGCTGATTTTGCCTACATTGACTCCATGAGAGACGAGATTCTGGCCGAGTATCGTGAGAAATTGCATGCTCGAGTTGGAGAAGCCGCGGCAGCCGCAGGAGTGGAGCTTGAGGAGTCGCGCATTGCGCAAGAACTGGTGATCTTTGCGGATCGCTCAGACATTGCAGAAGAGGTGCAGCGAGCACTCTCGCATTGTTCCAAGCTGCGAGACCTGATCGAAGAATCCGACGATACGCCAGTGGGCAAGAGACTCGACTTCTATCTACAGGAGTTGATTCGCGAAGCGAACACCACGGGCTCCAAGAGCTCGGCGGTTCGTATCACCGATGCTGTGGTCCGTATCAAGACGGCCATCGAGCAACTTCGAGAACAAGCGAGTAACGTAGAATGATCGAATCAGACGAAGGCCTCCTCTTTATCGTGTGCGGCCCTTCAGGGGTTGGGAAGACCACGCTCTGCCGAGAGTTGCTCGAGCAACGCCCCCGGTTGAGTTTGAGTATTTCGTACACGACCCGTTCGCCTCGCGGAGATGAAAAGGACGGGGTGGCCTACCACTTCGTGAACGAATCTCGTTTTCAGGAAATGATCGATCAGGAACTCTTCGCCGAGTGGGCTCGTGTGCATGGCCACAGCTATGGCACGAGTGTCGAGGTCATCGAAGATGCGTGGTCAAAAGGGCGCGATATTCTGTTTGATATTGACTATCAGGGGGCCGGACAGCTGCGTGCGAGGTTTGGCAAACGCGCCGTTTTAACCTTGGTCGTTCCACCGAGCATGGGGATTTTGGAAAAGCGATTGCGCGGTCGCGGCACGGATAGTGCGGAAGTCGTGGATCGTAGGCTTCAGGCCGCGCGCCATGAACTCTCGCAGTTTCCTATGTTTGACTACGTCATTGTTAACGACGATCTAGCCCACGCACAGGCCATGATCTTCTCGATTTATGATTCGAGTCGCCATATGCGCCTGATTTGGGAAGAGCGAATGCGCTCGCTTTTGAGTCTCTGACTTAGATTTGTTGCCGCCGGGCACGGTGTTGTTTACATTGTCTACCGGGTAGTCTTTGAAGTGGTAGACATGGACGCAGCTGAAAAAGCATTGAGGGAGCGGGTTGAGGAGATTCTGGACAAGACGGCTGTGTATCAGCCGAACTTGGACCGCGACCTCATCTTAAAAGCATTCGATTTCGGGATGATGATGCATGAGGGCCAGAAGCGTAAGTCTGGCGAGCCCTACATGTCTCACCCGGTCGAGGTCATGGATATCATCGCGGAGTTGAGACTCGACTCATCGAGTCTGGTGGCGGGTTTGCTGCACGACACGGTGGAGGATACTCAGACCACAGTGGACGAGTTGAAGGACCTCTTTGGCGAAGATGTGGCTTTCCTCGTTGATGGTGTCACAAAACTTTCGAAGCTCAGTTTCAATACGCGGGAGGAAGCTCAGGCCCAGAACTTCCGAAAGATGATCATCGCGATGAGTCGCGATCTCCGCGTGATCGTGCTCAAACTAGCCGACCGACTGCACAATATGCGGACCATGAAACACATGCCGCAGCATAAACAAGAGCGGATCTCGGAGGAAACTCTGGACATCTACGCTCCTATTGCGCATCGCCTCGGCATCTCGTGGATCAAGACAGAGCTTGAGGATCAGTCGTTTAGGTATCTTTATCCGGATGCTTATTTCGACATCTCTGAGCAGGTGTCAAAGAAGAAGCGGGAGCGCGAGAGCTTCATCCGCGAGGTGATCAACATCCTCAAGGAATTGATGGGCGAGAACACCATCACCTGTCAGGTGGACGGTCGGCCGAAAAATTTCTGGAGCATCTACCGCAAGATGCAAAAGCAGCAGATCGAATTCGACCAGGTCTACGACGTGTTGGCCTTTCGAATCATCGTGGACGAGAAGTACCAGTGTTACGAGGCATTGGGGCTAGTTCACAACCTTTGGAAACCCATCCCCGGACGCTTCAAAGACTACGTGGCCATCCCGAAGCCAAACGGATACCAGTCTTTGCACACTTCGGTCATCGGCCCGGATCAAGAGCGTATCGAGATCCAGATTCGAACCCACGAAATGCACCGTGTTGCTGAAGAGGGTATCGCCGCGCACTGGATGTACAAAGAAGGCAAAGCGGTACCGAATGCCGACGATGCGGCCTTTGCATGGCTGCACCAGCTGATGGAAGAGCATCACGACGCGGAGGACCCGCACGAGTTCTTGGAGTCTGTGAAGATCGATCTCTTCCACGATGAAGTCTATGTTTTCACGCCGAGAGGCGATGTCAAAGGACTTCCTGCCGGCGCGACCTGTCTCGACTTTGCTTTTGCGATTCATACCGAAGTCGGTTCCCACACGGTCGGCTCGAAGGTAAACGGGCAGATTGTGCCGCTACGCTACGAGCTTAAGACCGGGGATATCTGCGAGATATTGACGAGCCCGAACCAGAAGCCGAACAAAGATTGGCTGGCGTTTGTGGTGACGGGCAGGGCGCGGACCAAGATTCGAAACGCGGTCCGAGAAGAGCAGCGGGAGCGAAGCCGTGAGCTTGGGCGAGAGCTATTGGACAAGGAATTCAAGCGGCACGGCACTAACGTTCGAGAAATGGAGCGCAACGGAAAGCTGCTCGACGCGACCTTGAAGTCCAAGTTTCACAATATCGACGAGATGCTGGCGGATATTGGTTATGGCAAGTCTTCGCCCGAAACGATTGTTTCCAAGATATTTGCCCAAAAAGAACCCGAGCAAAAGAAAGAGAGCAAGCTCGACCAATTCATCAATAAGTTCACGGGCCGCGGTAAAGGCAAGGGCGTCATCATCGATGGAATCGACGATATCATGGTGACCTACGCCAAGTGCTGCAATCCCGTCCCGGGGGACGATGTGCTTGGATTCATCACGCGCGGGCGCGGCCTATCGGTTCATCGGCGCGATTGTGATAAGGTTGCGCATCTTGAGAAGGAGAGGAAGGTCGATGTCTCCTGGGCCTCGAGGGGCAAGGAAGACAAGACGAGCCGGCACTCGGTCAATGTCCGCGTGTTCTGCACCGACAAGCCAGGTCTTTTGGCGAATATCTCTCAGTCATTCTCGGATTCTGGCGTCAATATTGCTCAAGCCCATTGTTTGACGACCGAAGACCAGCGGGCTGTGAATACGTTCGAAGTCCTTGTCTTGGACTTGAATCAACTTCAGGCCGCGATGCGGAAAATTCAACGAATCAAAGGTGTCTACCGAGTTGAGCGTGTCTAATGTCTGTGAATGTGGATCGTTTTCTGGAGTATTTGCGCGTGGAGCGCGGACGTAGCGAACGTACGTTGGCTGCATACTCGAGCGATCTTTCACAACTTCAAGAGCATTTGGAGGAGCACGAGCTCTCGCTAGACCATGTGGACCAGATTGGTTTGAAGAATCTGAGAGGGTTTGTGGCGTCACGCCTTGACGTGGACACTTCTGCCACGCTCGCCCGAAAGATTTCGGCGATTCGCTCATTTTGGACGTTTTTGGTCAAAAAGGGCGTGATTGAAGATGATATTGCGGAGCTCTTGAGCGCGCCCAAGGTTCGACAGCCACTGAAAAACTTTCTGAGTGTGGACGAGATTTTCCAACTTTTAGACGGCCACAAACAAGACGGCGTGCTCGGTATCCGAGACATGGCGATGTGGGAGACCCTCTACGGGTGTGGGCTTCGTGTTTCCGAGCTCGTGGGTTTGAATTTGGCCGAAGTCGATTTGAAGGACGGCTGGATTCGGACAGTGGGTAAAGGAAACAAAGAGCGCATGGTTCCTCTTGGTCAAAAGGCCAAGGCGGCCATCGAGCTTTATCTCTCAAGACGTAGTGAGATTGCCCAGGACAACCACTCCACGAGTGCGATTTGGGTCAATTCTCGCGGTGGACGACTCAGCGACCGCAGCGTTCGAAGGCTCTTGAAGGAACATCTGATTCGGGCAGGTCTGGACACATCCGTGACACCTCACGGTTTGAGACACTCCTTTGCCACACATCTCCTTGATGCTGGTGCCGATTTGCGCGGCATTCAGGAGCTCCTTGGGCACGCAAGCCTTTCTACAACGCAACGCTATACCCACGTCTCGGTGGAGCGTTTGGCCGAAGTCTACGATGCGGCACATCCGCGCGCTCGCTCGCAAAACAAAGGGGAGAACTCATGATTAAAGGGACCACAATTCTGAGCGTACGCCGAGGCGATGAGGTCATCGTGATCGGTGACGGGCAGGTTACCATGGCCGAAAAGACCATTTTGAAAGCCAGTGCGCGCAAGGTGCGACGCATCCACGATGGCAAGGTGATTTGTGGGTTTGCGGGGTCCACTGCGGACGCGATCACGCTCTACGAGAAACTGGAGGAGAAGCTTCGAAGTACCCAGGGCAACCTTCTCAGGGCCAGCGTCGAGTTGGCCAAGGAGTGGCGTTCTGACAAGATGTTGAGGCAGCTTGAGGCGTTGCTTATCGCAGCCGACCGAGAGCGGACGCTCCTGATCAGCGGAAATGGGGACGTACTCGAGCCGGAAAACGGTATGGTTGCGATTGGTAGCGGCGGGGTCTATGCGCTTGCGGCCGCGAAGGCTTTGCACGCTCATACGGAGCTCTCACCGCGAGAATTGGCCGTCAGCGCGATGAAGATCGCCGCAGAAATGTGTGTCTTTACGAACGATAACTTCACACTCGAGGAGCTTCGCGATGAACCCTGAGCAGCTTACTCCGCGCGAGATTGTGGAGCATTTGGATCGCTATATTGTGGGGCAGTTAGAGGCCAAGAGAAGTGTGGCAATCGCTTTGCGGAACCGATGGAGGCGCCAAAACGTTGCGGCGGACTTGAGGCACGAGATCATGCCTAAGAATATCTTGATGATAGGCCCCACAGGTGTCGGAAAGACCGAGATTGCGCGTCGATTGGCCAAACTCGCCGGCGCTCCTTTTCTCAAGGTTGAGGCGACGAAATTCACTGAGATTGGCTACGTGGGGCGAGACGTTGAGAGCATTGTTCGTGATCTGGTGGACGTTGGTGTGGCGCTGGTCCAACAAGAGCATGAAGCACGCCTCGAAGATCGGGTCCGCGACATCGTGGAGCGCCGCATCGTAGAAGCGATTGAGGCACAAAAGGGCGTCAAACGGGCGCTTGATGGGAGCGATGCGGGTCGGCCCACGTTTGTCGTTGGACAAGATGGCAGCGTGCACGAGGACCATGGCACAGGTCTGCACGCCCAAGTCCGCGACGGGCACCTTGACGATATGTGGATCGAAGTTGAGTTGGATGAAAACGAAGCCGGCCCAAAAGTTCAGGCCGAGGTCAGCGCTGCGTTTGATTTTGCGCCAATTTTTGAGCAGCTCATCCCTAAGAAAAAGCGGCGAAGGCGCATGAAGGTTAAGGAAGCGCGTCAAGCTTTCATGCGCGAAGAGTCACTGCGGCATCTCGATATGCGGCGGGTGGTCGACGAGGCCATCGAGCGGGTCGAAGAATACGGCATCGTTTTCATCGACGAGCTCGACAAAGTGGCTGTGCGACAAAATAGCCATGGCCCGGATGTGTCGCGCGAGGGCGTTCAGCGCGACCTGCTTCCTTTGGTGGAGGGCACTACGGTTTCGACAAGGCACGGTCTGGTCTCTACAGACCACATTCTCTTTGTGGCTGCTGGTGCGTTTCACGTGTCTACTCCCGCGGATCTTCTTCCAGAGCTCCAGGGTCGCTTTCCGATCCGCGTGAATTTGGACCCGCTGACCCAAGATGACTTTCGGCGCATTCTGACTGAGCCTTCGAATAGCCTGACTCGTCAGTATTCTGCGTTGATGGCCACGGAAGGTGTGACGCTGCAATTTGAGAGTTCGGCTATCGAAGCCATCGCTGAAATGGCCTTTCAGGCCAACGAAAATGCAGAGAATATCGGCGCGCGGCGGCTTCAAACCGTGATGGAAAAGCTCTTTGAGGAGATTTCCTTTAGTGCGCCTGAGCGCGATGGCGAGGTCATTCCTGTGACCGATGCTTTTGTGCGAGCCCGTCTTGGTGATATCGTGGCCGACAGAGACCTGAGTCGATACATCCTCTAGGTTTGTTTTAATCCTAATGCCCCCTCATAGAGCTATGAATACGACAGAACTACTTGAATCCGGAAATGCTCATAATTCACCATCCTACGCTCCTGCACCTGTCATCCTGGAGAGGGGCGAGGGCGTTCGAGTGTGGGATACTGAGGGTCGCGAGTACTTAGATTTCCTTGCCGGAATCGCGGTGAACTCGCTTGGCTATGCGCATCCCGCGTTGACGAAAGCGTTGCAGAGGCAAGTCGGCGAATTGATGCACGTCTCGAACATGTTCTTCACCAAGCCTCAGATCGAGCTGATGGATTTGCTCTGCGAGCGCTCATTTGGTGACCGGGTCTTCTTGTGTAACTCCGGTGCTGAAGCGAATGAGACGGCCCTGAAGTTGGCTCGTAGATATCAAAAAGCGGTCAAAGGTGACGAGGACCGAGTCGAATTCATCACCTTTAAGCAGTCCTTTCACGGGCGTACATTTGCAGCGATTACCGCGACTGGACAGCCGAAGTACCACAAGGGGTTTGAGCCCATGCTTCCGGGCTTCACGTACGCTACGTTCAACGACCTCGCCAGTGTAGAGGCGCTGATAAGTGAGCGCACGGCTGCAGTGATGGTGGAACCTATTCAAGGCGAGGGTGGCGTCAGACCTGCGGACCCCGAATTCCTCAAGGGACTTCGGGAGATCTGCGACAGGTTTGGCGCGTTGCTCATTTTTGATGAGGTCCAGTGCGGGATTGGCCGAACAGGCACCTTGTTCGCGTACGAGGGGTATGGCGTTGCGCCAGACATCATGACTCTGGCGAAGGGGCTTGGCGGTGGTGTTCCGATTGGCGCATGTGTGGCTACAGAAGAGGCATTTAAGGGCTTCGAACGGGGAAGTCATGCGACGACGTTTGGAGGAAATCCTCTGGCGAGTACCGCGGCTCTTTGTGTGCTTGAGACGGTGGAATCGGAGAATCTCCAAGAGAATGCCATTGCTCGAGGCAACCAACTCATGGATGGTCTAGGCAAGCTGGCCAATGGGAGCCCAACGATCGTCGAGGTACGTGGAAAAGGCTTGATGGTGGGGGTTGAATGCGTAGAAGGTGCCGCTGGTGAGATCGTCGGCTTGTGTCGCGAGCGTGGCTTGTTGGTCAACGTAGCTGGGCCGTCGACCGTACGCTTTGTGCCGCCACTGGTCGTAAGGGCCGAAGATGTTCAGTCCGCGTTGGGAATTTTCGAAGAGTCGTTGCACGAATGGGAAGCCAAGCAGAACCCGAGCAAGCAGGTAGGGTAGTATTTTAGCCCGAACTTTGGATCTGTTTCCTTGTCAGTCTATCGCTTACGGGTTAAGTTATCGGGTGAAAATGAACCCCAATGAACTGCACTTTCCCATGCGGGTGAAACGTTGTTAGACGACGCTCTCAAGCTGGCGCCCAAAGAGGACGTAGACTACCGCAATCTGAGCGGTCAACCGACTCCGGAAGATTTCTTTTTGCTTTCGAGAATTCGGGGCTCCGTTACAGTTGCACAAGTCATTAGCGTTTCTGGTCTCGGTCGCGATAAGACAATCACGGGACTTGAGCGATTGCTATCCTTAGGACTTTTAGAGGCCGAAGGTCATTCGTCCGTCGCACAATCTCCCCCCGCTGTGCAGGCACCAGCGCCACAACCAAGACCAACTCCTGAGCCAAGGCCCGAGCCAGCGCGTACCTCAGTACCGACTGCTCCAAAAGCAGCGCCAGAGCCAGCCAAAGTTGTCGAGCCAGTCTTGGAGCAAAAGCACGTCCATGAGTCGTTTGCGCCGGTAATCTCAGAGCCTGATGACGACGACCTTTTTGAAGCTGATTCGCCGGCCCATCTTTCAAAGCTAAAGAACGCGAGCGGTACCACGGTGCATACGGCGGAAGCCGAACTTTTCGGCTCGGACGACGACGACGACGACCTTTTTGGCGGGCCACCGGCTGCAAGTGCTGACGATGACGACCTCTTTGGTGGGCCTCCCGCCCAAGCTGCGGCTCCTGCTCAAGCCAAGCCAGAGCCTGTAAGTCTCTTTGAGGACGATGCGCCGAGTCCGACTCCGACTCCAGCTGCGAGTCCTTCGCAACCAGATTTTGGTGAGGCTACTTTTGCGGTGGCGTGGTCCGATTACGAGCTTGATGAGAGTCAATTGCTCTTTGGGCCCGACCTCGACGACGGGTTCAAGCGCGAAATCCTATATGTGTATGAGCAGCTGCCTCGGCTGACCTACTATGACCTCCTCGGGGTCAAGGACGGAGAGGATCCGCGCAAGAGTAAAAAGACGTATATCAAGTTGAGTAAGCGCTTTCATCCGGACGTTTTCTACGGAAAAGACGCCGGGGAGTTTGGGACGTGGTCCGAAGAGATTTTTAAGACCGTGACGAAAGCATTCCAGACACTTTCTAACCCGAAAAAGCGGGCAGAGTACGACGCGACGCTGCAGGACTCTGAAGGGCTTGGCGGTGAATCGGGCAGTGAAGCGGCTGACGAGAACCGTCGCCAATTGGCCTTTCAGACGCTCGTAAGGCAGGCCTACGCACTTGAGGAACAGGGCCTTTTTTCGCAGGCCGTCAACGAGTACCGCCGCGCTTTGTCGTTTCAGCGAGACGATTCCTTGTTGATTCGCTGTGCGACCCTGCTTCTTCACGCGGGCATTCGTCTGGATGAAGCTGCCACCTATGCGCGAGCGGCATTGGAGGCTAACCAGCGGGATTCAGAGGCCTGGCTCTTATTGGGCAAGATATACGAGCGCAGCGAAATTCTGGACGCCGCGCTCGAGGCGTACGAAAAGGCAGCAGAGTGCGCGCCTCACGAGCAAACGTTATTAGTTCATGTTGAGAGATTGAGAGCATCATTGGGATACTAGGCCAAGAATGGCTAAGGAGTTTATATGAGGGTGATTGGCATCGACTTGGGGACCACAAATTCATGCGTGGCCGTTGTAGAAGCGGGAGTTCCCCGAGTGATCTCGAATAAGGGAGGTTATAAAACGACCCCGAGTGTCGTCGCCATCTCTGAGTCCGGCCGACGCCTCGTGGGACAAATGGCGAAGCGCCAGGCCATCACCAATGCTCGACACACGGTGTACGCAGCCAAGCGCCTTATCGGACGCAAGTGGAATTCGGCGGCTGTCAATCATTGCATCGAGACATGTCCGTACGAAATCGTGCCAGGCCCGCATGAAGATGTGAGGATTAAGCTTCGTGGCAAGGAGTATAGTCTGCCTGAGATCTCGAGCATCATTCTTCAGGAAATGAAATTGGTGGCCGAGGAAGACCTCAAGGAAGAAGTCACTCATGCCGTGGTGACGGTGCCTGCCTATTTCAACGACCTACAGCGTCAGGCAACCAAGGATGCTGGACGAATCGCGGGTCTTGAGATCCTTAGGATTATCAATGAGCCAACTGCTGCAGCGCTAGCCTATGGTTACGGCAAAGATATGGATCGCCGCATCGCCATTTATGACCTCGGCGGCGGAACCTTCGATATCTCGATTTTGGAGATTAGTTCTGGGGTGTTTGATGTACTTTCCACGGCCGGTGATACCTTCCTTGGCGGTGAGGACTTTGACGCGCGGATCATCGAACATCTTGCGTTTGAGTTCGCTCGGCAACATCGGGTGGATTTGCGAAAGGACGAGATGTCTCTTCAACGCCTCAGGGACGCCGCGGAGAAAGCGAAGATCGAACTCACATCCAAGAATGAGACAGAAATCAGTCTTCCTTTCATTTACACCCGTGAGGGTGGAGAGGCGTTGCACCTTCAAACGACCATTTCAAAGGAAACGTTTGAAGGCCTGGTCGTTGACTTGATTCAACGTACCATCAAAATTTGCCAGGCGACCCTCCAAGATGCCGGACTCGAGGTGGCGGATATCGACGATGTGGTGCTCGTTGGCGGAATGACCCGGATGCCAAAAATCCAGGAAGCGGTTAAAGAGTATTTTGGTCGAACCCCTGGAAAGAGCGTTCATCCTGACGAGGCGGTGGCGATTGGGGCCGCGATTCAGGGAATGGCACTAATCGAGCCTGAAAATGACGTTCTACTCTTGGACGTGACTCCGCACTCGCTCGGGATCATGATTCACGGTGGTGGATTCGAAAAGCTCATCGAAGCACAATCCACGGTGCCGACGAGCCATAGTCACGAATTCACAACGATTCGTGATAACCAGACCTCGGTAAAAATCGTGGTGTTTCAGGGCGAGAGCCCGCGCGCAGCAGAGAACGAACTCCTTGGCGAATTCGTGTTGACTGGACTCAGACCGGGCCCAGCCGGCGCGGTCACTATCGAGGTTACCTTCGACATCAGTTCTGATGGTATTGTAAGCGTGGCGGCCAAAGACTTGGATACTGGAAAGGAACAGTCGATCACCGTGACAGCGGCCAGCGGCCTTACCGAAGAAGAGATTCAGGCCATGATCAAGGAGAACGAGAGTTATCTCGTTCAGCTTAAGGAAGGCGAGGACCTTGAAAAGCTCCGCGCGTGGGTCCGAAAGCAGGTTCGTGAAGTTGAGAGGTTGGCGTCGCTCCTCGATGGAAGCTCGGGTCCGCAGCGAATGGCGGGTGAGAGCGCAGAGACGGTGGTCAGCCAGGCGCGCGCGGCCTTGGATGAAGATACTCCAAGTGCACTCAAGAACTCGATTGACCAGCTTGAAAGTGCACTTTCTGATTTGAAGACTTTTGTCGATTGAACTGTCGGTCCTAAGCAGTAGATACAACGAATGAGCGAAAAACCGACACTTTTTGGATTATTGGAGCAAGCCTCTCGATCGCTTGATGAGGGAGAGTTGCGCCAAGCCCAGGATGCTTTGCGAGAGGCTCAGAGATTGAGTCCGGGGAACGAAGCGATTCAAGAGCACGTAGAGCTATTGGAGAACGGCGAGGTTAGCGAGACTTTGGATTGGTTAAAGTCCTCGTTGGAGATCATGCGGGGTCCAGACTCACAAGCTGCCGATGATGGGTTTGGCTTTGACCTATTCGACGGTATGGATCCTGATGATTTGATCGCTCAAGATATGATTTCGAGCGCATTCAATGCATCTGTAGAGGCGGAAGCTCCAAAAGCTTCTACCCAAGATCTTTCGGACAGACTTCGAGCAGCGACCGGGAAATTCAAGCTGCCGCCGCCATCGACTCAATCTGAACCGACGCCACAAAAGGTCTCTGAAAAGCCTGCCGAGAAACAGACCAAGCCCAATTTTGACAATCCCAAGAATGATTTCGACGAGTTCTTTGCGGACATTGAGGTCGAAGACGACGACGGAAGAAATCTGACCCCCCTAAGAGGTGTTCCGACCGTTGGTGGTGAAGAATCGGAAGAGGAGCTTGGTCGAAACACCCCATTCAGGCGGGAGCAAACGCCAACAGGACAAATGCCTGGGTTTAGTGAACTGGAAAGCGGCGATTCCGACTTCGATTTTGACCTTGGGTTATCGAGTCCAAACCAAGGATTTTCGGCGCCAACAAACAATCCGACTCCAGTTTCAACCCCGGCGATTTCCACCAAGCAATCGCCTGCTCGTGAGCCTGTGCGTACGCCTCGCGCCTCAAGCCGAGAGATTGAGGAAGATGAGTTTTTCGCGCTCGCTGAGTCATTTGCCGCTGAAAGTTCGAGCGCAGAGGACAAGCCATATCGCGGTGAACCAATACCGAAGGGTGCGGCAAGTCGAACTAAGGAAGTCGCGGCTGACGAGAATCCTTTCTTACAAAATGAGCCCACTGGTATTAGGCCCGGGCCTGTTGAAGCGTCGTTCGTACTTGAGGAGATGACGAATCAATCGGAAGCAAATTCTGCATCGTCCTCCGTGGTTGGGCCGAGTACCAATCTGGCCGCAATCCTACTCGAGGCTCGCCGTATGTATGAGCGCGGCGAGTTTGACGAGGCTTTAGACGTTTGCCTCAAAGTGCTTTCACGTGGGCCGAATCAAGAGGCCGAGGATCTCAAATCTGCGGTATCCGGCGAACTTGAGCGCAAGTATGTCGCCGCCCTTGGTTCGTTGGCGAGGGTTCCCGAACTCGATATGAGTGTCGACGTGGCATCACTCAATCTGGACCATAGAGCAGGCTTTATTATGAGCCAAGTCGACGGGATGATGGCTTTTGAAGATATTCTAGAATTGGCTTCTATGCCGCGTGTTGAGACACTTCAACTCTTGGTGAAGCTACTAGAGAAGGGCGTGATCAAGGTCTAGCTCAGTAGGAAGACCTTCGAAACCGAAATTTCTGAAGGGTCTACTTCAACCGATTTCGCAATCTCGATATGGGCATATTTGGGGTCGGAAAGGTCAAACGACATTGGGTTCGCTTGATTCAGGATCCTGACCACAGGCTTGCGCGGGTCACCCGAGGGGTCAGGCGTTCTAACGATGACTGCCTTTTCACCAGTCGTGAGCAGAACCGTGGTACCGATCGGATAAACACCCAGCGTCGAGACCATCAATTTAACCAACGCAGAATCAAAAACGGACCCCGCGCGGGCCTGGATGTATTCGATGGCCAAGTCTGGCCGTCTGGTTTTGTAGCCCTCTAGGCCCTGGATTAAGAGATCATAGGTGCGGCAGAGGTCGATGATTCGCGGTGCAAGGTGGAGCTTACGGTTGCGCTTGTAGAATGGCGCACGAACAGACTGTTCAAATGAACAGCCGCGCTCATAAGTGTTCAGCACTCTGAGTGTAGAAATCACATCACCTTTGACGCGCGGCAGCATCTTGGCCACATCACGAAGGTTCATCGAAAACTGAGTCGATGGGTCGAGCACCGAATCACGGTCTCGGTGACCCACGGTGATTCCCGCAAGTCTATCCACGTCCTGATAAATGATAGACATACCGATATACGAAATCATCTGAGGCGATAGACCTAGGCGGTCAGCGAGGATCATTCCGTAGATAGCCGAGTTAAACGAGTGAGAGCTCAAGTCCGGTGGGACCAGTCGTAGCGGCAAGAGTCCGAGAATCGTAAAATCCTCGTCGGCGATGAGGTCCGAGATACTCTGCATGATTCTCTTGATCACACCGGTCGACACGTCTGCATCACCTGTACGCCGGACGTGGTCGTGTGCGTTCTTGAGTTTGACGAGTCCGCGAATATACACGTGGCACACGTACATCGCCTTGTTCACGTTCATCACGGCTTCGATGATATTGCGTGTGGGCTGTCCGTGATCGATAACGATCGTGGCGAGCTGTACGTGTTCCATTCCAGTTTTGGCTTTTGATGCGGCTTTCAGGGCGCCCAGAAAGCTCAGGAAGTCGTCTGTGTTCAATCCTCGGCGCAAGAGCAGGCCTCGGATATCGGCGGCCGCAAAAAGGTCTCTCAGCTCGTTGAGTCGACCCTGCATCTTCCGCTTCAATCTGAGCGGGCTTCCGTTGACCACCGCGAGTTCGTCTCGAATGGAGATCGAGATATCGTCTTCGGGATATCGAGCCATCGCCTGCGAAAAGAACTGCATGAATTCATCAGAAGCAATTCTGGTTTGGTTGTGCTCAACTTCATAAATACTTCCAACCTTCAAAATCTTAAAAAGACTTGTCAGGAAGGTGCGCCCAAAGACCTGCGCATCCGAGGGGTCAACCGAATATTCCTCGTCCTGATACTCAGAACGAGAGCTCTCGGTGGTTCCCGCAACGTAAGACTTCTTTGCAAAACTTGCTTCGCTAAGGCCTTCTTTTGACTCTTCATCGCCAATCATTTCTTACCTCGTGAGCAAGTCGCTTAGTTCTTTGCAAGTAGACTTAATCTTTCCGGGAACGAGCCAATCATTGGCCACTTCCGTAAGCAGTTCCACAACGCCGGGCTGTGGGTTTCTCGCGATGAGCTTGGCAAGGAGCACCGCGAGGTCACGGTCAGACTCACCGACTACGCCGCGTTTATGGATCAACTCTTTCATCTCCACGAGTGCTTGGGCGCCGCCGAGTTGCAGGAAGAGCAGGGCGATTTCTTTGGCCTCGTTCTCAGACTTCTTCGCGAGCTGGTTATTGAGCATCCCGCTGAGCAGAGGAAAGAGTTTCGAGGGGTTTGCGTCCGCCAAGCCACGCAAGGCGGCGATTCGAATCCCTTCGTGGGATGCCGTAAGCAAAGGCGTAAGAAGTTCGGCGGCCTGGTCCGGAGAATCCCAATGACCCGACATGGACCTAAGCGCCATGACCTTGATCTCTGGCTCCGCGGGTTGAGTGATGATCTCCAAAATCACGTCTTTGGATTTTGGCATGCGCGCGACCGCAATCTCGACGAGCGGTTTGGCTTTCTCTGCAGGCACTTCAAAGATAGCTTGTTTTAGGAATCCGACCCCGTATTTGGAGCGTTCCATCAAGAAGCGCTTCACGTCCTTTTCGACGTCTTCTGGGATGTCCCAGGCCAAAAGTCTCACCAACTCCGTAGATGCTGGTCCGAGGTGGAGTGCATTGAACATCTGTAGAATCGCGCGACGAACGTCTGGAGGCGCTGTGGCCACCATCTTAATCATCAGCGCCAAACGACGGCCTGTGAAACACTCAGCGACCACATTCTTGAGTTCTCCGGTCACCGGTCCATCAAATTTATCTCGCCATTCGTGGATGAGTTTTAGAAACTCGAGGGATTCCCACGGGTGTTGCGTCTCGAGGAGCGTCCCCATCACCTCTCCGATCTGGTCGATCGACTGGTGGCGAAGCTTCTCTTTGGGACGTGCGCCGAGAATCGCAGCCAAGATTTCGCCTTCCCGGTGCTCAAGCTCCGCATGCTCTGTAAAGCCACGCTTGAGTTCTCGAAGGTGCTCTTGGGCTTCGGGTGAAAGGTCAAGAAACTGCCTTGAGCCAAGCTCCATACGCTGTTGACGCTCAGACCTCTTTTGCATCCGAAGCTGAAACTCTTCCTGCTGCTTTTGGCGCGCCTGTTCCGGGGTCATGTTGTTTTGTTGTTCTTTGTCGAACGCTTCCTCGAAGAGTTCTTCGATTAACTCCTGTTCCTCTTTGGTATCACGGTCACGAATATCAACTTCGAGTCCGGCTAGCTTTGCCAGCGATTCGTCGATCGCGTCGTAGGAGATGTAGCGAAAGCCCGCTTCGAAGAGGATTGAGACGGCGTCTTTCGAGAGGTCACGCTCGTCAACTAATTGGTTCAGCACTTCGACAAAGGTGCGCAGCTCGTTTTGGTCAATACCGGCCAAAATATGCAGGAGATACACTCCATCACGGCTAAGTGCCCAAGAGTAGTCTCTTGGGTCTTCTGTTTCCCAAACGCGCTCCTCGGTACCGAGGTATTTCATGGAGTGTGCATCGACGAGAACGCTGAGTCTGTCGTTGTGTTCGAAGAATTCACGAAAGCTCTGAACCGTCACATTTGCAGCTTCTTCAACGATCGGGTGTCCAGGTGGGTAGGACATCATCAGGTTTGTGAGTCGATCGATTTGGGCAAAGCAGCGCCTTGCAAGACGAACCTCTTGCTTGACGTCTGTGACGAGTTCATCAACGACCGAGGCTTCAGACGTCGATTGCATGTGGGTCTCCTTAATCTGTTCGCGACAGGTTACGGTTAGGTCTGCATCGCGTCAACGTCCAACTCTCAGTTGATGGACGTGTCCAGGAACAAATAGACGAGGAGTCCGGTGGACGCGTCTCGACCATAGAATTCCACATCGTATTCTTGGGAAAGTTTGAGGAGCACTGTGTTGTTGATCGCTGCAGTTTCCTCGCCTTTTGGGTCCACGACGAAATACCAACGGTCTTGAGGGTAGCCAGCCGAGACCATGGACGATGCCGGCTGGGCTAAAGAAGCGCTCGATGTATCGGTGACGCTCTTGGCGTTGCAATCGATGGTCTTGTTGGTGATTTGTTCGGTGTTGAACCGAAAGATCTGGAAACTATCGACTCCACAAGGGCTTGTGGGCGGCGCTGGCTCTTCGGCCCTTTCAGGCTTCTTCACAACTTTGACGATCTCAACATTGGATTCGGGTTCGGGAGGAGGCGAAGATTGCACCTTCTCTTTTCCGGCGTAGCCCCAGGCGCAGCCAGATAACACGAACATCACGAGCAATAGTTGAGTAGATTTCACGAGTCCAAGGGTGAAATAGTTGAAGTGCAAAGTACAATTTGACGGGTGAACATTCCTTGCCCACACTGGGCGTGCTTTGGCGTCGTCGGAGCATAACCAAGGTTGCCGAGATCCGCAAAGATCACTTTGTATTATGAGTCGATTAGAGCGTCGTACACTCATGGGGGTACTCTTTGCCGTGCTCGCCTACGCATTGCTCGCCATGTGGGCGGACGCGCGCGAGGTTCTTGACGGTTGGACCGAGCTAGATCCGCTGGTATTCACATTGGCGCTTGGGCTCAGTGTGGTGAACTACGCGTTTCGCTACTTGAAATGGGTGATGTATCTTCGGTTGCTGGGCGAGCGAGTCGAACATCGCATCAACATTCCGATTTTCCTAGCTGGATTCTCGATGGCCGTCACGCCAGGCAAGATTGGAGAGGTCCTGAAGAGTTCACTTCTTAAAGATGCGCGGGGGATTTCGGTGGCGAAGACCGCCCCAATCGTACTGGCAGAGCGTCTGACCGATCTCATCGCGCTCGTTTTGATGGCAGCGTTTGGAGCAAGTGCGTTTGGAATCGGTCTCAACGGATTGGTCATCGTGATGTTGGTGTTGGTGAGTGGAATGCTCTTCATTCAACGCCGTGATTGGGTGCTTGCCCTTCTTAGAGTGATTCGATGGAAGCGTTTACTCGGCATCAGGCAAAAACTTGAAGAAGCCTATGAATCCGCCCGCACCCTACTTGGGTTCAAGGTCACGATCTTAAGTGTTCTATTGAGTGTTGTTTCATGGTCGATGGAGGGGCTCGCGTTCTACCTTATCGTGGACTCACTCGGTGGCGAGGCGACTCTCTCAAGCGCCATCTTTGTGTTCTCGATGAGCACGGTGCTCGGCGCGCTGAGCTTTCTTCCGGGCGGGCTCGGAGTGGCAGAGGGGAGTATGTTGGGGATGTTGAAGGCTCTGGGGATCTTCACCCAGAGGGCGCCTGCATTGCTTTCAACCTACGTGATTCGATTTACTACGCTTTGGTTTGCGGTCTTTATTGGGTTCGTCGCGCTCAGCGTTCATCGGAGGCAAATGATATCTACGCTTGACCATCAGAATCCAAGTTCTTAGTGTCGCGTTCGAAGACCAACGCTCGAAGAGACATGGAAGGCTATGAGCGCACTCAAGAAGTGTAATGTTTGCTCCACCGAATTTTTCGTAAAATATCGGTGGCAACTCGACAATAAGAACGGCCAAATGCGTTATTTTTGCTCACAGGAGTGTGAGCAGAAAGCACGTGAAGAGGCCGACGAAGTCGCGTGTTCAACGTGTGACAAGCGTTTCACCCCCAAATACGCCTATCAGGCGGGAACTGTAGATGGCCGACCTGTCTACTTCTGCTCGATGGAGTGTCGAACTCCTACTGTTCAGGAAGTACGTAAGAAGGCAGAGGAGGGCGCGGGGCCAATGCGAATCGCCATCCTCAACCAGAAGGGTGGAACCGGAAAGACCACGACGACCGTGTCGCTCGCCGCTGGATTGGCGGAGGCAGGGCATCGAGTTCTGGTCATCGACGTGGATAGCCAGGGTCACGTGGGTGTGAGTTTGGGGGTTGAAGGAAAACACACGATTTATCACGTTGTGGTCGAAGAGATTCCGCTGGAACGTTGCGTTGTTCGAGCCCGTCCTAATCTCGATATTTTGATAGGCAACGAGACGCTTGCTTCCGCGGAAATCGTCTTGGCTCGAATGAACGAAGGCCGAGATCGTGCGCTACGTGACCGCCTTGAAGACGTTTCTAACTACGATTTCGTGCTTCTAGACTGCGGGCCGAGCCTGAGCCTTCTAAATATGAATGCTCTGACATTCGCAGACCACCTTATCGTTCCGGTCTCATGTGATTACTTGAGTCTGGTAGGTGTTAAGCAGGTGATGAAGACTTTGAAGAACGTCAATCAGGTCTTACTCCATCCGATTACCGTTTTGGGTATCCTCCCGACCTTCTACGATATGCGAAATAATATCAGTGACGAGTCGGTGCGTACCTTGAAAGGATACTTTCAGGACAAGGTTTTGCCTCCTATCCGTGTGAATACAAAGTTGAAAGAGGCTCCAAGTCTTCAGAAGACGATTTTCGAGTTTGCGCCGGAAAGCCGAGGCGCTTCTGACTACCAAAAAGTGGTCGATTGGCTTCTCAGAGAAAAGGAAACTCGCTTTAAGAAGTCAGCTTGAAACTTTACGCTTTTAGAGAAGTTGACCGTACGGCTCAAAGCGTTCTACACTCTCAACAAGTAGCAATAGTGTTTTTAAATTAGATTGACGCGATTTGAAGTTCGTCAGAGGGGCAGATTCATATGCTTAAGACAACTATACCGTCATTGATCGCGCTGCTTTTTGTCGTTGCGGCCGTGTTGACCATCATTAGTGGAACAAGCGCCTTTACAACGGCGCTCGAGCAAGACGCTCAAGAGTCCTTGCGCCGCTCGGCGAACGTTGCCGAGCAAGCTGTGCGCCTCGAAGAGGCGAGTCTCCTGGCCAAAGCGAGTTTCGTGGGTCAGGGAGATACACTCTATCAAGCGATGAAGGGGGAGATTGAGCTTCCGGAGGACCAGCGCCCCGAAGAAATCTCATTCGAAGAAGAGCGCCACCTTGTCGTTCACGACAAATTGACCGCTCAAAAATACAAACTCGACGATATCGCTGCCAAGGTAAAGGGGCGGCGCAATCTTGAGTTGGGGCCGCTTGAGCGTACTCCGCACGACTACGATGTGTTCATCGCTTTGGACGATACCGGAGTAGGCGTCGCGGCGTTGGGAAGGAATCTCTTCTCCTGGTTTGGTGCTGACGTTTCGAAGACTTTTCCTTCGGTCAAGGAGGTCTTGAAGACAGGTGAGACTCGCATTGAGCACTGGAACTGGAGCTTTAGTGGGGATGATAAGAGAGTTCATCGTGTGGCGCTTGCCCCCATTCGACGCGCCGAGAAGGAAGAAATTGTGGGCGTAGTGGTCGTGGGCTACATGCTCGGTGACGGAGCCGCCAAAACTCAACAAAAACTGCTTGCCGGTGTTTCCGAAGATTCAAAAGACCAAGAGGTTTTGGACCGCGCACCTGATATCGTTCTCTTTCAAGGAAAGCAGGTCGTGGGCTCAACCTTCGACACCTCGCGTCAGTCCGCAGTCGCAGCCGAGCTCGACCGTGTTGGTGGGTTTAGCGCTGACGCTGCCACCATTTTTGAGTTGAGTGAAGAAGGTAAACGCTACCTCGCTATGGTCCGTCCAATCGCCGGAAGTGGCGAGAACGCTATGGGAGTTGCGGTCATGGGGGATTTGACACACGCGCTCAAGCCCGTGAAGTCCCTGCAAATCACTCTTGCACTGATCCTTGGTCTGATGCTCTTGCTCGGAGTCGGAGCGAGCATCTTCCTTATTGTGCGCTGGATGTCTCCTCTCGAGAGACTTGAGATCGGCATTCAGGAAGTCATTGCAGGGAACAAGGACCATGTGTGGGAACCGCTTAAGAATCACGACTTGCACGAAGGCCTTGCTCAGGGGCTCAACCTGATGAGCGCGTACCTACAAGGTAAGCCAATGCCGGACGATGAAAATGCCGGCCAAAGTTGGAGTGCCGACGAGCTCGATTCCACCAACGTTGGCGGGCCAGCTCCAAAAGTACAGGGTGTCTCACTCCCAATGATGCAGGCTCCTCCTCCGAAGGACGATGAGGACTCGGAAGCCTAGCTTCTTTCATAACCAAGGATGGTTAAAAATGGTCAAGACAGGCCTCGACAGAATTCTCAGCGAAGAAGAATTTCTTTCAAAACTTAAGGGAAAACGGGTCGGCCTTTTGGTCAACCCGACCAGTGTTACGTCGGGACTAAAACACGCCATCGACGCGCTCCAGACCGCCGGCGTGAATGTGGTTCGTCTCTTTGGGCCCGAACACGGCGTTCGAGGTGAAGCGCAGGATATGGAGGCCGTAGACGAGAATTTTGATCCCGTCACGGGCCTTCCAACCGTCAGTCTTTATGGGCACACGTACGAAAGCCTAAAGCCTACCCCAAGCGACTTGGACGGCATCGACCTCGTGCTGGCGGATATTCAGGACATCGGAGCCCGGTATTACACCTATGTCTATTCCATCGGATTGATGATGGAGGCGTGTGGCGAGGTGGGAATCGAGGTTTGGGTTCTGGATAGACCGAACCCGATTGGCGGCGAAGTCGTGGAAGGCAACGTGGTCATGCCCGAGTGTAAATCGTTTGTGGGTATGCAGCCGCTCGCCGTGCGGCACGGGATGAGCGCAGGCGAACTGGCGCACTTCTTCAACCGGTTCACCACCTGGAAGTGCGAGCTCAAAGTTGTCGAAATGCGGGGGTGGAAACGCTCGATGTGGTTCGACGAGACGGGCCTTCCTTGGGTCATGCCGTCACCGAATATGCCAACGTTGGATACGGCTATCGTGTACCCCGGGCAATGTCTTTTGGAAGGGACCAACGCGAGCGAGGGCCGCGGTACCACGCGACCTTTTGAGCTTTTCGGGGCACCGTATGTGAACGCGGTGGAGTTGGGTAAAGAGCTTCGAGTGCTTGATTTACCCGGCGTCGCATTTAGAGAAGTTTCATTTCGCCCAAAGTTTCAGAAGTTTGGAAATCAGACCTGCGCCGGGCTACAAATGCATGTCACAAATCGTGATTCATTCCGAAGCCTAAGTGCCTCGATGGCCATTTTGGGAGCATTCTGGAAGCTATACGCGCCTGAGTTCGCGTGGAGAGAAGAAGCCTATGAGTTTGTGCAGGACCGACTGGCCATCGACCTCTTGTTGGGCGATATGGTCCTTCGCAAAGGGATTGAAGACGGGCATGATTGTGTCGAGTTGGCAAATGCAACCGGGGCAGGCCGTCAAGAGTTTGATGCACGTCGTGCCGAGTGCCTCATCTACACGTAGAGTCAAATCATGGAGCGAGCGTACGTTCCCTGGACTATTCTAGGGGCCGGTCGAGCGGGAAAAGCGATTTCACTTCTTGGAAAGGAAGTTGGAGCCAAGGTGACGCTATGGAACCGCACCGCTTTTGATTCCCCACACAGCTCGATTCGATGTGTGGAAGGCGAGCTTGAGACTCTGCTTTCGCAAGTGGGTGGGAGTGTGGTGTGGCTCACAGTCAGTGACGACGCGATTGCCGAGGTGGCGGCTGAGCTCGTTCCCTACCTCAAGCCTGCAGATATTGTAGTGCATGTGTCGGGAAGCCTCGACAGCCGAGTGCTGCGAAGTGCCGGATTGCGTGGACCTCTAGCTTCGATTCATCCGCTCCTCTCAATTTCCAATCCCAGGGTCGCGCTCGATGCGTTCAGGGGCTGCGCGTGGACCATTGAGGGGGATTTTGCGGCGCTTGAGTTTGGCCGTTGGGTCTTGGGAAAGATTGGCGTTGAGCCCATTGAAATCAGACCCGAAGACAAAATTCTCTACCACGCGGCCGCTGTGATGAGCGCAGGGCATCTTACTGCCTTGATGGACGCGGTTTTTAGTGTGGCTGAATCGTGTGGATTCAGTGCTGAACAAGCGCGTCAGATGTACTTGCCGCTGGCGAGTTCCATCCTCAAGAATCTTGAGAATCTCGATACGGCCGCGGCGTTGACCGGTCCCGTTGCGAGGCGAGATCAGAAGACCATCCAAAGCCACGAGGCTGCGCTCCAACGATTGGAGGATAGCAGTGTGTCTGAGGTCTATAAGGTACTCTTGAAGCGAAGCCGGGCCTTGCTAGACGACCCGCACTAACGCTCGATCGACTACGCTTCTGGGAGGACCACGAGGTTGCCCTCGTGTACATCCACAAAGACGGTGTCGCCGCGTGTGGCCTCGCCATTGAGAATGAGTCTGGCCACAGCGCCTTCGACGTGTCTCTCGATGGTCTGCCGCATCGGGCGCGCCCCGAATTCCTGATCCCAGCCACCGTTGGCCACAAGCCATGGCACCACGAGGTCCGAAACCACGAGTTTGATTCCCGAATCGTCCGAGAGCCTGCTACCCGAAGACCTGAGCTGCAACGCCGCAATCTTTGCGACTTCAGCCTTAGAAAGAGGCATGAATACGAGGCGTTCGTCGATTCGATTCCAAAGCTCAGGTGGGAAGTGTCGTTGGGCAGCGCTGATCACAGCGTTTCGACCTGCTCCAGTATCGGTGCCTTCTGAGAACCCTATTCTAGGTCCACGCTTCTCTTGAAGAGCGCTCGCCCCAAGGTTGCTCGTCATCACGATGACACAGTCCGCAAAGTTGACGATTCGTCCCTGTCCATCAGTCAATCTACCGTCGTCGAGCAATTGCAGCAGGATGTTCAAGACATCGGGATGGGCCTTCTCAACCTCGTCAAAAAGGATGACTTGATAGGGGCGTCTTCGAACGGCTTCAGTGAGTTGTCCACCGCGTTCAAACCCGACGTATCCGGGAGGGGCTCCAATCAGACGGCTCACCGTATGAGGTTCGAGAAACTCCGACATATCAAAACGGATCATGGCGTCGCGATCAAAGAATAAGAAGTCCGCCAAGACCTTTACAAGTTCGGTCTTTCCAACACCGGTTGGCCCCAGGAAGAGCAGGGAGCCAATGGGTTTGTTCGAGCGGAATCCGGCGTAGTTCCTGCGAATCACGTCACTCAATGTTGAGACGATATCGGAATGCCCAACGATTTGTTCTCCGATGTGTTCTTCCATCCGAAGGAATCGTTCTTTGTCCTCTTGGGTCAGTCTTTCTGGCGGAATTCCCGCAAGCTCGGCCACCACTTTGGCGATGTGCTCGCGCGTAATCTCATTGCGGTTTTCTCGCGCCGCTCGAGAGCCCGCAAGGTCCATCACGCCGATAGCCTTGTCTGGAAGGCGGCGCTCGTGAATGAAGCGCTGGGCAAGCTTTACGACGGCCTCAAGTGAGCCTTCTTCATAGGTGACGCCGTGGTGGTTTTCATAGTTTTGGCGAATACCGTGTAGAATGTTGACGGTGGTATCCACGTCAGGTTCTTCCACGTAGACCGCTTGGAATCGGCGTTCGAAAGCTGGGTCGGACTCTACAAACTTCTTAAACTCATCATGCGTCGTGGCGCCAATACAAGGGAAAGTCCCGCGGGCCAGCGCCGTTTTGAGTTCTCCTGCGGCATCCGTGCCATCTCCACCGGCACCTGCATTCATCCAGGTGTGAATCTCGTCCAAAAAGACGATGACTCGGCCATCTGCTCTCTTGACTTCATCTTTGATGGCGATGAGTCGCTCGGAGAACGAGCCGCGCAAATGGGTGCCGCCCAAAATTCTTCCGACTTCCAATTCGACAACGATGCGCTTTCCGAGTCTTGAGCCCGTCTTCGCAAGCGCCACGAGTTCAAGTGCCAGTCCTTCCACGATGGCGGTCTTTCCGACTCCGGCATCACCGAGGAGCATCGGGTTATTCGAGCGACGCTTCCCTAGGATATCGATGACTTGAGAAATCTCGCGCTCACGCCCAAAGACATTGTCGAGCTTTCCGAGCGCGGCCTCTTCGGTGATGTTACGCCCGAATTTGACTAGGTTTGGGAACTCCTGCGCGGAGAGTTGATAGGTCTCGGCGATGTCCTGGTCCTGGAACGTAAGTCCGTGTGCGGCCTTGCGCGCAGGCGCAATCGGCTCGGGTGGAATAGTGATTCGTGGCCCACTTGAGTCTTCTTCGACCTCATCTTCGGCGGATTCAGGTGCCTCAGCAACGGGTTCCGGCTTCTTGGCTCGAGCGGCTTCGGCCCGTTTTCTCTTAAGAGATTCCGCGAGCTTTTTGGCGGTCGAGCGGGCCTCTTGAACGGCTTTTTCGCGTGCGAGGGCTTGTTCTTCTGGAGTGGGTTCCGCACGCTCGGGCCTTTCGGGCTGCGTGGGAGCCTTTGGTGCTTTAGGAGGCTCTGGGGCCTGAGTCGGCATTGGCGCGAGAGCATTCTCTTGACGTCTGGCTCGTCGAAGCGATGGGTGGATTTCAATGGGGGAGGGCGCGTGCTCAATGAGTTGCGATGTCGTCACCGTTGGCGTTGATATCACGGTGGCGACGCCTGTGCGTCGAGGCATGACTCGTGACCCGGTGGCATAGCTCATCACGGAAGCGCGAATCGCGCTAACATTGGCCCCAGCTTCGTCCAAGATTCTGTGCGCCTGTGAGCTCGACTCACGAATGAGTGAGGCGAGTAGGTGCAAGCTATCGACGGCCTGAGCGCTTGAGCCCTCGGCGAGTCGGGTGCTTCGAGCCAGAATTCTTTCCAAAATTCGTTCATCTTCGGTGCTCAATTTGCGGACCGCACTGAGGAGTGCATCCACCGTAATCTCGCGGTCCTCTAAGAACGTAGCGGCCTGGTTTGGCACCGTGTAGAGCGCGAGCAATACATGCGCCGAAGACAAGGTCTTCCCGCACTGCCGCGCAATATCATTGGCCTGTGTAAAAATGGATACGAGCTCTGGGTCACGCGGTATAGACATCCTTGTCCTCTCCGTCCAGACATCACCACGAGTGCGAGTTTCATCCTGAAAGGCACTCATCGTGATATTGTGAGACTAAACTAATTCATGTATTCCCAACTGACCCTAGCACTCGGCAGATCGCGGGTAAAGGGTTCATGTTGTTGTTTGAAGGATTTTGAGATGCACAAGAAGTTCATTGTCGATACAGCGAGAGCACCGAGGGCGATGGGCCCGTTTTCCCAGGCGGTGGGCTACGGTGCGTTGCTTTTCGTTTCGGGCCAGATTGCGTTGGATCCTCATACCGGCAAGCTCAATCAAGGTGGAATCGAGTCGCAATCCCGGCAAGTGATGGACAATATCCAGGGCATCTTGATGGGAGCAGGCTTGGACCTGAGCCACGTGCTCAGCGTGACGATTTATCTCAGAAACTTGAACGATTTTGAAATCGTCAACGATGTCTATAACCTTTACTTCGACCACGGCGCGCCGGCGCGTTCAGTAGTGGAGGTCACACGACTTCCTCAAGATGCGTTGATACAAGTCGACGCCATCTGCGCTGCTCCTGCAAATTACGAGGCGCTCGCCGATGAGTACGAAGACGAGTACCCTGATTACGACCCGACCTACGGCGACGATGGTACCGGCCCTGATTCGGCGGACACCGTTGTTCCTGAGGTCGCAGAAGAAGCGACTGACGACGTCGAGCCTGAAACTCCGGCTGAGTCTCAGTCTGAAGAGCCACCGAGCTTGCCAGGAACAGTCCAAGCGGCCACCACGCTGGCCGGAGGTTTTTCGCCAGTGGCCGGGCTTAAGCTGCCCGCGCCTGGAGCCAAGAAAGACGAGCCTGTTGCCGAGGAAGCAAAAGAAGAGCCAGGCGAAAAGAAGGAAGATTCCGAGGATAAGTAGTTGAAACTCAGGTATTGGATAGCGTTGACGGTTTTTGGGGCGGCATGTGCCACCGCAGTGACCACCACCCGCTCGCCGGATGTACCTGAGAACGTACAAGCGCCTGTCGCGCCGAAGCGAGAGCCATTGCCTCCAGCTCCGCTCCCAGCGCCACCTCCAGAAACTTTTTTTGAAATGCCATACATCGGCGCCGATGCGCCGCAGATTGGGCTCCTGCCCGATGAGGCGCCAGACATCTCAAGGTCCGTCGGAACCGTCACCGAAGGATGGCTTGCGAATTCCGAAAGGGTGATTCCTAACGAGAAGATGCTCTTTCTCGAGGTTCATCAGGAGCGCGGGCTCCACTACACGTCGACATTCCTGAAGCAATTGATGGAAAAGACGGCAGAGTACGTCTGGGACAGGCATCAATCGCCGCTATTGATGGGGAATTTTGGCGCTCCTGGCGGTGGAGATATCCCGTACTCGGTGTCACATAACTCCGGCCGTGACGCCGACCTCGCGTTTCATATGCTCGCACCGAGTGGGAATGTCTGGGTCCCAAAATCCTTCGTGGAGTTTGACGAAAATGGCCAATGGGTGGATGCCTCGACCGGTGGTGTCTATCGATTCGATGTCGCGCGCAACTGGACCGTGATCGAGGGTCTTCTGACCCATCACGAAGGCCAGATTCAGATGATATTTGTGTCGAATGGTCTGAGGCGCCTGCTATTGAACCATGCGGCAGCCATCAAGGCTCCTCCGGCCATCATCTCTGACGCGGCGAGGGTCTTAGTTCAGCCGGGAGGTGCGCTACCGCACAATGACCACTTTCATATCCGGGTGTTTTGCTCGGTCGTCGACATCGAGAGCGGGTGCGAGGAAACCGGACGTTGGCAGCCGAACCTCGCGGAAAACCGGGCTCGAAGAGCGAAGCTGCTCAAGGATCTTAGAGTTCATCTGAGCGATACCGATCCGAGCATCCGAGCCCACGCGGTCCAGAGATTGGTGTTGCTTCAGGAACAAAGGGCTGTCTCGTATCTTGGAAAGCTGCTCGACGATTCAGATTCTGCAGTGAGGGTGGCCACAGCGCGAGCCTGGACACACCTTGAAGGAGGACACCAGCCTCTCATCGCTCAGCTCGAACGTGAAGAGAATTGGCGTGTGCGCTTAGAACTCATCTCGGGACTGAGTGGAGTCGGGGCTGCAAAGCCCACTTTGATCTCACTTTTGGAGTCGGGAGAGGCTCACCAAACGCCGTATGGGGAGATTCGCGAAGAGTGGGTCGTAGCGGGCGCCGTGGCTACTTCTGAGGACCAGGACTATGTGGCGGGATTGATTCGAGTGATGAGCGTGCAGGAGGCCGAGGGTGTGGCGCATTTTGCGCGAGCACTAGCGTTCTTGACGAATCAGCAATTTGAGTCGGCTCAAGAATGGGTAGCCTGGTACGAAGAGGCCAAAAGCCAAACACGGGACGAATGGCTCGCGAGCGGTTTTCAGGCGGCTGGTTTTTCGGTCCAAAAGATCGGCTTCGAGTCTGTCTGGGAGCTCTGCCGCGCTATCTCAGGCTCCGACCCCGTCAGCCACAACGCTCAAAAGGCCTTGATGCGACTTTCGGGTCAAGAGGTGCCCTCGCTCCTCTGGTCCAAATGGGACGCGAGCTTCTACTGGCGCCGTTTTTTCGAGCGGAAAATTGCTGAGTTAGGCCTGCCTCAAATCCCGCCAGAACTCTCAACGGCCGGTGGATATGTGAAGGAAGATGAGGGAGGATGAGTGGCTTTACACGTGGGCTTTGAGGGTCTAGACTCTCAAGCACGAAACACCCGTTGAAATGGCCAAAACCATGCGAACCAGGATCATTGGAATAGCTCTCCTCTTGTGTTTTCTTCTCACGGGGTGTGGGAAGAAGCTCGACCCGTCAGACCCAGAGGGGGCGTTTAATCTTTTCTGGCAACACATGATGGATGGCCAGTCTGAGGCGATGTGGGACCTCATGGCGCCGTCATCTCATGAGTATTTCGACCAGCAGTTGGAGAGACTGCACCAGATGGACGAGAAGATTGGGCGGTACTTGCCACCGACCGACCACACCCTCGCGCGCAAGCAGGCAGGGTCGATCTTGACCGATGAAATCAAAGACGGCCGTGGCCTTTTTCTCAAAATTTTCAAGCCAGCAGAAGTTCCCAAGGAAGAAGCAATTCAGGTCGGGATGCAGGTTGAACAAGTCACGATGTCCGAGGACCAAAAGTCGGCTGCTGTGTTGACGCGCGGCGGCCAAAAAGTGCTTCTCACCTACGACCAAGAGAACGAAAAGTGGGAAGTGATGTTCGTTGAATCCTTTGCGGAATTGGGGACGGCCATGGGGTGGTTAGAATCTAATGAAACTGCTTTGGACCAGACCATCGAAGACTTGATCAGCGAGGAGAGACGGGAACGTGAGTCCTTGATCGCTGAACTTATGGGATACGAGGAAGAGAGCGCGAACTGAAATGGCCAACGACAAAAACGACCTCCCTGAAATCGCCGTTGAACCTCTGGACGACGGCCCCAATTCTTCCAACGTGCTCTCCGGGCCGCAGTCAACCCACGGCGGAGCGCCCGGAACGCGTGGACCTCGAAGCGCCAAGGTAGAACCTGAAGATCCCATGATTGGGGTCACCTTGATGGGCAAGTTCCGCATCGTCAAAAAGGTGGGCGAGGGCGGCATGGGAAACGTCTACCTTGCGCTCCAGCAACCACTTCAGCGTGAAGTGGCCATCAAGTTGCTCAAGCCCACGGAGAATAACCCCGAGGGCGAGCACTACTTCATGCGCGAAGTTCAGGCGATTAACATGCTTCGCCACCCGAATATCATCGGGATTTTGGACTTCGGTAAAGAGCCGGACGGCACGCTCTATCTGATCATGGAGTACTTGCCGGGGCGAACTCTGAAGAGGCTCATCCGCAAGGAGTACCCGCTCGATCCCGTGCGTATCTGCAAGATCTGTATGCAGATTCTGAGTGCTCTTGAGCAGGCACACTCAACGGGAATCGTTCACTGCGACCTCAAACCTGCAAACGTCATGCTCGAGGAGGTGGCGGGCGAGTCGGATTTCGTAAAAGTGCTCGACTTCGGTATCGCCAAAGTGAAAGGCCCTGCCATGGAGGTTGGTCCCTACACGCAGGCCGGAAATATCGTCGGTACCTTTGATTATATGAGCCCCGAACAGATCATGCGCAAAGACCTCGATGGTCGCGCCGATATTTGGTCGCTCGGGGTCATCATGTACGAGATGTTGACACGCAAGCGCGTGTTCCACGACAAAGACGCGGTGAGCATTATTGGGCGCGTGATGCAGATGCCCATCAAATCGCCGACCGAAATTGTAGACCCGTCGCTGAATTATCGCATTCCGCCCGAACTCGAGGCGATTGTAATGAAGGCGATGGAACGCCAGATCGACAAGCGCTACCAGTCGGCCAAGGAAATGCGAGATGCGCTCAAGAAGCTAGCCGCGCGCCTGGAGGCCGGCATTGACCCAGATATGACCATGCCTCCCGGGCCGAATGAGAGCTCGGACGTGCACTCCGGAAGTCTTCCGAGTCAAGGGTTTGGGAGCGCATTCCAACGTGATGCCTCAGGTAATTTGCAGACCAATTCAGGGCTGCAGGACACGAGTCGTACCGGGATAAATCCGCTTTCTTCGCGCTCGGGCGGCTTCGGGCTGATGGACTCGCAAAAGCTCGGGACGGGTATTGCGGCGGGGACTTCGGTGCTCGACCAAACGTTCTCGATCCAAGAGCTGGAATCTTCGCTCGCAGGCGAGAGAAGAAAGGTTGCGGTGCTCGCCATTCAGCAACGTGCCCGACGCGGCAAAGGCATTGACCCTGAAGAGATCGCGCGGCGTTCCCAAGAGGAAGTCAAAGTCATCCGAGAAGTGATTCAGCAACACGACGGTGAAATTGATAGCTTCCTCGGTGGCACTTACACCGTGCTCTTTGGTGCCACGAAAGCCCGTGTGGGTGACAACGTGCGCGCCGTGGAATGCGCCCTTGCGCTGCGCGCACGCTTTCAGTCGCTCGAAAGTGGAGCTGACCACATCGGAATCGGCCTGAGCTACGGCGAGATATTCTTGTCCAGCCGCAAAGGCGGGAGCGCGTTTGGCGGGGCTATTGACCGCGCAATCGAGATTGCTCGTGGCACGCAGAATGCCCAGGTGATTGTCGACGAAGAGCTCGTGGATCTGACCAAAGAGCAGGTTGAGTATCAGGGCCGCAAGAACGTGGCCGGTGAGCCGGCTGCTGAAGTAGTCCAGCTCAAAGCTGGTGGCGCGGACGCGGCGGATATCGAAGTTTCCGACGTCTACGTACCAAGGCCCTCGATTTTTGATGAGTTGTCCAGGCGCGCGGCCGACGCGAAGAGGGAGCGAGGCGGCGGCATCGTGATGTTGGGCGATGTCGGAACAGGAAAGTCGACCACCCTCAAGCACTTCGCAAACGACATGAAGGACGCGGGCTGGGAGACTTTTCTGGTGCGTCACCGCGACTCACAAAACCGGCAAAGTTTGTCGGTGGTGCGTTCCTGGATTCGACAGATTGCGCTGACCTACAAAGAGCCGGCGACGCTGATTCGGCGGGCGTGTGAGAGTATTGGCCTTGAGCAAGGCATTGATGCCGTGGTCGCCCTCTATCTGAGCGCCAACGGGGCCGATGCAAGATTGGCGGGACAACTTCCGTGGCAAGACGCCAAAGCCTACGCGTTTTTTACGACTGCGCTGCTTCAACGCATGGTGCGTTTCGCGATGAAGAAGGGGCCAGTTCTTCTGGCCGTCGATGACTTGGACAAGCGTGATGCGGCCGAGATCGACGTGATGGAGAGTTTACTTCAAACGGTGCAGAAGCACTCGGTCTTGGTGATCGCAACCATGCGTCATCAATCAACCGAGCGCGACCACGGTCTGCCGGCATTGTTCGAAGTCTTGCCGATTGGCTCGTTCAGTGAAAACGAAGCGCGGCAGTTTATCTCCATGTCTTTGGGGTATACGCCACCTGCCGACGTGGTGGCCCATTTGACGAGCCGCTCCGGCGGCAACCCGATGTTCCTCACCGAGATGGTTCGCACGATTACGCGCGATGACCAAACGCGGATGCTCACAGCGTCCGCGCTGGAAAAAGCTATCCCGCAATCTCTACAAGAGATACTCGCCTCGAGAATCGACGAGGTTGGAGATTCGGTTCGAGACGTGCTGGCGATTGCTTCGGTGCTTGGTGAGTCGTTCCGAGAGCAGTTTCTCTACCAGATTGCGCCCGCACACCTCGGGCCCCAGTTTGCCGTAGCCGAGTTGGTGAAGAAGCGTCTCCTAGATGCAGCGCTCGATCCGATGGGGAATGTCACTCTGGCCTTTAATCCTCGAGCGCTTCGGCAGATTGTCTACGATAGGCTTCCTCGCGAATCCCGAGCGCAATTTCATCGTGGGGTCATCGAGTTCTTGGAGCAGGCTGGCGATATGGCGGCCATCGACCCACTCGAATGGCCGTTGATGTTGGCCTTCCACTACCGAAATGTTGAAGGTTGGGAAGGTGCCGCGCACTACTTGATGCGCGCCGGTGATGTGCTTCTCGACCTCTACGATTACGCTGGAGCAATCCTGCAATACGAAGAAGGAAAGGGACTTCTGACGCAGCACGGATTCCCAAAAGATAATCCGACGTATCTGGCGCTCATCGCGCGCCTTTTGGTAGCGTTGCGTGAATCTGGGCGCCTCGACGCCGCTTACGATCTGATTGGCTCCTTACCGAATTTGGATTCGGTCGGCGAAGATTTTGTGGCCCCGCTTCTACTGGAGCAGGGAAGGGTGGGAATGGAAGCCGGAGACGTGGACAAGGCCTATCAGGCTCTGGACCGCGTTCGCGACATCGCCCTTCAGCGCCAAGACCTGAAACTCGAGATTCAGGCCCTGCTTGCGATAGGCCAGATTTTCGAGAAGCAAAATCAGCTCACGAACGCGGCAAACACCATGATGGAGGTTTCCCGTAAGGTGGAGGGCATCCAGATCAATATGGCGGATCCGGAAGACCGAAAGCTCTACTGGACCGCGTACAATCAGCTCGGAACACTCTTCATTCGTCAAAGGGACTTCAACCGTGCGCAGCACTTCTTGAACCAGGCCTTGCGCCGCGCGCAAGAGATCCAAGACCAGCGAGGGTTGATTCGCGTGCTGAGTAATCTCGGTGCCCTTTGCTTGTCCATGAGAGATACGTCCGGCGCCCGTGAGTACTTTGCGAACGCGTTGCAATTCGCACGTGGAAGCGGGGACTTGCTCTCGCAGGCACGAATCCAAATCAATCTGGGGATTGCTTTGATGGAAGTCTCAGATTTTGAGGGTGCTAAGAAGTACTTCAAACAAGCCCGAGACGTGGCCGAAGATATCGGTTGGCACGAAGGACTTGCCGACCTCTCACTTCATATTCAGCGGCTTCGCTCAGCGATGGGCATCTAGCCCAAAAGCTCGTCTGCGTCAGGCATCTCGATATCCAAGGGGTTATCGCTCGTCTTGATGAATTGGACCAAGTGGTCCACGTACGAGGTGAACGGCGGGCACGTATCAAGCCCCTTGAGCGCCTTCGACGTGTTGATGGCGTTGTAGATCGTGAGCTGGTTGAAATCGTCCATGAATTGGCGAGGGCTTCGGGTCATTTTTTCCAGATAGGGGAACTTCATGACCATCTTGGCGATTTTGTATGGGAATCGGCCCACAGGCGCTGCGCGGCCTACCGAATGCGCCACGATATCGAAGACTTTTCGTGCTGAAAGTGGGTTCGGATCGGCAATATGAAAGGTCTTCGAGGCCGTGTCGTCAGCCATGCTGATGGAGTGCATCGCGTTACACACGTAGTCGACCGGAACCATGTTGAGGGGCTTGTCGCCTTTGCCCGGCATGAGGATGGGCATATTAGGCGGCATCAAAACGATGGCATTCATGATGTAGTACGGACCGGCCATTTTCTCGATTTCGCCGTTCCTGGAGTCCCCGACGATGATCGAAGGTCTGAATACGGAAATCGGAATATGTCTCATGGCGTTGCGCATGAGTTTTTCGGCTTCGAACTTGGTGCTTTCATACGCGTTTCGGAAGGTCTGCCCCTCGTCGAGTTCGTCCTCCATGATGACGCCCGTTCTGTCTCCTGCCACAAAGGCCGTGGAGAAATGATTGAGGCGACGCAGGTTCTTCATCTCCATCGCGGCGTCGATGACGTTTCGGGCGCCGTCTACGTTGACCTCGTGAATGGTTTGCTTGTCCACGCCGAGGTACCAGATACTCGCGATATGGTAGATATCCGTGACGTGCTCCACGATATCTAGATATTCTGCACCTGAGAGACCAAGGTCCATGGATACGACGTCTCCAGACAGAAGCTGGATGTCCACGTCAGGTCGCTCGAGTTCCTCGATTCTGCGCGCCGCATCGTCCACATGGTCGCGACGGGCAAGGAGCCGAATCGTGATGTCCTTCTCCCTCTCAAGGATCGTGTCGAGAAGTCGCCGCGCGAGGAACGAGGGATAGCCAGTGATGAGAATGTCGCGTTTTGTCATGGTGTTCCGTAACGGTCGGTGAGTTCCTCAAAAATCCGTTTGGTTTGGTCCCAAGTGTGCTCCAGCGTACCATCATTGTCGATGACGTGGGTAGCTACCTTGACTTTGTCTTGAAGCGGAAGCTGAGAATTTATGCGAGCGGAAGCCTCGTCGGCACTCAGCTCGTCTCGTTGCATAATCCGTTGGAGCTGGGAGGCAGTGCTGGCGCTGACGACGATGATTTCAGGTAGCCAGTGTTGGGCACCATTTTCCACGAGAAGCGCCGCGTCGTATATGACCCAACGCGAGCCCTTGTTGCCAGCGGCTTGGGCGAGCTCCAGCATTCGAGTGGCCACGGCGGGATGCACGATGGCGTTGAGCTGGCTGCGTTTTTCCACATCGTTGAAAATGACCGCGCCGAGCGCCTTGCGGTCGAGACTCCCGTCCTCGGCTAGTACCTGCGCGCCAAATGTTTCTTTGATGGCCTCGAAGCCTTCGGTACCCGGTTCGACGACTTCGCGAGCGATGAGGTCCGCATCGATAATGGTGACGCCCAATTTGGCGAAATATGCGGAGACGGTCGACTTACCGCTCGCGATTCCTCCGGTGAGGCCGACGATGACGGGCATCCCCGTGGTTGACACTTTTTCTTGGCTCATGCTAATCCCCGCACTCCTGCGTCACTGCTAGTCAGGGTTGGAATACACCAACCTTTGATTGGTTGCCAACACGACGCGTCTGGAGGCATTCCGTGAAAACGTTGAGCTCTCAAGCCGAAGTCATCGTCGCCAAGATTTGGAGACGGGTGTATCGGCCAGAGGTAGCTGCCGCGCTGGTGTTTGCGGCGGCAATGGTCATGCTTCTCGCAGCGTGGACTGAGCTTCCTTCGAGACCAACTCAGGGCTGGTGGAGCGTACCGTTCCACTTTCCGGAAGTGCTCCGCGGCTCCGCGACACTCTTGGGGCTTGCCTGGGTGGTGTTTCTCGGTGTTGAGATTCAACGGGCAAAAGACGGCGCGAAGAGACTTCAGACTTTGGGTAGAGTGCTCGTTGGCACAGGCGTGGCGCTCGGCGTCGGGGTTTGGCTCTGGGGTCAGTCCTCGCTTCCGAGCGCAATCATGCAATTGCCCGTCGGTCAAACCATCGAGTCTATCTCCGCGAGGGACGCACGGGGAGCAGTGAAGGTGATGCTTCCGTATCGCCTCAAGGTCACCGAACTCGATGCGTCCACAGGACGCGGTAGCGTTCAGATTTCAGGCGTCAACGAACCCGGGAACATCTACGATCTTGAGGTTGGCTCGCCGCTGCTCGTCAATGGATACCGGATATCGCTCTTGGGGTTAGCCTGGGATGAGCGTTTTCTCGAGGCAACGCTAGAAGGCACCGAGGAGAATTCGATCTCGGACGTTGGCACGAAAGGTTCGAAGGTGAAGTTTACCTTGGAAGGCCCTGAGTACGACGTGCTTCAGATATCGCGGAACTACCTTCAGGCCATGGGGCCCGCAGTAGAACTTGGGTCTGAGGCGTCCGGGCGGTTTTGGGTGTTTCAGCGGGCCGAGGCAGATGCGATGAAGCCAGCCGCGCCGGTGAAGTTGCTCGGCCTTAAGACCGCACCGATGGCGATACTGGCCGTTTCCAAAACGGAAGGTGGACCGGTCTATTCGGCAGCCGCAATCGTGTTTATTGTGGGATTACTCCTCTTGCTCTTCATCCGTGAGGAGGAAGTATGAGTATCGCGATTGTCGTCCTGGCGTTGATTCTGAGTCTGGCTGCGATAGTGGTCGGCCTAAAGCGCCCGAGCTTCACGAAACACGTCCAAGCCGCGCTATGGGTGGGGCTTGGAGCAGCGTGTGCGGCCGCATTTTTTGGAGAAGGGCTCGATCCAAAACTCCTCGTCGGTGTTTCAAGCCTCGCGTTGATGGTTGGAGCGACGAGCGCTCGGCTCGACGGCGACTCTCTGGCGGACTCCGGAATCCTGAGTATCGGACTCGCGTTGCCCGTGTTGGCGTTCTCCGAGGGAGCATTTTTAGAGCCTCATCTCGGCTTCTTGGTCTTGGCATTCGCAGGTCTTCTTGCGGCTTCGCTCGGTGCTTGGACGGTCGTGATGTCGCGGCGCTTTGCCTCGGTGTTAGGGGCTACGAGTGTCGCTGGGGCCCTGGTCATCGGTTTTGCACGAGGTGCCATCGGAGAGGGCGGCTATCATTTGCCGCTCAGCTCGTCCGGCAGTCCGGTCTACTGGGAGGTTCCTCCGATGGAGCGGCTTCCTGACGGGATTCGCCTGCTCGCGACTGGGCCACTGCCAGATTGGGCCCCGGTTGTTTTGCTTGTCCTCGGAATTCTAGGGCTTGTTGCGCCTGTATTTCATAAGAGTCAGAAGGCCCGCCTCGGGATTGCAGGATTGGGGGCATTGGGTGCGGTTGTCATGGCTTGGGTCATGGCCACGATTCGCGCCGGTGGAACGGGGCCGACTGAGCCCTACAAAGAGTATGCGCGCCAGATTTTGCTGAACCGACAGCTGCCGGAAAGTGTGCTCGTAGGCGCGAAGTTCAGCGCCGAAAGCCAGATCGTGGTGGACCTAGCAGCCGTGATGCCCGACCTATTTCTCCTAACTCTTGCTGGCGCATTCTTTGTGCTCGGCGGACGAGGTCCAGCGACGAACGCCAAAGGCCCCGAGGTTCAACGCGCAGCCGTGCTCTTTTGGGGCGCCTGGTTTGTCTCCGTGCTCTTCCATATGACCTTGTTCGGTGTCCCCGGAATTCACTCGGCGTCCGAGTGGACCTTGCTCGGGAACGTTCTGATTGGGACGAGCGTGGCTCTTGCGATCGCGAGCACGAACGCCAAGATTTCCGGTGCTGCCCTGAAATTCGGTCCCGTCTTGGTGCTGGTTGCGCTGATCTTGAGCGCCGCGGGTAGTTGGGTCTTTCAGACGCCATTTGGTTTAAGTTTATCTCTCTAGTGTGCAGGTTAGTCCGTGAAAATTCTAAAGGCCGAGTTTATCAAGAGTGGGACCAAGGCTTCGCATTGGCCTGAGCTTGATTGGCCAGAAATCGCGGTGGCTGGGAAGAGTAATGTCGGCAAGTCGAGCATGATCAATTGCCTCGTCGAGCGGAAGAAGCTCGTCAAGACGAGCGGCACGCCTGGCCATACTCAGACGATTAATTTCTTCAATGTGAATGATTGCCTAAGCCTTGTTGACCTTCCTGGGTATGGATTTGCCAAAGTCGCAAAGTCCGAGCGCGCTACCTGGGGCGCGATGATCAACGGTTATCTGAGCTCGAGGCCACAATTGCTCGGCCTGGTGGTCATCATGGATATCCGGCGCGGTGTAGATGAAGACGATATGCAGCTGATTCATGCGTGCGCGAACCTCGGAATTCAGCCGATCTTGGTCTTCACAAAGGCCGATAAGTTTAGCCGAAACCAACAGTTCAAGCGCCGGCAGGAGATCTCGAAAGAAATTGGAGAGGCCGCGGACTCGCTCTTGATTTTTTCGGCAAAGAACGGCCAGGGACGCGAAGAGCTTTGGGACAGAATCCAGCAGTTGACGCAAATCGAAGATCCCGGTGCTAAGTAGGGCTGCGATGATTTTGAGAGCGGCGACTGAAACCGATCTTGATGCGGTGCATGAGATCGAATCTGAGTCTCAGTCGAATCCTTGGTCTCTCAAGATGTTTCAAGACGAGCTACACCGTGAAGAACGTGGGCTTTTTTGGGTGGTCGAATCGGGCGCTGTGCTCGGTTTTGCGGTTTTTGACCTGATCCGCCCGGATGCGGAGCTCTTGAACGTGTCTATTCGCTCCGTAGAGCGTGGAAAGGGCTGTGGTAGGCACCTGCTTGAGGGTTGCCTACTAGAACTCAAAGAGCGTGGCTTTGAGCGCGTCCTGCTTGAAGTGCGTTCCTCTAACGCCGCCGCTATTGGGCTCTATTCGAGGCTCGGATTTCAGACCGATGGCAAGCGGGCCAACTACTATGACCACCCGAAAGAGGACGCAATCTTGATGTCATTGGGTCTCTGTGGTTAGACTCGCGTAACTCTCACCCGCACGGAGTCCCAAAATGGACGCCCCTCTCAAAGTATTTTCAGGAAGTTCCCACCCTGAGTTGGCCCAGTCTATATGCGACAAATTGGGAATCGACTTAGGTAAATCTCACACCGTGACATTCTCGAACGAGAACATGATGGTGCAAATCGACGAGAACGTACGTGAGTGCGATGTCTTTGTGGTGCAAACCTCGACGCCTCCAGTCCACACCCATCTTTTCGAACTTCTGATGATAATCGATGCGCTTCGTTCGGCCTCGGCTGCCAGGATCACTGCCGTAATGCCCTACATCCCGTACATACGCAGCGACAAAAAGGACAGGCCACGTATCAGCATCACGGCGCGTCTGGTAGCCGACCTCTTGGAGACGGCTGGTGCCGATAGGGTGCTCACAATGGACATGCACACGCCGCAGGCGCAAGGGTTCTTCAGGATTCCCGTAGACCATCTGATGGGCGTCGGGCCTATTTGTGAAAGACTCGAGCGGGACAAGCAAGACGATTGGATCTTGGTGGCGGCTGATATCGGCGAGGCCAAGGATATCGGCAAATACGCGAACCGTCTCAACCTTCCATTTGCCATCATCGATAAAAGACGCGAGGGCGACGACGACAAGCCCAAAGCCGTCAATCTAATCGGGGATGTGAGTGGGAAGACTGCGCTGGTGGTTGATGACGAGATCGCGAGCGGAGGCACACTCTGCGAGGCAGCACTCTACCTCAAAGCCCACGGTGCTGAGCGAGTCATCGCGACGGCTACTCACGGTGTGCTGAGCGGGAAGGCAATCGAGCGAATCGAGCAGGCTTTTATCGAGAAGGTCATCGTCACCGATACCATTCCGCTCGCCCGCGACAAACGTGGGTCCAAAGTAGAGGTGCTGAGCGTGGCGTCGATGTTTGCGGCCGCCATCACGCGAATCCATGATGGTCGCTCGGTGTCCGCGCTTTTTTAAGCGCTCATCTGCCAAGTCTTAGCGTGGGGCGGCGACCAATTTGAAGTTCGAGCTTGTCGCATAGCCCTGAACCATCGCGTAGATTTTGGCTGGAGCGGGAAGTTCAACAACGCAGAGTTCTTCTGATCCAGCCTTGTAAGGGCGGCAATCGTACGCGTCTGAAGTCGGCTCGTTGCCTACGCGAACGTAGAGGTCGGCATCATTATCCCCGCTCAAGACGAACTGATAGGCGCCGGCAGGCAGAGTTGGCGTCTCCACCCGCACTTCCTCGCCTTTTGCCACTGCGCCGTCTTGCTCAAGCCCTTGCCATGCCTCAACTTCCGGCTCCTCACCACCGCCTGGCACGAACTCATTGTCCTGTTCACCGGTCACGATGATGACCTGTGAGCTATCAACACCGGCGAAAATTTGCTCGAAGGTCTTGGGCTGGTCCACATCCATGAGGCCTCGGATGAATTGAACTGTGGAGTTCGAGACCTCGCGGAAGAACGCTGGCATCGCATTGGTCACGAGGTCTAGATGTTTGGTGCCGGTTGGGTCGTCTGGATTGACGGCGGCGTGGGCCTCAAAGAGTGATCCATCGATGTAGGCATAGGTGTCGCAGCCGTTCATGAAGACGATGGCGTACTGCCCTTGTGTCCACTTTCCTTTGGATGCGAGCGCACGAATATTTGCGCCAAGGCCTGCGTGGCCATTGTAGGCGATGAGGTCGGCCTTAGTTGAAAGCTCTTCGTAGCGCCTTGTGAACTCGGGGCCCGCTTCACGAACATTGTCCACCAGAAGGGCCACAATTTCCACGCGCTTACCGTCAGCGAGCTCGGCGTTGAAGACTACTTCAGGAAGCTCGACTCCAGGATTATAGGGGACTTCGGCAGGCTCGGTTACAAGGCTCATCTGCGCGAGGTCAGTTTGCATGGTGCGCAAGAATGAGTTGTAGGCCGAGATCCCCGCATCGGAGCTCGATGTCGCGTGGTCCTTGTACTTGCCAAAGATAGCCACGACCTTGAGCACGTCGTCTTCCCAAACTTTGTGATACTCGGGGTACTTGCCGGTGGTGTTGACCGAGCTAATCTCAACGCTTGCCTCGGTTTTGATGATATCACTTTCGGCGAGGTTGCAACGGTATGACGCAGGGCGATAGTAGTACCACATCGAGCCCGCATCCACGTCCGAAGCCCCGAAATCTACGCAGGTCTTGCTGTAGAGCTCGGCGAACTTATCCTGTCCCGCATTGCTGAGGTCTTTCGGAAGCGTGAAGGTGTAGTTGGCTGGAATCTGGTCCTTCTTTCCCCACGCAACCTGCATCGTGGCGTCGTAGGTCACTCTGTAGAGCTCACCGTCGCGCTCGGTCTGAACGTTCTCCAGATCCACTTTGTCGAGGCGTCCGACCGAGTTATCACCGTTGAGGTGCCCAATCGTGTAGAGGAGCTGAGTCTCGATGGAAGAGTCCACGTTCCAAGTCGAGCTCGTAAGGAGCTCGCCCGAAAAGCGCATGTCCACAAAGACCGCCTCTAGCGAGGAGTCGTCTTTGCCGTCCGATTTGGTGACGTCACTCGATGAGGCTTCAATGGTTGGGGTGCCTTCTTCGGATTCTGCACATCCGACATAAAAGACAAATCCAAGGGCGAGTGCGATATGAAGAGGGTTTCTCATGGGAGTTCCAGGGTAAATCAATGTTATGGAACTCTCTTTTGCACTTTGCGTGCCACTATTTTCCGCGCCAACATATGGGGATTTCAGAGAAATTTTGGCAAGAGTGGCTATTCAACCATTCAGGTCAAGAGGCACCAAGTGGACACTCGAGTGGTCACCTATTTCTGAAGCGCACTCAACCTTGCGAACTGTTCTGCTAGGGGAAGGTCGGGACGGTGAAAGTTCAAGAATTCTGGCACGCCGTCCAGAAGTGGAGGGCGTTCTAAAACCTCAGCCCACTTCAAAAACGGCACCAGATAAGGCGTGGCAGACTCGAGCTCTTTGAGCAGGAGCGCGGCGGTCGCACCTCCACAATCCAAGAACCCGGTCTCCTCAAAGGCGCGACGCGTCTGATTGAGGTCGTATTGAACCTGCTTGAGTTCCACGTCCCACGAATCGGCGTTTCTTTCCAAAATGGCGTATTGTGCCCTGGTATCGCGATTGAACGGCAATCCCACCGAACCCACATTGACCACGAGCCCCTGCGGAAGCCTCCAAACATGCGCCCTGTGCGTGTGGGCGCAAATCAAGACGGGTTCTTCCACGGAATCAAAATGCTCTTGAATCTCAGCTTCTTGGAGCCAAGGACCGATGCCCTCGTTGTACGAGCGAGACGAGCCGTGAACGATTCGAACCTCGTTTGCGTGGCCTCGAGTCATCGAGAAGGGTAGAGCGTCCAAGAATTCGATATCGGTGTTGGAAAGCTCGTCCGCCATCCAGCGGGTGCACGCCCACTCCTCGGCGCTCAACCATTCCTCGGGAACTGCCCCTTTGCGAAAATCTAGAAGGTAGTCCTCATGGTTGCCGCGCACGCTCTCAAGGCCGAGCTCGCGGACACGGCTACTAACCGCGCTGCCCTGAGGACCACGCCCCACGAGGTCACCCGCAAGGACAACCTCATCAACGCCTTGGCCAGCGATATCATCGAGAACGGCCTCAAGTGCAGGAAGATTGCCGTGAATATCGGCCAGAATAGCGAGCCTTTTGGTCATACTAAATCAAATCCACAAATAGGGCTTCCAACGCTCTGGATGATGGCCATCCCATTGCGAAGTAGAAAACGGCCACCATTTGGGCTCCTTGGGCTTTGAAAGCAAGGGCATTTCAGCTTCCAAGGGAGTCAGGTCGCCTTTCCTACGGTTGCACGGCTCACAGCTCGTGACAATATTCTCCCACGTGGTTTGGCCGCCACGGCTGCGAGGGAGGACGTGGTCAAAGGTCAAAGTGGTTTCGTGTTGGTCCACACCACAATACTGGCACCTGTGGCCGTCTCGCCGGTAGACATTTCCCCGGGAGAACTGAACGGCTCGCCTCGGAACTCGGACGCGAGAAAAGAGGCGCAGGACCGACGGTAGCAGGAATTCGTCCGTCGCAGAGCGCACCGAGTTATCTTGGGCTGCCAATACCTCGGCCTTGCCGAGGATGACCAGGGTGATTGCTTTTTTCCAGTCTACAACAAGTAGAGGCTCATACGTTGCATTCAGTAGTAAAGCCGGCTCCATTTTTAATGCTCACTTCATGTCTCACGGGCCCTGCCCGCAAGTGTTTTCCCATCACTAAAGACTTTGAATGAGCCAAAAATTCCACATCTTAACAACTTCTTAGAGGCAGACTCCATTTTGGCAAATGTACTTTTGTTCTTGAGGGCAATCGGCGTCCGTGACGCAGCCTCGAACGCTGTTCTCCCAACGCAGATAAGGGATGACGATACGGTCCGCGGTCTGCGGTGGATTCGGCCCGTTGAAGTTCACGCGGTTGACGATGGCGTCGTAGTCCCAGCCATCGGCGCGGCTTCTATCCGGGCTCAAGATGGTCTGAGTAGAAGCTTGTCCAACCTTCACATTGATGCTCGGAGGTACTGGAACACCGCGTAAACGAAGTCCGCTGGCCAGTCCGACAGACGCGGAAGCAATCTGCTCTAGCGTTGACGTGAGATCAGCTTGACAGATGTTGCCCGCGAGCCCACCAGTGCGGTTTACCACGCGGTCAATACCAGCGGCTGCTTCAGAGGCGATGGTACAAGGCGTGCCGGGAATCCAGTAAATTCCGAAGATGGTCGCGTTGATGCCTGGACGAAGGAAATAGTCGATAAATGGTTGAACGTGTGGGTCCATGGCGTTTGGATCCCAGCCCGGCTCGGTGGACGGGTCGCTCGGTGGCTCCCCTGCTTGTCCTGCGTCTCTCCAGCCCATACGAGCTTGGAAGTGGTCGTCAAACTCATCGGTGACCGAAATCAAGATGGTCGCGGCATCGGGCCGAAGCTTGGTATTGTCGGTATCGGAGCGGGGCAGAGCTCGGTCAATCGCGGCCGCGCCCATGGTCAGGGTGTGTTCGCCGGCAATCCTCAAGCCCACTGAGCTTGGGTCGAGCTCGTCCACGCAATCTTTGAACTTTTGAACGTCATTGGTGAAGTTCGCGCCGTTCTTGTCACAGAGCTTTCCATTGGGGAGCACGTACTGGAAATTTCCGAAAGGAATGGGTTGGCAGGAGGTTGCCCCGCCCATGGTCATCAAGTTTTTGACGTCCTGAGAGATGGTCGGGTCGGTCGCGAGCTTATCGCATGAGCCTGAGGCCACGGCGATGCGCCAGTCGATGTTCGACTGCTGCAGAATCTGAGCAAACTGGTCGGCGAAATTCTTCACGGCTTCAATTTCTTCACTCATGGAGCCGGAGCCGTCCAAAAGCCAGATGAAGTCGACCTTTGCCTGAGAAGTCACGCGATAAGAGACGCAGTCCGCCTCAAGGGTGTCACCCACCCCCGCGATACCAGTACCCCCTGCGATATCGTCCACGCGAATGGCCCCAGGTGCCGTATCGGTGTTGTAAAGGCTTTCTGGAATGACTGAGAGCGCCACAATGGCAGATGCCGGACGCTTCACCACTTGGAACACGGCCAGCGAACGATCGGTAGAAGCAGCCGGGGTGAAATTACCCTGAACGTTGGGGTTGAGTGTGGTTCCCGCGAGACGGCTCAGAATAGCGTTTCTAGCCGTGTCAGCCTGCAGACCACCTGGCAGTTCTACCACGCCTCCTGCGATGGCCTGGTGTCCGTCGTGAGTAAGGATGCGTCGGCCGCTTGTGCGCACGGTTGAGCCTGCATAAGCGTTGCGAATCTGCTGTGTCACCCAGGCTGCCGATTGTTCAGCCGTTGCTGCGTTTGGAGGCACGAATGAGCCTACAAGGCCCGCATATCCTGCAGGTGCGTCGTTGAATGCGTGCGCCGTAACACCCGGGATTGGGGTGCTTGTGAGGCCCGGCTCAAGGGCGATTTGGTAGTCCGCGGTATTGTTCGTGAGGAATAGGGGCTGGACTAGATTCGCCGTGTCTTCGGGCGTGCAATCCAGGTATTGAACTTCGTCATTGTCGGGTGTTCCGTCACCGTCAGTATCTGTCTTGCAAGGGTCGGACTCTATACCTGCACACTCTGCGGTGTATTGGCGGTTGACGCAGGTGCCGAGCTGGCCGTCGAGGTTCTCGTCCTCTAGATTGTCAGGCAGCCCGTCGCCGTCGGTATCCGTGGACGTTGGGTCCATGCAGCCGCTCGCGACCTCGTCACCGTCGGTGATGCCGTCGCCGTCTGAGTCAGGGTTGAGTGGGTCTAGGCCGCGCGCGACCTCATCGCCATCCTCAAGTCCGTCGCCATCTGTGTCCGCACTCCGAGGGTCCGTCTCGCCGGCATCAAATCGGCAGTTGCGGTTGACGTCTTCTTGCCCGTCAAGAAGTCCGTCTCCGTCCGTATCTGGGCGGGCCGGGTCAGTGCCGAGTTCGCATTCACACGAGTTCGTCAGGCCATCCAAATCACTGTCGATTCCAACAGCGCAGCGGTCTTCTTCGGAGACATCAGCAGGCATGTCTAGGAACGGATTGTCCGGCATATCGACGCCCGCATCGCCTTCGGTTCCGCCGTCCATGCCGCCTGGTCCGCCACCCGAACGAGCCACGCATTGGCCTGTAATCGGATTATACGATTCACCTGGAAGACACCCGGGCTCGGTGGTCTTATTGTCGTCTGAGCAACTAAGGATCGAGCTTGCGATGATTAGAGAAAATAGCTTTGATCTGAATTTCATGTGGCATCCAACGCGCAAAATGGTCTGAACACCTCTTTTTATGGGAAATCGCCCCGCGTTGCAAAGCTAAGTGGCACAATTTCCGTGCTTCAATCTTCACATGCCAAAACGGCCGGCTCCCAGTTGGGCCGGTCGGGTGCCCAATATGCCTCCTCCCAAAACTCAGGCGTGCACTCTTCAAAGCCTTTTTCAAGATAACGTTGAAACGCAACAAGTCGCTTGGGCGCATTGACACTGCATAGCGTGGTCCACTCGTGAACTACCAAAGGAGGAGGATCTTGCACGGGTCGTGTGTCTACGACGCGAGGCGATGCAGGGTCGAGGAGGCAGAGTCTATCTGGGTCATATTCGTAGGCGAGCACATCTTCGTCATCGACACAGGCCAGTGACGTAGCTGAAAGGATGGCCATGAAGAGGAGTTGTCGCATTGAATGGAGCCCAGAGGGGTTGAGTGCCTTGCAATCTCTACGGTTCAGGCTCGACATTGGGTGGACATTTTTCACGTTTGCTCGGGCTTCCATCCGGACAAATCGAGTTCCAGAATCGCACATCATCCAGTCGCGTTTTCTCAAGGTTCGCACCTTCCAAATTGGAGTGAGCAAAGATGGCATTTCGAAGGTCGGCACCCGTAAAGTCCACCCCTCGAAGGTCCACACCACCGAAAGTTGCTCGAAACAAGCTTGCACCCCGGAGGTCGAGACCATGCAAGTCTTCCGATTGGATGTGGTGGACCGTGCTGACCGTTCGTACTGGCGTGGCCTTCGTGTGGGAGCGAATCCGTGTACTGAGTGCAGGTGCTTGGTCAAGGAATCCATTTCTCGCCATGAAATGTCTGACCTGACGTAGGTCGCCACCGCCGTAGAAGATGTCCTGCGGACCTTGGGCAGGGTCTAAAACGAGCAGTGTTGGAACGGCCGGAACTAATCCAAAGGATGTGGCCAAGTCCTTATCTTTGAACCCATCTACAAAGTAGATATGCTTCTGTGCGGCCTCTGGGAGCCTCGATAGAAGGTCGTGCATGCGCGACGCTGCCATGCACTCAGAACTCCCAAAAAACACGACGTGTTTGCCTTCTGGTTCTGCGTCTTTAAGTGATGGAAACTCGGCGAGGGTCGGAGAGTCAGAAAAGACGTCATGCTCAAACCCGTAGAAACTCGGCTGCCCAAGATTCAGAACCACTCCAGGGTAGTAGTCTTCCTCTCCAATCGGCGTTGGAATGAAGAGAAAGGCACTGGGTAGGTTGGGTGCGTCGGGGACGTCTGCAATGGCGGCTTTGGAGCCAGGCTTTCGCAAGAACTTATCCGCGTGTTGTAGGAGAGGATCATCTCCCGGAAAAGTCTCGTTCGCCGCTTCGAGGAGGGTTAGCGCATAGGTTCCTTCAATCTCGACAATCGGAGTGTCCTTAAAACTTGTCCCTTTAGTCTTATCGTAAGCGTAGAGAACCCCGATCAGATTGTTTCCGAAGTCTTCTTCGTAGGCGACCTCATCCGTGTCGGCTTCGGGAGGCGCCGAGTTGTTGGGAGAGGGTGGAGCTGATGAGCAGTTTGCGAGCACCAGCATCAGCAGGAGCGTTTGACTAGAGTGGACAATCCGCAAGTTGAATCTCGGCGACGGGCGAAGACGTGTATGGGAGAAGAGGATAGTCAAGTACCTCTTCGGTGGCATAAAGAATTTGGTCTCCTGCCAAAGTAGACCGGAAGTCAGTGGGCGGATTACTACCCACAAAAGGGATAACACCGAGGCAAGTCATAGTCGTGGAGGTCGCGTCGAAAACAAGCGTGAACGTTCCAAGAAAATTCCTGTATGGAATCGCCACCCAATCGTCGTTGGCGTAAACACTTGATCCGCCAGTCTGATTGTCGCCGAATTGAGCCGAGACTTCCCACGTGTCCGCTAACTCAAACGGGTTCCGGGAATATACGTAAAGTCTACTTTCCTTCGGAGTGCCTACAGCTATGGGCATGTAGATGAAATCTTCAGAAGCCTGGATACCCTGACTATTACCTTCAATCGAGTCCGAGACTCCGACGAGAAGGTCATCCTCAGTATCAGCCAATAGATTCCACACCAAGACTTGCTTAAAGCCGGGTTGGGGAGCGATCTGCTCGTAGAGAGTGTCATCGCGCAAGACGTAACTGGCGGGGGCCACTCCGATTTGCGGATATTCTGCGAGGTAAGAAGCCCTAGAAATAGTGCGAGTGACGCGCAAATCCAAAAGGGTCTCTTCTACGACCAGGAGTCGTTCTCGGCAGGCCAAGAGCAACTTCTCGCCGTAACTCAACACTCGTTGGCAATCTGGCTCGGGAAGAACCTTTGAGGGGACAATTGTTGCGGGATTCTCATAGTATTCCAAGTTCAACGTTTCAGATTGCCTTACGAGTGCATATCCCGACTTGTAGGCGACGATTGAGCGGACATACGTATCGCGACGCAATTCGGTTACCTCAAATCGTTCGCCTTCAATTCCGACCAATGTGCCTAAGCCATCGTCATAGGAAACCCAGCGCCTATCTGAAAGTAGGACAGGGGGCTGAGACAAAACGACCGTGATAGGGTCAGGACCCATCTCCACATCCGCGTCACTATCTAGGTAGGAGTCATTTCCTTCGTCCAAGATAGGCATATCGTCACTTGAGTCATGGATGCCGAAATCCACTGCCGGTTCGACTGGTGACGAGCAAGAACACCAGCACAATGCGAGCAAAGACAAAAGCAAGTTCTTCATTGGCAAAGATGTCCGAAATTGGTTTCGCATGCTTCAAGTTGACCAATGAACGGTTCACCGTAGTCGAGATCGCAGGACGCCTCGCTCACCGTGTGGGACACTACGATGTGAAAGATGTCGGTACCCGAGAGATGAACAGCTTGAGCGGTCCCGTAAACTTCGTGGCTTTCCCACCATACGGGGGTGCTGTTGACATCATAGGCTGTGAAATTGAAAGAGCCTCCCCCTGTCAGCACGAATCGTACTTCGTTCGCTGGTTGCGGCAATTCAATCACGGTAACTTGGCCTGGAATGTAGATAGCGTTGCCAATATTGGTGAGGTTATGGATCTGGTACTGCCCCGCCCCGCTTAGAATTTCGAAATAGAAGCCATTAGGCGAAAGGTAAGGATTACCCACATTTATATACGATGAAACAGGGTAGGAACTGAAGTCTTCCTCAATGCAAGACCTCTCCAATAGATCACAGACTCCCTCGTCTGGAAATGCGTTGGCCAGCCCGGAATTCGCGCAGATTGCCACGAGCACTAGGGTAGCCAGCAAAGTTCTGTTCTGTTCTGTTCATGTCCGCCTCCAAGGCTTTGGGTGAGTTGAGAGAATAGCACTTCGAAAGATTCGATCAAGAGCGAAGTGATATTTTGTGAGTGCAATGCCACGTTTCCGAAGACCGGTCGCCGATTATCTTGGGTAACTCTGAGCATTAGCCAGTAACGCACTTCCTGGCGTTTAGAGAGGCGAATGGATTTAAGCCGCGAACGGAATGCTACGTGCCAGCGATCCCTCTAGTCCTTGTGGTAGGGCTCTCCACGGATGATCGTAAACGCTCGATAAATCTGCTCAAAGAGGATGGTGCGGGCCATTTCGTGAGGAAGTGTCATTTTTGAGAGTGAAAGTCGTTTTTGAGACTGCTCCATGAGCTCCGGGTCGAGGCCTGCAGCCCCGCCGATCATAAAATAGATGTATCGAGTGCCATGAATCATGTGTGTTTCGATGAACTTGGAGAAGGCCTCACTTGTCATTTCTTCACCACGCTCATCCATCGAAATGAGGATGGAGTCCGGCGAGATACCCTGGGTGAGGTTTGCGGCCTCTTGGGCCTTGATTTCCTCGATTCTGCCGCTGCCTTCGCGAACTTCTTCGGCGACTACACTCAGGTAGTGGTTGGACCGTTTCAGGTACTCTTCCGAGAGTTGTTTGAGGCGTTTGTCTTTCGTCTTACCTACGCTGCGCACAACAATTTTCACTTTGACACCACCTTTTTTCGCAACACTTCGAAAAATCGTCCGATAACATAATCAGGAGATTTTATGTTCGATCTGGTTTTTCCACATATGTGCGGGGCGTGTCGAGAGTTTATCAAGGCGGCCGGCATCTGTAAGATTTGTAAGAATGCTCTCTTTGAACTCGGCGGCGGATGCGAAGTGTGTCTTGAGGCCTTGGACGAAGAAGGGCGTTGCGCAAATTGCGAGACGCGGCCTCCGGTTTTCAAAAGGCTCTTGGCGGCGTGGGAATACGACGGTGTGGCTGTGGAGGTATTGTTGCGCACAAAATCGAGTGGGGACCTGACCGACCTGAAGTCCCTTGTGGCCGAATTCAAACGCACAGACGCCTGCCGGACCGCGCTTGGGTTGGGTTTCCATGTGGCGCCAGTCCCGGCGTTGGACGCCAAGGTTCGAAAAGATGGCTTTGAACTCACCACTCAAATCGCCAAATGGTGCGGCTTTAAGGCCCGATGGCCCTTGAAGAAAGTGAGAGACACCTTGGCCCAAAAGGGGCTCGACCGCGGTGAGCGCGAACTCAATGTAGTAGGCGCATTCGAGTCAAAGCCGGTTTCAGGGTCATGGCTTCTCCTCGATGACGTGGTGACCACGGGTGCAACCATGAACTCGGCGGCTCAGGCGCTTTTGGACGCAGGTGCTACCGAAGTCTTCGGACTCTCCCTGGCCCGCACCATCAACTTAAAGGAAGGAGCTATCTGAAGAATGCGGCGAGCGCCTTGACTCGCGCGGGATCCACTGGGTTGCGCGTGATGCCGTCAACTTTGAGCGCGGTCCCGACGATGGCGCCATCGCATTCAGCCAAGAGCTCGGCCGCGTTCTCCAGAGTTAGGCCCGAACCAATGAGCACCGGAGCTGAAGCTGCTCCAGATTTCGCGGCTCGAAGCACGTCCAAGGACACCGGAGCCCCAGTTCCGTGGCCGGATACGATGAGGGCGTCAGCGAGACCTCTGCCTACGCATTCTTCGGCAGCCCTCGCGGGGTCCGTCTCTCCAAGGGGAACTGAGTGTTTAACCAGAATATCTGCCATGATCCCGATGTTGCCGCCCAATAGCTTTCTGTAGGTGAGCGTGTTTGCAGCGTCGGACTCGATGATCCCTTGGTCGGTGACGAACGAAGAGGCGTGGACGTTGACCCGGATGAAGTCTGCGCCAGAAGCCGAGGCCGCCCCAAGGGCAGATTTTGCATCATTTCTAAGACAGTTGATGCCGATCTTTAGCTCAGGAAATCCTTCCTTGGCGATATTCGCCAAGACGGCTAGCGCGGAGATCTGATGAGGTGGAGTGGGGTCTGAGGGCGTGCCCTTATGAAAGGGCACCGAGCCGAAGTTTTCGATGATGATGCCATCCACTCCCGAGTCGGCAAGGGCGTCGAGGTCGCGCAACGCCGCATCAAATGCCGCTTTGCGGGTGGTTCCGAGCGCGTCGCCCGGAAGTGCAGGTACATGGATGACACCAATAATTCTCTTTTTTGTGGGCTCAAAAATCTGGATCACGAGTGGCTCTCTAGTGTTGGTTCGAAAGGGCGTCAGCCTGTGCGCGAAGAGCTTTGGCTTGAGTTGCTTCACCTGCTTCTTCCAAGATATCCGCTGCGACACGTTGGGCGTCGACCAGCTGACTCGGGTCCACCGCGTCTAGTGCTTCTGCGCAGATGCGCACGGCTTTCGGTGCCTCGGCCTTTTTGACGGCCAACCGGGCGCGCGCCAAATCGGTCCAAGTGGAAGAGATTCCGCGGGCTCGCTTCATCTCCGATGCGGCGTCGAGGAGCGGTTCTGCTTGAGTCAGTTCACCATCTTCAAGAAACGCGTGGCCAAGCTCGTGAAAGAGCTCAATTCGGATGTGTTCTGGGACGTCTTCGGCGGAGTCGAGATCTTGGAGTGTTGCGATGAGCGTATCGAGGCCATCTTCGGCGTGTCCGGTTTGTCTTAGAAATTTGCCGAAGTCGAGGCGCGAATTGAGTTCAAGTGCTCTATCCAGACCTTGAGCCTTCTCAATCGCCGTTTCGTACGCCTCTTTGGCGATATCGAAATAGGGGCGGTCGGCGGGCTCAAAGCGTTGCATGGCGTCCCGAACCTCGGTCGCGTCCATGCCCAGAGCTTCGAGCTCGGTCATGAGTGAATCGAGCTCCGCACTCAAACTCTCGAGCGAAGCCATCTGGTTCGCCGCGCTCGCCAATCTGTACGACACAAAGGCGGTGGAGCGCGCGTCGCCGTTGGGGCCGATGAACTTCAACGTGCGCCGAAACACCTTTGTGGCCTCGGCAAACTGCCCGAGGCTCATGTGTGCCTCAGCCCACTGAAATGCGGGTGTTGCGCAGAACTCTGGCGCCATATCGCCTTCTTCCATCATGTTCACGGCGCGTTCAAAACAGCCAAGCGCCTCGCGGTAGTGGCCCATGCCCACAAGTGCCTCTCCGATTTTTCCCCACGAGTTCCCGATCCCACCTCGTGGCTCGCCGGCCCGTTCTTCATAGCGAATCATAAAGGTGTAGGCGTCTTTTGCGTCCTCGTATTCGAACCGTGCGATGCTCAAGTCTCCCAGGAACTCAAAGTACTTGGCGCGTTCTTTGTCCGTGAGCGAGTCGTTCGACGTGAGCTCCAACGATTCACGAATCGCTTGCGCCTCTTCGACCTGGCCATTTCTCAGGTGATTAAGGCCCACCTCGACAGCCTCGATGAATTCCATAACGACTCCTTGTAATTGGGGAACTCTTGCCCATTGCCAAGGCACTCGTCAAGGAGTCGAATTTCGAAGTATTGAAACTCAGGAACTCATGCGAGCATCAGGAGTCTATGGCAAAACGACGAGACCCCAACCCGAGAGAGAACGACCTGAAGAGCGATACTCCGTTCTTCAAGATGCTTTGGACCTTTGTTCCTTATCTTAAGGACCATTGGGTTCGGGCGGTTGTCTCTATCATCTTGCTCCTGAGCGTGAAGGGCGCGACGGTTACGATTCCGCTGGTCCTCAAGGAGATCGTTGATTACCTCGATGCCGGAGATGCCGCGCTCGTGGCGATTCCACTGGGGATGCTCTTGGCCTACGGGGGACTTCGCGCGGCTTCTACGGTCTTCAAAGAGCTGCAAACTGTGGTGTTCGCGAGGGTTCGCTACGGACTCTCCCGCTCGATCTCAGCTGCGCTTTTGAGGCATCTGCACGCGCTCTCGTTGCGATATCACCTGGAAAGAAAGACTGGCTCGCTCACTCGAGATATCGACCGCGGAACCAACAGCATTAGCAATTTGTTGAACTATCTCGTGTTCAATATCTTTCCGACCATCGTGGAAGTCTTGATGGTCACAAGCATCCTCCTGGCCAACTACAGTCTTGGTTTTGCACTGATTATTCTCGTGTCTTTTATTGTCTATGTGATCTTCACACTAGTGGTTACCCGTTGGCGAATGCAGTTTCGCAGTGCCATGAACAATAAGGATTCCATCGCGAGCTCGTTCGCTATCGACAGCCTCCTAAATTTCGAGACCGTGAAGTATTTCGGGAACGAGCGATTCGAAATCGACAGATACACCCGAACCCTCAAAGAGTACGAGGATGCCAGTATCAAGTCTCAGGCCTCAATGTCCTTCTTAAATGGTGGGCAAGGTCTGATCATTGCGGCTGGTGTGACGGCGGTCATGTTGTTGGCCGCTTCCGAAGTGGCGAGTGGTCTAATGTCTATTGGCGACTTGGTGGCCGTCAATGCGTTCCTCTTGCAGATGTTTATGCCGCTCGGGTTCTTGGGCATGATCTATACGATTGTGAAGAATTCAGCCGCAGACATGGAGCGCATGTTCGTGATTCTGAACACCGAGCCTGAGATTAAAGATAGGCCCGGTGCTACAAGACTTAATGTTGAGCCGAATACCGCCGACGTGCGTTTTGAGTTGGTGAGCTTTCATTACGAGTCGGAGAGACCGATTCTCCACGACGTGAGCTTTGAGATTCCCGCCGGAAAGAAGGTGGCCATCGTCGGACCCAGCGGGTCTGGTAAATCTACGCTTGCCCGGCTTCTCTACAGATTTTACGACGTAAGCTCTGGGCGTATCACGATTAACGGTCAGGATATTCGCGACGTAGAACAAGAGAGCTTGCGCGATGCGATTGGAATCGTTCCGCAGGACACCGTGCTTTTCAACGACACGCTTCGCTACAATATTAAATATGGTCGGCTTGATGCGACAGATGATGAGATAGAGCGCGCGGCCGAGATGGCCTACTTGAAGGACTTCATCGCCTCGTTGCCGGACGGCTGGGACACGATAGTTGGGGAGCGTGGCCTGAAGCTTTCGGGCGGTGAGAAGCAACGCGTGGCGATTGCGCGCGCCATCTTGAAAGACCCCGAAATCCTGATTTTTGACGAAGCAACCTCTTCGTTGGACTCCGGTTCGGAGAACGCTATTTTGAAGGCGATGCGAGAGGTTTCTTCGGCGCGCACTACGCTCACCATCGCGCATAGGCTGAGTACGATTGTGGACTCGGACCAGATTGTCGTCTTGGAGTTCGGCCGTGTGGTGGAGAGGGGGACTCATCGTGAGTTGCTCGAGCTCAACGGCCATTATTCAAAGCTCTGGTCTCTACAACAAGCCGAAGACGTCGGGGCCGATTCCGAGCCCTATCACGCAGCTTAAACGACTAAATCGACATTTCAGCTAGATCCTTTTTCGTTCCCATGCGTTAGGTTGAGCATGAACGATAAGGAGTCATTGATGAAGATTCGATTGCTGAGTATTTTCGCAGTAGTTTTGGGGCTCTGCTCTCTTTCTTGCGACAAAGAGAAAGTATTGGAAACTGCTAAGCCGGTGGCCAATGCCCCTGAAATTCGCGCCGTTTTTATTGAAGGCGAAGCCGACGGACTTTCGATCAAAGTGGGAGATGAAACTCGCCCCTTGGACGCCACCGCGCCCGTGCCGGCTGGTGCCGTCATCGAAAGCACCACGCGGGCTCGACTCAGCGTTGGGCCAACGACCGTGGTGTTGGGAGAGGACTCAGCGGTTGAGGTCTACGACTCGGCATTTGAGCTCAAGATCCTGAAGGGAGAGGTCCTGGTTGAGGGAGAGGGCGCCGAGCCACTCGTGATTCACACTCCACATGCAGACTTCAGGGCAGAATTCTCAAAGGCGAACTTCCTCGTGCGGGCTGATGAGACTCTGGTGAGCGTCGCACGCGGAGAGCTAGGCGTGACTCACGGAGGCCAAACCCAGCTTGCGTTCGCAGGGCAGGAGGTTTCGGTCCGAGGCGGAGCTTCGAGCATTCTGTGGTCTTCGCAGATTGGCGAGAATGTGGGGTGGTCCGAGTTGGTTCGTCCCTCCGAGGAGCGCGTGTACACGAGCCTTCCGCGTGGGCTTGGAAAGCTTGTGGGGCGACCACCACTCTCGTCTAATGAGCGCGAGCTCGACATGGTTGGCCACGATGTAAGCGTGCGAATCGCCGGTAACGTGGCCTATACCGAGGTTCACGAGTCTTTTAAGAATCCAACCGGTGAGAGCCTCGAAGGCCTCTACCGCTTTCCACTTCCTCCCGATGCCCAGATATCGCGACTCGCCCTGAAGGTTGGAAACACCTGGATGGAAGGCGAGTTCCTTGAGACGGCGCGCGCTGAGCGAATCTGGCGGGATATCATCACGCCGAGACGCGATCCTGCGATCCTCAAATGGAAACAGGGCAATCAATTTGAACTTCGGATCTTCCCAATCCTTCCGGGCCAAATTCGTGAGGTCAAGATTGGCTATACACAAGAGCTGAAGCCGGCTGCAGAAGGCTATCGCTATGTGTATCCTATGGCGGCCGAAGAGGCTGCTGGTGTTTTGACTAAAGAGTTTGGCTTCGAAGCCAAACTTTTAGGTGTGGACGCGTCGGCTGCACTCGAGGTCTCGGGCTACCCGGCTGAGGTGCGACGAGGTGCAAGTGAAAGCGACCAAGCTACGGCCATAGTCTCCTACGATGCCAAAGACTTTAGGCCGAGTGGGGACTTCGTCATCCGCTACACGGGTGGCGCGGATTCCCAGGCACTGAGGTCTGACGTTGGTGCGATTCGTACCTGGTCATTCACGAGTGATAAGACGCCTAAGTCGGAGCCGTCTACCTTTGTGTTAAGCGCGATTCGGCCGGTCTTTGAGACGCCCGGCACGCGCTCGAGTCGCGATTTCGTGATCGTGGCCGATACATCCTATTCGCGCCGGGGTTTAGTCGCCGAGCTGCAAACTGAGCTCGTTCAGAAATTGGTCGAAGAGATGGACCCTCGTGATCGCGTGAGTGCGATGGCGTGCTCGGTACGATGCGTGCCGCTCTCTACTCCCGAGTTCACCCTTGCGTCGACGGCCCGTGCACTGGCCCTTGGCGACGCCCTTGGAAAGATGGAAGCCGCTGGAACCTACAACGCGCTTGAAGGTGTTGAGGTTGCTTCACGCCTTTTTGCGGCTCGGTCTGGAGAGGATTCAAAGCGTGAAACTCATGTGATCGTTCTCACCGACGGTCAGGTGAGCGCAGGATGGTTGAATCCGTCGAAGATCAAATCAGAGGCTTCGAGTCTCCTCGAGTCCGTTAGCGCGCGGGTTAGCGTTGTGGACTTCGGAGGGGACTCCGATGCGTTGGTGCTCGAGGCCATTGCTTCGGCCGGCAAAGGAAGTGTGATCGCTCTTGACCCCATGCTTCCCAGGGCGTCCCAGGCTCTCAACATTCTCAGTCTTCACTACGGGCAAGTCCTAAGGGACGTGGAGATTTTGCTTCCGGATGGCCTGCAAATGCAGACCGAGACTCGAAAAGGTGCATTACTGAGTGGGGATGAATTGGTAGTAGCGTCGCGCACAATGGAGCCAGGCCTGGAAGGTGTTGTTGAGATCCGTGGAACTCTTGGAGATAATCCTTGGAAGGGGACTTTTCCGCTCAAAGTAGAGCCGAGTTCAAAATTCGGGTTTGTTCCGAGGGCGTGGGCTAGTCATAGGATTGCGCAACTAGAGCTAGGCGAAGAGGATGCGCGTTCCGAGATTATCCGCACCTCGATTCGCTATGGAGTCTTGTCGCGCTACACCGCTCTCCTTGCGCTCGAAGATAGGGCGATGATGGATGAGTTCGGCGTCAAGGCTCGCCAGCGCGACGATTGGCGCGGCGAAGAGGTGGAGGCCGAAGTCAGTGAGGGAGACATGCTTGCAGATTCGGGCGCCAAAGACGCCGAGGCTCCGATGGCTGCGCCAGCACCAGCGAAGAGTGGGCGCGCCATGGCTCCTCAGAAGTCTATGAGTCTGGACTCGTTGGGTGGCGCCGAAATGGATTTCAAGGAGCCCCCGATGGAACGCCGTAGTGCTCGAAGGAGACCAATGTATCCGGTTCGCGTTCCGGTCGTTGAACACACCGTGACTGAAGGTGTGTCGGAGAGTTTGGTGGAGAGTGCGAAAAGAAGATTGGACTCACTTCGCAGAAGACTCGACCGTGAGCCCGAAAACCGTACATACATGATGCGCTACATCCGCGGTCTGGTTAGGGCACACGAGCATGAGCAAGCCAAAGAGTGGACTGAGAAATGGTTGGCGACAAATTCCTCGGACCCCGAGGCACTCGTTCAGAAAGCTCAACTTCTCTCGCACGAGGGCCGCTTTGATGAGGCCATGATGCACCTTGCTTCAGCTGCCGATTCCGCGGCTCGTGGGACCTGGATTCAAGAGCGAATCCACAAGGCTTACGCGTCGATTGGAGAAGCTGCGCTGGCTTGTCAGCACGAGGCGTCTTGGGCCGAAGCTCGAAACAAGGCGTTCGACAAAAAGTGCGAATTAGCAAGTGACACCACTCTTTTTGGTCTCTCACAGGCGAGCCTCTCAGCTGAAACTACGACCGTGAATCTCAAGGGCGGACAAATCGAGATTGAGCTCGAATGGCAAGGGCCCGCTCGGCATCATATCCTTCTGGTTGAGCCAGATGGGCGCACGCTATCTGCGTTTTCGCAACGCAGAGGTTTGGTGGTTTCGCACGAAAAAGGGCGTGAGAAACTGGTGTTGCCCAGTAGCTATTCGGGGCAATTCCAGGTTCGAGTGGTTTCCGAAGCCGACGGCGGAAGCGCAAAACTCAGCATCAAAGCTGGCGCGAATAAAAGGACTTACGAGATAGAGCCGAGTCGAGCCCAAGGCTGGGTAGCACAGGTTGCTCACGAAGTTAAATACCGCACCAGAGCACGCCCTTTTCGTTAAGGTTTGACGCGGGAGGGGGATTTCGGCCATATTCCTCCGGTCAAACCGGAGTGTGAGCATGGCAGTCGAATTTTGGGTCAATGATGAGTTGGTAGTCACCGAGGTGTCTGAAGGAAAGCTCCTTCTGGATTTCCTGCGAAAAGACCTCGCAAAAACAGGGACAAAAGAGGGCTGTAAAGAAGGCGATTGTGGTGCCTGCTCGGTGATGTTGGGCGAGCTCAAGGGCTCGGACGTTGACTACCGCGTGATGACCTCGTGCTTGATTCCGCTTGGAGAGGTGCACGGGAAACATGTCGTTACGGTGGAAGGCGTGGCACTAAGCCTCGACCAGCTCAACCCCGTTCAAGCTGCCATGGTGGAGCGAGGTGGCTCACAATGTGGCTATTGCACGCCGGGATTCATTGTCTCGATGACGTGGTGGATGTTGGGCGAAGCCGGCGCACCTACGTTGGACAGTGTTAAGCGCGCCGTCAGCGGCAATCTTTGCCGATGCACCGGCTACAACTCTATCAAACGCGCAGGTGAGGACCTGGTTGACCACTTCAGCGGTAAATACAAGGCTGCGTGGGAAAGCCCGAAGAGGCTGCAGAGTCTCGTGGAAGCGGGGCTTCTGCCGACGTACTTTTCTGAGGTCGCGGCTCGACTGAAGGCGATTCAACCCCAAAAAGCCGTTGTTCCACACGGTCAAGCTGACTTCTACATTGGAGGCGGCACGGATCTTTACGTGCAGCGCGGCGAAGAGATTCCTCAGTCCACGGTCACGATCCTGAATCGATACCCGCAGATGCGAGGGATTGAGTTCAAGGACGGCTATTTTGTGTTGGGAAGTCTCACCACGTTTGAGGAGTTCGCGCAGCATCCTGAGCTTCGCCGCGTGATTCCGAGCATGGACGAGTGGATATGGCTTATCGCCTCGTTGCATCTGCGAAACAGGGCCACGATTGCCGGCAATATCGTCAATGCTTCCCCCATTGGAGACATGTCGAACTTGCTCCTTGCCCTGGATGCCGAGTTGGTGATGGTGGCGGGAGATGCGGAACGTATCGTGCCACTCAAATCCTTCTACAAAGGATATAAAGTCTACGATAAGCGCCCCCACGAGATCATCACGCAGATTCGTTTCCCTGACCCCGATGGTGCGGTCATTCGTTTCGAAAAAGTTTCGAAGCGAAAGGCGCTCGATATCGCGTCCGTCAATTCTGGTGCCAAGCTGAAGGTGGAGAACGGTGTAGTGGTCGAGGCCAGCCTGAGTGCAGGCGGGGTGGCAGCCTATCCACTTTGGTTGAAAGATACGGGTGAGTTTTTGAGGGGTAAGGCGCTCAATCTCGAAAACGCTGCAGCCGCGCTTGAGATTGCCATGTCTGAGGTTTCGCCGATCTCCGATGTGCGTGGTTCGGCAGACTACAAACGACTCCTGACTCGCCAATTCTTAGTCGCCCACCTCGATGCACTTTCTGACGCCCCGCTCGCGGAGGAGTTGATATGACTCATTATGACGCACGACTTCACGTTCAAGGCCTCTCCACTTATGTGGACGATGTAGCCGCTCCACACGGCATGCTTCATGCCGCAGTCTTCTCTTCTCCAAAGGCCCACGGGAAGTTGCTGGGGGTCAACGATAGTGCCGCGAAAGAGCTTCCAGGCGTCAAGGCCATTCTCTACGCGGCGGACATCCCTGGTGAAAACCAAATCGGTGCGATTATTCCGGACGAAGTGCTTTTGGCGACGGATGAGGTGCATTTCATCGGACATCCAATTGCGTTGGTTATTGCGGACAGCCCGGAGCTTGCTCGGCATGCTTGCACGCTCATGAAGGCTGAAATCGAGGAGTTGCCGGCGGTTGTGTGCCCACGCGAGGCGTACAAAAAGGGGAATTTCATCGCGCCGCCTCGTACTTTCGCTATGGGCGATGTGGACCAGGCGTTCGCTGAATGCGACGTTGTGGTGGAAGGCGAGTGCGATATCGCGGGTCAAGAGCACCTCTATCTAGAAACTCAGCGAACGCGCGCGGTCTGGGGAGAGGGTGGAAGAATCGAAGTCTATTCGTCCACGCAGAGCCCATACGCCGTTCAGAAGGCAATCGCCAAAATCCTCGGACTACCCAACCATATGGTGGAGGTCGACGTTCGGCGCCTCGGTGGTGGGTTCGGCGGAAAAGAGGACCAGGCCACAGCGTGGGCCTGTCTGGCGGCCCTCGGTGCACAGATTCTGCGCCGTCCGGTCGAGCTTGTCTTGAACCGCGTAGATGACCTGAAGATGACCGGAAAGCGCCATCCGTATAAGGCCGATTTTAAGCTCGGGCTGAAGGCAGATGGGACGTTTATGGCCTATGAGGCGAGGCTTTACCAAAATTCTGGTGCGGCCGCCGATTTGTCGACTGCTGTGCTCGAGCGAAGCCTCTTTCACGCCACAAACTCCTACTTTTTCCCGAACACCCGAGTTGAGGCGGCCTGCTGCCGCACCAATATCCAGCCGCACACGGCGTTTAGGGGATTCGGTGGGCCACAGGGTATGTTCGTGGTTGAGGCGGCCATCGCCAAGGCTGCCGACGTGATGGGGCTTGCTCGCGAGGTTCTGCAGTATAAGAACCTTCTGAAAGAGGGCGAATCGTTGCCTTATGGTCAGAAGACCGAGGGCTGCCGAACTCATACGTCTTGGAATCGAGCGGTCGAAAAGTTTAACTGGTCCGGCATGAGGCGTGCCGCTGATACTTTCAACTCAGAGCACAAAACCAAAAAGAAGGGCCTTGCGATCATGCCGATATGTTTCGGGATTGCGTTCACCAAGACCTTCTTCAATCAGGCTTCTGCGCTGGTTCACGTCTACGGGGACGGCAGCGTAAGCGTCTCCACAGGGGGCGTGGAGATGGGGCAGGGCGTGAACTCGAAGATGATCGACATCGCGGCAAAGGAGTTTGGAATTTCTACGAGCCGCGTCAGGCTCGAGAGTACCAATACCACTCGAATTGCGAATATGTCTCCGAGCGCAGCGAGTGCAACCGCCGACCTCAATGGAAATGCAACAATCCTCGCGACTCAGGCGATTTTGAAGCGCCTCAAGCGCCTCGTGGCTCAGGAGCTAAGTGTTTCTGATGAGGAGCTGGAGTTCAAGGACGGCAAGGTTTGGCATCGTGAAGAGCCGACGGAATGGACGTGGGAAAAGGTGGTGGGGCACGCGTACTTCAACCGTGTTGGGCTCTCTGAACATGCGTTTTACGCGACCCCCAACATCTGGTTTGATGCCGAAAAAGAGAAGGGGCGGCCGTTTGCCTATCATGTCTACGGTACAGCGATCGTTGAGTCTGAAATTGACGTTTTGCGAGGCACTTATGACTTTACGTCCGTCAAGATCGTGCACGATCTCGGGCGAACGGTGAACGAGTTAGTTGACCTCGGCCAGATCGAGGGTGGGTTTGCGCAGGGAATTGGTTGGATGACACTCGAGGAGTTGGCGTATCATGAGGATGGGCGTCTGCTATCTCACGCGCTCTCCACCTACAAGGCGCCCGACGTCTACTTCATGCCTGACGACATGGAAATCGAGTGGCTCACGGAACCAGGGCCCACTGGTCCCTACGGCTCGAAGGCCGTTGGTGAACCCCCCTTGATGTATGGAATCGGGGCGTATTTCTCTTTGAGAGACGCCATGAGAGCGTTTCGAGAAGACGATTACGAGTTTAGGGCTCCAATGACGCCTGAACGAGTTCTTCTTGGGTTGCAGGGGCATCATTCGGAAGAACCGGCCGAGGCAAAGAGCGCGTAGGTGCGTCAATATGCCGCATTTACCTGGGTGTGGGCGTGCCTACTCTAAGAGAGTCCATCTCTCTTGCGAGGAGCGCAGCCATGTCACCGATTCAAACCCCCTTCAAACTTTGTGTGTTTTCTCTCTGGTTCGTGGCGCTCTCGGTAGGGTGCTCTGGGGCTGGTGGGGCTCTACCTCTTTCTGATTCGTCAGAAGGAGAAGATGTGATGGATATCGAAGTGGACGAAAAACCTCCAAAGCAGACTTCACCTGATTCAGATAACACATCCACGATTTTCCTACCTGAGGAACTCTACAACTATGCACTCATCGATACGCCTTCCCATTTTAACTACGAGTCAGAGCGTTTTCATCAGCAGCAGCCCCTTTCGACCGCAGATAACACTCCGGCGAACAATCCGGTCACCAACGAGGGGGCAACGCTAGGTCGTGTGCTCTTCTACGATAAGAATCTGAGTGCAAATCGTACCGTGGCTTGTGCGTCATGCCATCGGCCAGAGCTAGGTTTCTCCGACAATCGTGTGCTGAGCGTGGGGTTCGATGGGGGGCTAACGGGCAGGCATTCCATGGGCTTGACCAATGCTCGATATTACGAGGCGGGTCAGTTCTTTTGGGACCAGCGGGCGTCTACACTTGAGGAGCAGGTTCTGATGCCATTCCAAGATCAAGTCGAAATGGGTATGACCTTGGAGACTCTGGTAGCTCGGGTCGAGGGCGGCCCTTACTATTCGCCGCTCTTCGAGGCCGCGTTTGGAGATTCTTCGGTCAGCGCGGATCGAATTTCGAAGGCTCTCGCTCAGTTCATTCGAAGTATTGTGAGCACAAAGAGTCGCTACGACGTGGGACGCGCTCAAGTTAGCGCGAGGTCCGAGGACTTTCCAAACTTCACAGCTGAAGAAAACCTCGGAAAGTTCCTTTTCTCGACCCCACCAGGCCGTGGGGGTTTCGCATGCTTTACGTGTCATCAAGGCGAAGGGATGATTCCTGTTGAAGCCACGACCAACGGCCTTGATGCCGAGATAACTGACCGTGGATACGGCGCCGTGACCGGCCTTGCGACTGACGAAGGAACGTTTAAAGCTCCATCACTTCGTAATGTGGAACTGACGGCACCCTACATGCACGACGGGCGCTTTGCGACGCTTGAGGATGTCATCGAACACTATTCAAATGGCGTTCAGCCTGCTCAGAATCTCAATGGTCCGCTGGCTGCGTTCGAGTTCAACATGACATCGGCTGAAAAATCGGCGTTAGTGGCGTTTCTCAAGACTCTGACTGACCGAGAGCTCGTCGAGGACCCAAAATTCAGCGACCCATTCGTCGACTAGAAGCACAATTTGAAGATTTGGGTTGGAAACTCTGGGAATACAGGTCAGAAGACACGTTGTATGCCCCGGAGAGAGTATGTCGGATAAATCCTTTGCTAATTTGAACCTCGAAGCGACGTGGTTGGAGAACCTCGACCAACTTGGTTATCTTCAGATGACGCCTATTCAGGCGGACGCGCTGCCCCATATGTTGGAAGGCAAAGACGTGATTGGCCAGGCCAGCACAGGGACCGGGAAAACGGCTGCGTTCGGTCTTGCGTTGCTCTCAAAGATTGAGCCCGCGGGGCAAGTGCCGGGAGCGTTGGTTTTGTGTCCTACGCGCGAATTGGCAACGCAGGTCGCCGAAGAGATTCGGCGCCTCGCAAGGCCCATACCTAATACGAATGTCGTGGTGCTGACCGGGGGTACTTCGGTAAGTCGGCAGCGTACTTCCCTTGCTCATGGTGCGGACGTGGTGGTGGGAACGCCGGGACGTGTCTTAGACCATCTTCGCAGAAAATCACTGGACGTCTCCAAGGTCAGAACCCTCGTGCTCGATGAAGCAGACCGCATGTTGGATATGGGCTTTTTGGAGGATGTGCAGACGGTCGCTGAGTTGGTGGCGCCGGAGCGCCAAACCCACCTATTCTCAGCAACAATGTCTGAGGATGTGGAGCGCCTTAGTCAGACTTTTCAACGGGATCCAGTATGGGTTGAGGCGGATTCTGAGACGCCGGACATCACCCAAATTCTCTACGATTTGCAGGGAATTGATAGGTTTGATGCCCTAGAGCGCGTGCTGAGCTACCACAGCCTTGAATCTGCCGTGATCTTTTGCAACGAGCGAGACACCGTGGACGCGTGCCGTGCTGTCTTGAAACACGCCGGCTATTCGGTGGAGGGGCTGCACGGTGGAATGGAGCAGCGCGACCGTGAGGCCGTGTTGCGGCTCTTCTCGAACCAGAGCGTGCGTTTCCTCGTGGCCACGAACGTCGCAGCGCGTGGGATCGATATCCAAGAGCTCGGTGCTGTGATCAACTTCGAGATGCCTCGAGATATCACGGAGTTTGTGCACCGAGTCGGCAGAACAGGCAGGGCAGGGGAATCCGGCCTTGCGATTAGCCTTCTTGGGCGAAGCGATGCTCGAAAGGTCGAAGCTCTACCTGAGCTTCTCGGTGGAATTGAGCCTCGAATGGCTTCCAAACTCCCTTCCGCGAGCACAAGTCCAGAACCCGCCAAAATGCGCACGCTGATGCTCTTCGCTGGCAAGCGTGACAAACTGCGCCCAGGCGATGTTGTGGGTGCGTTCACTGGCGAGTTCGGGCTGGACGTGGACGCCCTTGGGAAGATCACGATCGAAGAGCGAGCGAGCTACGTAGCGGTCGCTAGTGAGGTGGCCGAAGCCGCCCTCGTCAAACTTCGGAAAGGGAAGATCAAGGGCAAGAACATCAAGGGACAGTTGGTGTGATCTTCTAAGTTCTGTTTGCTTTCGAGGTCTCTCTGTGTGAAGGAGCATGCGGCTTTTCTGCCCACCACAAGGACATCTCATGTCACATCCCTTGCCAAAATTTGGTTTCGATACTTTTGACGACTTAGATAACTGGGCGCTGATCGTCTCAGGCCGTTTCCTCGACGAGCCACCCACTCAGGATCATGTCTATCGGATGGAAGCTTTCGTCCGAGAATGGGCAGAAAAAACTCAGCTCCCTCTGGCGTTCGTTCATCTTGGTACCACCATCAACTGGACTGAGTTCGACGATCACGACGAAGACTACGAGTACGCTCCGGCACTCGTTGGGCTCGTGCAGGCGTACACAGCAGGGGCGTCCCCAGTCATGGTTGAGAGGGCAAATATTTCGAGCGACGCTCACGCCCAGATTCCAAGCGAGTTTTGGAAAGCATTCGCGACCGAGTTTGAATTGGTCCCGCGCGATGAGGCGCTCTATTTGGCGGCTTCCGGGTGGACGGTCGCTGGACTCTATGCGCCTGAGGCAAAGCCCGACCCGTCGGGGGACTATTTTCAAGATTATGCCAAGCCCCTGATCACTGCATGTACAGACGGTGTCGGGTCAAAAGTCCTCGAGCTCGAAGAGCTTCCAAAGACCTTTTGGCTCCACGCTACCTACGCGTGAACCCACGTTTTTCTTGGCGGGCGGTAAAACTCCGATTGACTCTCGGAGATTCATGGCTATTCTCGAGCAGTGTGATGGAGGACCTATGCTCAGAGTGCCAGAACTAGCCCTTGGAGACCTTGAACGCGATGTGCTTGATGCGCTTTGGAAAAATGGCGAGCTCTCGCCAGTTTCGGTGCATCAGCTGGTGGGAGAACCGAGAAATGTTTCGGTCAACACCGTGGCCTCCGCTCTAAAAAGGCTGCACCAAAAAGGGCTCTTGCACCGCGAAAAAGTCAGTCATTCCTACGTCTATAGCCCGGCCATATCTCGGGCTGACCTCCAAAAGCTTTTGATCGGGGAAATCGCCAACCAGTTTGATGATCAGTATAGCTCAAGCTTCTTCGCGGCCTTCTTGGACTTAGCAGAAGAGCAGGGCGAAGATTCGTTGAGAATGCTCGAAGAGATGATCGCTCAGAGATTGGAAGGGGGCGAGGAGTGAGCGTGTTCCTGAAAGCGCTTTTGATTGCCATTGCGGTTGTGGCTCCGATGGTCTGGCTACTGGTTGTGCGTTTTGTGCCGAGAAACTGGGAGTCGCGAAGGGCTGACGCATTGGTGTTGCGGCTATGGCTCTACGCCCCGATCTGGGTGTCCCTCTTGGTGGTTGTTTCAGCCATGTCGCCTGCCATCGTGACTGGCCTTGTGTTCGGCGCAGAATATTGTTCGATGAACGCGCACCATCACCATCTTTGTGTTTGGCACGCCCCGTCGCATTCTCACAGATCTACGGCGTTGTTGATTCCGCTTCTGGTCGCTCTCCCGAGCCTCGTGTTGGTGAGCGCAACGGGAAGGCGGATTTGGAGAGAGCGACGCCTGGTGCGAACACTGCTTCAGACTAGCAGGCCTCACGAATCTGACGCTTCGATTCGGGTTTTGGACCAGGTCGAGCCTATCGCACTGACCGTGGGTTGGACGGAGCCGAAGATTCTGGTGAGTTCGGGATTGATTCAGGGCCTTGGCCCGGAGTCGTTCAACGCCATTCTGGCTCATGAGCGTGCACACGCGCGCCGGCGCGATGCGCTCTTGGCCGCCCTTGACCGTTTTGCGGCTTCGATTTTACCGGAGAAGACATCGCGTCCGCTCTTAAAGCGATTGCACCTTCTTCGCGAACTCGCATGCGATTCGGAGGCAGCTCGGGATGCCCATCCCGTTCACGTAGCGAAGGCATTGACCGAAGTCGCGCGGATGCGAGGTTTGGAACTCCAGACGCTCGGCACCATTGGTCCGAGGGTAAGAAGTCTTCTCGATGGTCCCGAAGAAGGTCATTCACATGCGGTGCCTGTGGCCTTGGCGCTGCCTTGTTTTGCCATCTTGGGCGCTTGGCCGGTGCACAACGCTATTGAGCTCTTGCTCTCGATTTTGCTTCATTGAGTTAGCTATGTTTCTTGCGATCTTCAGTATGCCTATACTTAAAAGTCCGATGGTTGCTCGCATTTTTTGCGTCTTCTTGATGGTTGTTCCTTCGAGTCTCTTCGCCGAGTCATGGGATGAGGAGACATTCGTCACTTTGGCGAAGGAGCTCAATTCCAAAGAGAGATTAGCAGCGGAGCTTGACTTAGAACGCGCCGAGGTAAGTGAGCGGACAGCCTATGAGTTGCCGAGTTTGAGTCTTGAATACGAGCCTCTTTGGGGACCCGAGCTGCGTCGTGATGAGATCGTTGTTGGGATATCTCAGAGCGTCGATCTAAGTGGTTGGCGAGGTGCGTTGCGAGAAGCGTCGTCGTTAAGAGAGCAGAAGGCCAAGGCTCGAGCGGCATTGTTGGAGTCAGAGATTGAGGCTGCGGTTCGCCACGCGTTCTGGCGAGTGCGATTCTTGGAAGAGAAGACCCAGCTCATAAAGGGGGTTGAGGCGCGCCTCAAAGATACCCTCGGGATGATTAAGGCCCGCGCAAATGCGGGGGACGCAGCTGGTTTGGATGTTGTGCGGGTTCATCGGCAGATTGCGCTCGTCGCAGCCGAGCAGGCCCGCGCCACGATTGAGCTCGAAGAGGCGTGGGGTGATTTAACGGCGTGGACCGGTGTTCAAGAGCGTCAATCTACTCAAGGCAACTTGCTTCCGGACGCGACGTTGGAAACGACCGCTGAGCATCCATCCGAGCAAATTCTACGTATCGAAGAGCAGGCGCTTGAACTCGAGGCTTCGGGGTGGGGAAGTCCTGGCTTTCGAAACTGGGAAATTGGCGCGGGATATCGCTTTGAGCGCGAAGCCGAGGCGGCTCACGGCGTTTTGGTTTCGCTCACCATCCCGCTTGCGCTCTGGAATATTGATGCTCCTCTCAAGGAGTCTCTTGAGGCGAAAGCCACTTTGGTTCAAGTGGAGGCCGACGAGTTGGGACGAAGGCTCATGGCGGCACGGGATTCGGCTTCGCGGCGGCTTCAAGTCACGCGTGACGCGCTCGCGGCGATGCCCCCCGCCACAGAGGACGTGTTGCTAAGTGATGGTGTCCGAAAGGCTTACGGAGCCGATGAGGCGAACCTCTTTGACGTCATAGAGGCCATGAGAAGTGAGCTCGAGCTTGGACTCACCCGTATCGAGCTCGAATGGGAGGCCCGTCGGGCCTTTGTCGATCTGCAATTTCTGAACACGGCGGTCGTGAAATGAGAGTAATCGTATTGATATCGCTGCTTTTGACCATCATGGGTTGCCATGACCATGCGCACGATGACCATGCGCACGATGACCATGCCGAAGAGGCTGGCCACGGTCATGGCCACGATGAAGAAGGTATGTCCCATCAGGTCACCCGTTGGGGGGCCAAAACTCAGCTCTTTGTCGAGTTTCCGGTGCTTGTGAAGGGAGAAGAGAGTGCCTTTGCAGTCCATTTGACGGGCCTTGATGACCATCAACCTGTCGCGCAAGGAAAGGTCACTGTCATCTTGACCGCCGGGGACGCCACTCCCGAGCAGTTTGTTGTGGAAAAGGCTTCAGTTCCGGGGATTTTCCGCCCGCTCGTGACACCCAAAGCAGCTGGAAAGCGCCAAGTTGTGGTGCGCCTAGAGACTGAAGAAGGGCCTCAGGCCTTTGACCTCGGATACTTTCAAGTTTGGGAGTCAGAGGCTTTGGCGAAGAAGAACTTCCATGAACACCCACCAGAAGGAATCTCCTTTACGCTCGAAAACCAGTGGAAGATGGATTTCTCAACGAGTGCCGTGACCAACCGTGAGCTTCGCCCGTCCCTCGAAGCTTTTGCGCGGCTCACCCTTCCTTCTGACGCCGAGGCCCTCATTACGGCGCCTCGGAGCGGGCGGGTTGGAGCTCCGGGCGATTATCCGATGGTGGGTAAGTCGGTCGAGTTGGGAGAACAGCTCTTTGTCTTGAGCGTTGGGCCACAAGAGGACGCGGACTTTGCTGGGCTCGAATTTGCTCTGGAAGCCGCCCGAATTCGTGTCTCGTCCGCAGATAGGGAAGTCAAGCGTCTGGGCCCCCTCGTTGAGCAGGGAATCGTACCTCAGAAGCGACTTGATGATGCGATGAGTACGCTCGCTGAAGCCCGAGCCGCATTGCAGTCTGCACAGCGTCGGCAAGGCAATATTGGCGGCTCCCAACGTGTATCAGGGGGGCGCGACGGTCTTCGTATCCCGTCGCCGCTCAGTGGCCAGGTGGCCGAACTCTTTGTGGCTAGCGGTGAATGGGTTCAGGCCGGTCAACCCATCGCGCGCGTGGTGAACTCAAGGAGGCTGTGGCTGGATGCCGCGATACCGCAGGCGTATTTAAGCAAGGTCCGAAACATCCAAGGGGTTTGGTTTGAACTACCTGGATACACCGATGTTTTTGAACTGGATGCCTCCACGTTGATGTCTGTGGCGGCCGAGGTAGACATCAAAAGTCGAACGTTGCCGGCCAGATTTCGAGTCGATAATCCTGATGGTCGACTCTTTGCCGGTATGACCACCAATTCGAGAGTCGTTGTGGATAAGCCCCTGAAAACGCTAGCGGTGCCTCGCTCAGCTCTGGTCTTCGACGCCGGTATGGACGTGGTCTTTGTCCAGATAGCAGGGGAAGTGTTTGAGAGGCGCCCGGTCGTCAGAGGCATCGAAGACGGCGATTGGATAGCGATCACCCGCGGTCTGGAAGAGGGCGAACGTGTGGTAGCGGTTGGGGCCCACACGGTCAAGTTGGCAAGCATTTCCTCCGATGAAATCGGTCACGGCCACGCGCACTGAGGGTTATCCATGATCGACTCAATCATTAAATGGTCCCTTGAGAATCGTCTATTCGTCCTTGTCTTAGCTGCGGCGATGATGGTCTGGGGATTCTTGATTGCGCGAGAGATGCCTCTCGATGTTTTCCCCGACCTGTCTTCGCCAACGGTGACCGTGGTGACCGACGCACACGGTATGGCGCCGGAAGAAATGGAGAGACTAGTCACCTTTCCGATCGAAACTGGAATGAATGGCGCCACGGGTGTTCGCCGTGTGCGTTCTTCGACGTCGGTCGGCATCAGTGTGGTTTGGGTCGAATTCGACTGGGGCACAGACATCTTCCGGGCGCGCCAGACCGTCGCGGAGAAGCTGCAGCTCGTTCAAGCTTCGCTCCCGCCTGATATTGCGCCACCGGTACTTGCGCCAACATCGTCCATCATGGGTGAAATTCTCTTCATTGGGCTCAGCTCAGAGACTGTTTCGCCAGCTTCGGTTCGCACCTTCGCCGAATGGGAATTGCGCCGCCGCCTACTCGCCATTCCGGGCGTCTCACAGGTGGTTCCGATCGGTGGTGCCCTCCAACAAGTCCAAGTGATCATTAGGCCTGCGGACCTACAAGCTTACGATGTCTCACTCGATGAAGTCGTTGAGTCGGTGGCTGAGGCGAGTGATAATAGTTCGGCCGGATTCTACGAGGAAGGTGGGGAAGAGGTCTTGTTGTTGGGCCTGGGACGGGCAACGACGATCGAGGATCTAAAAAACTCGGTTGTGACAGCGCGTGAGGGCCTCCCTATTCGTTTGGGCGACCTCGCCCACGTGGAGGTAGCCGGAGGGCTAAAACGTGGCGATGCGGCCGTTTCAGGGCGTCCTGGAGTCATCATGGGGATTCAGAAGCAACCCGGCGTGAATACCCTTGAACTCACTCGACGCATTGAGGAGGTGCTCGACAGCGTCGAGGCTGATTTGGAAGAAGGCGTCAAACTCGACCGCGCCCTCTTGCGGCAGGCCGACTTCATCGAAAATGCGGTCAATAATGTCACCGAAGCCCTGCGAGATGGTGCTCTCCTCGTAATCCTGATCATCGGCTTCTTCCTCATGAGCGGCCGTGCAACCATCATCACCGCACTTGCGATTCCGCTCTCCCTTTTGGCTACTGTCTTGGTTCTCTCGGCCATGGGTGCAGGAATCAACACGATGACTCTTGGCGGCATGGCGATCGCAGTCGGGGCGCTCGTAGACGACGCCATCATCGATGTTGAAAACATCGTGCGACGTCTGCGTCAAAGGGCTGCGGGAGAGCTTTTTACCGAAGTTTCGATCCCTGAGCTCGTGTTCCTCGCGAGCAAGGAGATTCGAGGATCGATCGTCTTTGCGACTCTCATCATTATGCTCGTATTCACGCCGATTTTCTTCCTCGAGGGTGTGGAGGGAAGGCTCCTCGAGCCACTCGGTGTGGCATATATCGTCTCTTTGGGAGCATCGCTCGTGGTGGCCCTCACGGTCACGCCAGTCCTAAGTTTGTTGCTTCTGCCAAATAGTAAGGCTGTTCGAGAGGGGCTGGAGCCCAAGGGGGTCAAGTGGTTGAGGGGCCGCTACGAATCTATGTTGCAAAAGACGGTGGGTTCATGGAAGACGCTTGCCTCAATCGCTCTCATTGCCGTTCTACTCGCTGGGGCCGCCGCGTTGGTGGCGGGGCGATCGTTCTTACCGGAGTTCAACGAAGGCGCACTGACCATCTCCGTGGTGAGTCCTCCCGGAACCTCACTCACTCGTTCCAACGAGATTGCCGGCCGCGTTGAACGCATTCTTCTCTCTCATGAAGAAGTCGTCTCAACCGCGAGACGTACGGGTAGGGCAGAGCTTGACGAGCACGCAATGGGGACCAATGCCTCGGAAATTGATGTGCGTTTGCAGATGAACGAACGATCCGAAGCTGCACTTTTGGCGGCGTTGCGCGAAGAGTTTAAGCAGATTCCCGGCACAAATATCGTGATTGGGCAGCCAATATCGCACCGGATTGACCACATGCTTTCCGGAACACGAGCGAATATCGCCGTGAAGATCTTTGGGCCTGACCTCAACGAGCTGAAGCAACTGGCTGGCCTCGCTGAAGCGGAAATGATGTCCGTACCGGGGCTTGTCGATCTTGCTATCGAAGAGCAGAGCCATCTGCCGGTACTCTCAATGAAGTTGGATCGAGATGCCGTAGCGATGCATGGGCTCAAGGTGCACGATGTCACTGAAGCACTGGAGACCGCGTTCTATGGGCGAACTGTGTCACAGCTACTTATGGGGCCGTATTCTCTAGATCTCGTTGTGCGTTACCCGGATTCAGCTCGCGAGACCCAAGCTAAGATTCGGTCAACACGTATCAAGGCTCCAGACGGTTCTTGGGTACCGTTAGAAGCACTCACCACAGTTTCGAGGGACGGTACTCCAAATCAGATTAGTCGTGAGAACGGACAGCGAAAAATCGTGGTGATGGCTAACGTTGCGAGCGGTTCAGACCTTGGGACAGCAGTCGATCAGATTGCCGAACGCCTAGGTAAGATGACGCTTCCGAGCGGCTATCATATTGAGTACGGGGGGCAGTTTGAGGCCGCCGAAAAGGCTGCGAATGCGCTCTTTTGGCTGAGTCTGCTGGTCATTCTGGGCATCTTTCTGCTGCTTTTTGTGGCCTTGGGTTCAGGCCGAGACGCGAGCCTCGTCATGTTGAACCTACCCCTTGCCTTGATTGGTGGGGTGGGCGGCGTTTGGGTGGGGGGTGGTGTGATATCCATCGCCTCAATCATCGGGTTTATTACGCTCTTTGGGGTGGCCACACGAAACGGCATCATGATGGTCACGCACATCAAACACCTGCAGCGAGAAGAAGGTGTGGTGAGTCCAAGAGATGCCGTGATTCAAGGAGCATCTGAGCGCCTATCGCCAATCCTGATGACGGCACTCGCCTCGGGCTTTGGACTTCTCCCGTTAGCGTTGGCGTTGGGCGAGCCTGGAAGTGAGATCCAGGCCCCGATGGCACTTGTGATTCTCTTCGGTCTCTTTTCATCCACTTTGTTGAACATGGTTGTTGTGCCGGCCATGGTCCTTCGCTTTGGCTCGATCACCCATGAATCAAGTGAGCAACGCGCGGCGTAATCTTGCGCTTTATCCGTGGTACGTGGGGGCAGTCTCATTCTTCGCATGGATGCCGGTTTTCTTCCTTTTCTTTCTCTCCAAAGTCGCGTTTGACGAAGTGCTTCTCCTCGGCTCCGTTTACTATCTGGGCGTGGTGTTTTTTGAGGTGCCAAGCGGGTACTTTTCGGATCGGTTTGGACGTCGAAGAACGCTTGTCTACGCCGCATCATCTCTTGCTTTGGCATACGCAGTTTTCGTGTTGGCGTCGACCTTTTGGCAGTTTGTGATTGCCCAACTTTTGCTCGCCTTGGGATTGGCGCTAAATTCAGGAACTGATACGTCTTTTCACCTCGCAAATCTCAAGGCACTCGATTTGGTCAAAGAGTATTCGTCGCGAGAAGCGCGAATCTCAAGCGTGACTTTCGCCTCAACGGCTCTCGCTGCTCTTTGTGGAGGAGGTTTGGCGAGCGTTGAATTGGTGTACCCTTACGTGCTTTCAGGGGCGGCTGGTTGTCTGGCGCTCGCAGTGACGCTTGCGTTTAAGCCCGTTCTGGAAACCGATGAACCGAGCTCAATGAACATCAAGGAGTCTGTGAGGCTATCGTTGGCCGAAACTCGCAACGCACCACTGGGTTGGCTTTTTTTCGCCTTCGTTGTCGCGACCATTGTGAATCATATCCCCTACGAGTTCTATCAAGCCTATCTCAGCGAACTAGAACCGAGCCACTTTGCGGATGGGATGACTCCGTTGATGGCCGGTGTTCACATGGCACTTGTTATGCTGGTCGCTGTGCCATTTGCACGTCTGAGCGGTAGTCTTGCAGAGCGTTTGGGGCTGAAGAAGGTCATTCTAGTCTCGATTGCGGCTCAGCTTCTTTTGGTGGGTCTGATGGCCTTCTTAGAGAACTGGCTGGTGGTCTTCTTTCTCTTGTTGCGTTCTGTTCCGAGGGCCCTCCAAGATGCCCCGTTAAGGGCCGCTGTAGCGCCCCGTCTTTCTAGTGAGATTCGGGTTACTTATCTTTCACTACAAAGTCTGGCGGGGCGTCTGGGCTTTGCAGCACTCCTGGCTGTCTTCTCTCTTCCTTATTTCGAAGGGTTGGCGCAAGTGCTAGAGGCCGCACTCTTTTGCGGTATCGTACTTCTGGCAATCCTTGCGACCAGGGCTTCAAAGGTGTCGGTCTAACCCCGTTGTTTATTTATCTCTGGCAGCTTGGGCATAGGTAGACTCGGCGGCTTGCGTGGTCCTCTCGGATGATGGCCTCATCACAGGTTGGACACGGCTTGGATTCGTGTCCAAAGACAAAGTGACGGTAATCTCGTCGGCGAATTCCATTCGCTTTCATCTTCGCTACCCGGTCGGGTTCATTGGTTACGCCCCCCGTTTCATAGGCACGCTGCATTAGGAGATAGGTGCCTTGTGCCAGGAGTTCCAGGCGTGTCTGTTCGAGTTCGGCGAGTTTTGCCTTTGGATGTACCCCTGCGTACCAGAGTATCTCGCTCCTCAAGTAGTTTCCGATGCCGCCCACGAATCCCTGGTCAAGAAGCAGGGTCCCAAGTTGGCGTCGAGAAAACTTTGGGTCCTTAAAGCGCTGAAGAATTTCGGCTTCAGACACTTCTTCAAGAAGAGGATCCGGGCCGAGCTTTTGCAGATAGGGGTGCGTGTTTACGTCTTCTTGTGCAAGGATTTCAATATCCGATGCACTGTATAGAAACGCAGAATGCTTGGCGTTGTGAACGGCAAACCGCAATGACCGATTAGTTTCTGGAACACCCCCGCGTCTTCGGGTTATCCAGCGTCCATACAGTTGGTTGTGGGAGTATACCGTCGTTCCGTCTTCAAAGCACGTGAGAATGGCTTTGCCTCGGGATTGAACGGAGACCACCGCTACTTGCGCGCGCTGGCCGTGCGCGAATAAGATGTGTCAACTCAACCTCGGAACATAATGCAGTACTTGAAATTCGCCGCGGTCGGTCTGATGCCCCTCGGAATCCTTTTGACCACGGCTTGCTCCCATATGAGCTACTCGCGTGCATTGGAAACCGAGGCCATCACTCCCAACAATAATTCCAATACACTTACCGAAGGCTACGATCTTGAGCATCAGACCAACGAGATTGCCTTGCTCGATCGCTCAGGAATTGTCTGTGGCTCTTTGATGACCACCACGGAAGCCTTAGGAAACGCCACTTCGGCGAGGAACAAAGCCATTGAAGAAGGAAAAACCACGTATGAGTATGAGTACCGTCAGCACAGTCCTGCCGAATATTCGGGACTCGATTGCGGGATGTATTACCGATGGGGAGGCGGGACAGACAATCGCCTAAACATCTCCGACGCCAACCCGATTCGGGAATATGCGATCGATAGTGAGGTGGGCGAGGGTGGCCTGCATATCGGATTCACCGACTTTATGTTCGACCAAGCTTGGCTGCGATATGGGTTTCTGTTTCGCCTCGGAATGGGGCGCTACACTTTCCTCCATGAGTATCCGAACACCGGGTTTCCCGAGACACTTTTGGACAACGACGATAGCGAGTGGTTCTTCCGAATGCCTTTTGTTTACACGCAAAAGGTCTACCCCTGGTTTCTCTTTGGTTTCGGTGTGGAGGGTTTCCTTGGAATCGACCCCGTGATGCTGAGTTTTGCTGGAAAGTGGTCAGAGACACACAAATACTTAGATTATGGTGGCCGAGCGGGCTACGCCTACGCCTTCGAATACGGAGCGATTGGGGCATGGATTGGATATGAGAGAAGGAATATTGCCTGGGGCGACTACATCTCTCAGGGAGATATCTGGAAGGGGACGATTAGTTTAGACATCAACTACGAGGCTCTTTAGGCTGCCCACTTAGCCCTGCTTACGACTTCCCTGCGGAGATATGATGAGATTGCGAAACTTGGTTATGGCTTTACTCGCGGGTTCGTTGACTTGGGGATGTGAAGGGACAACGCAAATAGAAACTGGAGCCGATGCTACACCCGACTCTTCTTCATCTGACTTCGGTCCTTCAGTTGTCGACTTAGGCCAAGTGGAGGATCTTGACTGGGGGGGTGATGATCGACTGCCCGACGTAGGTGTCGATCTTGAAGATATGGGCACTGGCATTGAGCCAAGATGTAGAGATTTTGGTCCTCTTCGTGCGTTTCCGGGAGCGCTTGGGTTTGGAGCGGCTTCGGTAGGTGGGCGAGGAGGGCAGGTTCTGGTTGTGAGCAACTTGAATGATAGCGGCGCCGGCTCATTGCGTGAGGCTATCGAAGCCGAGGGGCCGCGAATTGTGGTGTTCGAGGTTGCCGGAACCATTGAGCTTCAGTCGACATTGAGCATTCAGAATCCCAACATCACGATCGCTGGCCAGAGCGCTCCAGGCGGTGGGATTGCCATAAGAACAGCTGAATCGGTGAGATCGCCCGCCATCACGACAAATGCCGACGATATCGTCATTCAACACATTCGGGTCAGGCCAGGGCCATCGACTCTGCTGTCGAACAGTGTGGATGCACTTACGGTGGCAGGGGGCGAAAGGCTGATATTTGCAAACATGTCGTTTAGCTGGGCGACAGACGAAAACGTAAATTTCTGGTACGACGCTAGAGACATTACAATACAAGATAGCATCATTTCCGAGGCTCTTTTTGACTCTACCCATGAGTATCAAGAGCCTCATTCCAAGGGGCTCATCGCTGGCCCGGACAACGCTAGGATGTCCATCCTAAGGAATCTTTTTGCGCACAACGATGACAGAAGTCCGCTCGTTCAATCTGCCCACCCCTTCGAGGTTGTGAATAATGTTGTTTACAACGGGTATCAGGTGGGAACTACTCTTGGAATGCCCGAGGGCGCTCGTGCAAACCTCGTGGGCAACGTCTATTTGCCTGGCCTGAACTACCGACCGTCCCGGTATCAAATCATCGTATCGAACCCACTGCCAGGCTCTTTGTTCGTGGATGACAACATTAGCCCGCGTTCGGATATCAATGACCCTTGGGCCGCTATCGGTTGGGGGGGAATTCACGGTGGAGATTATAATGGCTCGCCGTTGCCCCCCGAGGCGCGGTCTCTCACACCGTTCCCAATGAGTTCAGCCCCGATAGCTCCCGTAGCAGCGTCTGCTCTTCAAGACTCGCTTTTGCCTACTGTGGGCGCGTCCCTGCCGCTACGTGATTCGGTCGATACCCGGGTGGTGGCTGATGTCATCAACAAGACCGGTCAACTCATCGACCATCCGGACGAAGTAGGCGGTTGGCCAACTCTTGTAGCCGGCACTCCAACTACGGACTCCGACGCAGACGGCATGCCAGACGCCTGGGAAACCGCTCGAGGACTCGATCCAATGGATCCCTCGGATTCCGCCACGGATCGCGATTCAGATGGCTATACAAACATCGAAGAATTCTTGGCGTGTATCTGACTTTGACTTGGTACTCTCTTGTGTCTACCTTCCGCTGCCACAGGACGGCGTTCGTCCAAGCAGCACAAGGGAGGCCAGATGGCCCGCGAAACGGTAGAAGCATTCCAAGAAGGGGTCGCCTGGTTTGAAGGTGGTCGTGCGTTCCTGCTCATCATGGATGAGGAGGAACGTGTTGACGGCGAGCTAAGCCGACTTGCGGACACGCTTGGTATCGAAGTCGTGGGCGTGGAGCTGATTAAGCGGCCACGACGGACCGAGTCGTCTTTTCTAGGAGCCGGAAGGATTGAGGAACTCGTGGAACTCCTTCAGACCCGTCCACCACAACTGGAGGAAGATGAGGAAGAGCCGGAAAATGAGGTCAAGCCAATTGCGGACCTAGTTTTGGTTGACGCGCAACTTAGCCCCCGACAGCAAATCAATCTTGAGAATGACTTAAACATTCCGGTTTTGGACCGAACGGCAGTCATTCTTCAGATTTTCGAAAAACGCGCTCAGACCCGGGAATCACGACTCGAAGTTGAGCTTGCTCGACTCAGATACGACCTGCCGAGGTTACGCCAGCGAGGGACTGGCAATGACCGACGCGGTGGTGGTGGCCGGGGCGGTCGAGGGCACACAAACATTGAGCTCGAAAAGATGCGGATTCGCGACCGCGTGGCCCAGCTCACGCACGAGCTCGAAGACCTCCACAAACTGGATCAGACCAGGCGCGACCAGCGTACCGATGTCTCGGTGCTGGCATTGGTGGGCTATACGAATGCCGGCAAGTCCACCCTGATGAGAGCTCTGACTGGCGCCGATGTCCTGGCCGAAGACAAGTTGTTCGCGACGCTCGGAACCACGGTGAGGCAGATGCAGCCCGCCGTGACTCCCACCGTTTTGGTGAGTGATACAGTTGGCTTCATTCAGGATCTACCACACGAACTTGTGGCTTCCTTCAGAAGCACTCTCGATCAAGCTCGCGACGCGACTCTCCTTCTAGTGGTTGTAGATGCATCAGACCCCGCATGGCGCAACCAGATGAAGGTAGTCTATCAAACGCTGACCGAGACGATGGGCGAGCGCGAAGATGAAGTGCTGGTTCTAAACAAGATCGACGCGGTGGATGAGGAAACGCAGGATAGGCTTATTGAGGAGTTCCCCGAGGCCCTCCAGGTAAGTGCGATGGACCCGACTTCTGTAGCCCTGCTCAAGGAGAATCTGGTGCGCCTGCGGGACAGCCTTTTGAAACCTGCAAGCCTCTTTGTCCCCTATTCCAAGGGGGCAGTGGTAGGACAGATTCGCCATCAGGCTAGCGTGCTTAGCGAGACACACGACGAAATGGGGACAACCTTTAAGCTTAGAGCTCCGGCCGCGGACCTCGCCCGCTGGAAAGCAATGATTGGCTAAATCACTCGTTAGGGTTTGCGAGGCCCAAAAGAATGTGAAGTGCGTCGGGTTCTTCGAGGGTATGGAAGAACCATTCGGCACCGGCATGCTCAAACTCGGTGCGGGAAACTCCACCTGTACCTACTGCCATGCACGTGGCTCCAATGGCGTGCGCAGCACTCACATCGCGTAGGGTGTCGCCGATGACGATTACACGACAGGAGTCCAACGGGCGATTCAGGCGATGTGCCCCTCTTTTGGCTCCTGCAAGAAGGAGTTCGGCGCGATCCTCTGCGTCGCATCCAAAGCCACCGAACCCAAACCATCGGTTAAGGTCTGCTCGCTCAAGTTTGACTCGGGCGCCTTTTTCCACATTACCTGTTCCGATTCCTAGCGAGGCATTACGGCTTGCAAGTGCTTCGATAGCCGTGTGTACGCCAGGCAATACTGCGAATTCAGGCGAGTCAGCTAAAGTGATTTCGAGCCGCAACAGGTACTGGCTTAGAATGCCATCGATGGCATCTTCGGAGTCGACCAGCTGGGCCGCTTGAAGTCCAGCTCTGGCAATCGCACGGTCGGTGCGTCCACCAAAACTGTAGCCACCAAAAGCGTCGGCGACTCCGGTGAGTTCGTGAAAGGCTTCGATGAACGCTCTTCTACCAACCTCGCCGGTAGTGATGAGGGTACCGTCAATATCGAAAAGGAAGATGGTGTCAGTGTTCATTTGTTGCGCCGAGCCTGTACGAAAGAACGTATGTAGATTGCGAGGGTGCCGAATAGCGCAAGCTGCATGATGGAAACCCTGGTAAACGCTACGTAATCGCCGCGCCCGAAAGAGCCTTTCAGCGGCATAAAAAGTGCGAGTGCTAGAATCACCACAAGTACCACCGCGATATGAGCCACGATCTTGTTTTCCTTCTTTACGCCGATAGAACAAAGCGCAAGCATGACGCCCCAGCCCATCGGAAGGAGCGCTGTGGTTGATGGAGTGGCTGAACCAAAGTACCCCCATGCCGACATAGCGATGAGAATGACTGAGAGGATTATTGTTGCAATGTGCGGCTTCATGTTGTTCTCCAAAGATCGTCGATCAGCACCTTCGCGCTGAGTTCTCCTGACACAAGGCTGGGCGGCATGCCTGGTCCCGGTACGGTTAGCTGTCCAGCATAATAGAGGCCACGAACCTTGTTAGAGCGCAACGTCGGTTTAAGCGGCCCCGTCTGGCGCAGCGTATTGGCCATTCCATACGCGTTGCCTTTGAAAGCTCCGTAATCGGCTTCAAAGTCTCTCATTGCGTACGAACGTTTCACCAAAAGCCGCTCCCTAAGTGGTCGACCTGTATGTCTCTCAAGCCGGTCCATGACCATGTCGAAGAGTTTCTCGCGTTTCCCGTCGTCGTCACGAAGTCCTGCCGCCAGTGGGATTAGCAGGAAAAGGTTTGAGCACCCTTCTGGAGCGACGGTGGGGTCGGTCACCGAGGGGGCACACGCGTAGAAAAGAGGTGCCTCGGGCCACCTGGCCTGGTCATAAACAGCGTCCATATGGGTATCGAGGTCTTCGTCGAAGAAGAGCGTGTGATGAGGTAGCTCGCCCAAATCGCCCTCGACTCCGAGGTAGTAGAGAAGGCTTGACGGGCTCATCGTTCGGCTTTCCCAGTAGGTTTCATCATACTGGCGATGTTCCGGCGCCAGCAGCTTGGTCTCTACGAAGTGATAATCCGCGCTGGCGAGGACCGCATCCGCACGCTGGGTGCCTTCGTGTGTTTTGACGCCGACTGCCCGTCCATTCTCCACAATAATCTCTTCTACGGCTTCGCCGAGACGAAACTCTACGCCAAGCTCCTCGGCGACCTTCACCATTGCCTCGATGATTCGGTGCATGCCGCCCGGAGGGTACCAGGTTCCGAGCGCCATATCAGCATAACTCATCAAACTGTACATGGCCGACGTCTCGCGAGCCGAGGCCCCCAAAAAGAGTACAGGCCACTCAACAAGCCGCGCCAGACGCTCATTCTTAAAGAAGCCCCGTGCATAGCGATGCATGGAGCGAAGCATGCGCAGTTTGAAGAGCTCGCCGACCAAACGCGGGTCGACAAACTCGAAGAAGGATAGGGAAGGGCGAAAGAGGTAGTCTTCATACGCCGCCTCGTAAATGTACTTTGTCTGGCTGAGGAACTCGTCGAGTTTGCGGCCTGCGCCTGGCTCGTGCGCTTCGAAGAACGCGCGCAAGGCGTCAACGCCAGCCGGAACATCCGAGTGGTCGCCTTCAGGCCAAACCACACGGTAGCTCGGGTCAAGGCGCTTGAGTTCGTAGAGGTCCTTTACGTCGTAGCCGAAATGAGAGAAGTAGCGCTCGAAAAGGTCGGGCATCCAGTACCAGCTCGGCCCCATGTCAAAGCAGAATCCATCTTGGGACCATGTGCGCGCTCGGCCACCAGCCTGCTCGTGCATTTCAAACACGGTAACTTTGACGCCCGCGGCGGCGAGGTGAGAGGCGGCGGAGAGGCCCGAAAATCCTGCCCCTATGACGATTGCATTCTTGCTCATTAGACTTGCCTCCATACGAGTACATTCGGTTGGATGCACGCCTCGTTCTTCCGGTCCAAGAGTGATTGCTTTGCACCGAGGGCAATCCTAGTTGCATCAGCATTTGGAGTATCTCGGTGGTTCGTACAACGTCCGTCAGGCCTTTGATGACGTGGTGAATGTGTACGGCGCCGGTGGGTAGAGGTCCTTTATGGCATCTGTGCGAATTGAGCGAATGCGAATTGTTTTGAGAGCTCTTGTCGGCCTCGGATTCATCGGTATCGGCGTGATTCATTTTGTGTCCCCTGAACCGTTCTTGAAGATGATGCCTGGCGTTTTGCCGTGGCATCTGGGCCTAGTCTATCTTTCTGGCGCGGCCGAAATCCTGGGAGGTGTAGGGCTTTTGGTGCCAAAGACACGGCGAGTGGCGACCTGGGGGCTCTTGCTCCTGCTCCTCGCGGTTTTTCCCGCCAATATCAATATGGCAGTCAATGAAATCTACCTCGAAGGTATGCCACGCGAACCATGGTTACTTTGGGTGCGTCTGCCTTTCCAGCTTGTCTTCGCCGCCGTGGTGTATTGGGTCGGGTTCGCGAAACCTGAAGATTCCTGACTTCCGTTCAGATTACTCGGCTGTTAGATTCGCGCCCGCATTGAGCCCAAGCGCACCTTTTCACGAGCTAGAGATAATGACTGAAACGAATGACCTGATTTTGTGGGAAACAAAAGACCACGTGACGACCCTCACTTTGAACAATCCTCGAAAGCTGAATGGCTGGACGATGGATATGCTGGATGCCCTTGGGGCGGCGCTCAAGCGCGCTGCGAATGATGCCGACACCAAGGTTTTGATCCTGACCGGTGCGGACCCCTATTATTGTGCAGGCGTAAATCTTAGTGCGGTGATTTCGCCCGGCCATCCAGCTAAGCTACACGCGTTCATCGTCGAGCAAAACCAGGGCCTTTTCGAGATGTTCTTGAACTTTCCAAAGCCGATCATGGTGGCCGTAAACGGTCCTGCTATTGGTGCGAGCGTCACTTCAGCCACCCTTTGTGACGCGATAATCGCTAGTGAAAGCGCCACCTTCTCCACTCCGTTTGCGAAGCTTGGCGTGACTCCGGAAGGATGCTCAAGCGTGCTCCTTCCAAAGCTTGTGGGCGAGGATGCTGCACGGCGAATGCTCGGACCTGAGGGTTGGCAGCCAACGGGTTCTGAGGCCGCTGAGATAGGACTTGTGGACCAGGTTGTAGCGCACGAAAATCTGCTGGAAGAAGCGAGTGAGCTTGCGAAGCAATGGATTTGTGACGGGCGTAAACGCAGCTTTAAGGCGAGTATGAGTCTTGACGAATTGCGCAAGATCAATGCCCGGGAATCCCAGGAGCTCGCCGACGCTTTCTTAGGCCCTAAGTTTTTGCGGGGTCAGTATGAATTCCTCAAATCGAAAGGCAAAACTGGTCCAGCCCTGGTCTTTCGATCCATCCTTCTCTCTCGGCCGCTTTGGAAACGCCTCTTGCCGAAATGAGATCGACCGGCGCTTATCTGATGAGTTCTAGGATTTTCTCGCCCACGCCAGTCGCTGACGCGGGGTTTTGGCCGGTTACCAGTCGTTCGTCGGCGACGACATGTGCTTCAAAATTCTCGGCAGGAACGTGGATTGCTCCGCGTTCCGTGAGTTTGTCGGCGAGCAAGAAGGGGACAACCGAGGTGAGCTCGACAGCGTCTTCCTCCGCGTTGGTAAATGCGGCGAGCTTTTTCCCCGCAACCAGATAACTCCCATCGCTCAACTTGATATCCACAAGTCCGGCCGGTCCGTGGCAAACCGCGGCAACCACACCACCATTCTCGTAGATTGTCGCGGCAGCTTGCGCGAGTTCGGCGTTGTTTGGGAAATCCCACATTGCACCATGTCCGCCCGCATAAAAAATCGCCGAGAAATCAGCGGGATTCACGTCCGATGGTTTCATGGTGTTCGTGAGTTCTTTCGCGTCTGGGGACGCGAGGAATTCAACGTTTATCGGGTCCTCGAGGTCGTTGCTCTTTGGGTCCATTTCAACCGCGCCACCATTGGGGCTCACGAATTTTACGCCGACTCCAGCTTGTGACAGAACGTGCCAAGGATGCGCCACTTCGCTCAGGAAATAGCCGGTCTTCTTCCCTGTATCACCGAGCTCTGTGTGTCCAGAAACTACGAAGAGTACAGGCTTTGTGGATGATACCGGTTGGTCGGGATTGACGGTGGCGTCGGACGTCTCGGACTCGCAACTTACTTGAGCAGGATAGGTCTCCAAAAGCACACAGTCGTCCGGGCACCCCGCGGCGGCACAGGCTGACTTTGCCTCGGTGTAACACTGACCTTCATGTTTGATCTCACAGCTTTCGGTGACGGTTTTTCCGGCACATCCGAATGTCATTAAGACGAAGAGTACAAGCACTGACGATAGATTTTTCATAAAATTCCTGTCTCTAGCCGAGTTGCCAAATGCGATACCATAAACCCCTCCAGGGGCTATACTCCGGAAAAGATGGTATACAACGACCCAAGCAAAGTCAGAGGGTGATTGTGAGCGAATTTGCGAATTTGGTAGCGGAACTCGAAGAGCTTCTGGAAAACATTCCGGGGACTCAAAACCTTCGGCTGGAGTTAGGCGAATTGAGACGATTGATACTAGAACAACGTGCCCCAAGGTTTGTCCTTGTTGGACGTCGAGGCAGCGGGAAGTCGAGCCTCGTCAACGCGATTTTTGGACAGGAGGTGGCAGAAGTTGGTCACACGAAGTCTCAAACTGGCCGTGGGCGTTGGTGGACTTACGAGAGCGAGCTCGGAAATATCGAGATTCTGGATACTCGAGGACTCCAAGAGGGGAGCAAGCCCGAAGGCGAAGATGAGGAGTCTTCGCCACTAGAATCAATCGTTGCTTCTATTGGTGAGCGCCTGCCCGATGCGGTGTTATTTTTGGTAAAGGCAAAGGAAGTGGATGCCGCGATTGACGCAGATATCGATGCGTTGCTCAACATTCGGCGCCGACTCAAAGAAGAACACATGCCGATTGTTGCCGTGATTACGCATGTGGACGAGCTCGAGCCAAAAAATGTTAGGCTGCATGAGGCTGAAGACGAGGACCCGCACGATATTGAAGAAAAGCTCAAGCGCGTCCAAGAGGTACAGCGCCACCTCGACGATAAAATTCGTGAACACGCTGAGCTGAAAAAGGATTTGGTCGCCGTGATAGGCGTGAGCTCGTATATGTCGTGGAAGAAGGACGGCACGTTGCGTGCCGACGAGCGGTGGCGTATCGAAGACCTCGTCTTCTACCTGGCAAAAGAGCTTCCGGATGAGGCCCAGGTTACCTTTGCGCGACTGTCTCGCATGACTCGCGTTCAACGCACGATTGCACACCGCCTGACCAACGTGGTTTCGGGACTCTGCGGTGGAATTGCTGCGACGCCTCTTCCGGTGGCTGATATAGCGCCTATAACGAGTCTTCAGGTGAGTCTTGTGGCGGGGATCGCGTACGTTTCAGGTCGAGAGATGAACGTAAAAACGGCTGCCGAGTTTATGGCAGCCATGGGACTCAATGTGGGGATTGGCTACGGACTCAGAGAAGTGGCGAGGGCGCTTTTAAAGACCCTTGCACTTGGACCCGGAACGGCTGCTTCCGCTGCGATTGCGGCAGCTGCGACTTACGGAATAGGTCGCGCCGCCACCGCCTACTTCCTGGACGGAAAGACTATTGAAGAGGCGAAGTCCGAGTTTGAAGACGCCAAAGAAGACGGGCCAAAAACAACGTGACCCTTAGGTTTTTGGAAACCATTGTCCTTGAACCGTCTTCCAGTATTTCGTGAACCTGGACACTGGGCCCTTGTAGTTCACAAACGCAGGCTCCTGCACAAACTCGACATGGTCGAGTGTGCCGAGCCACATACCAGTGCCTCGCTTCTCCCAGACTCGGCGCCAGAAGTCTCGCCAAGCCAATTCAAACACGAATTTGTACGCACCTTCACGATACTTTCCGACGGCAAATTCGGCGGCTTCTCGCAGTGTGAGCACTCCGTGCCGAAAATAAGGGGAGAGGCGCGTAACCTCGCCAGAGGGTCGACAGCTGCCAGCGCCTTGAGCGCCGCCTCACGCGTGCCGTCCCATTGGCTCTCGTTGCCTTGAATTTCGGGAAAGTGTTCTTTGATTTGGGCGTACCGCGTTCGTCGGTCCGAGGCCAATGTGATTTCAACCGGCTCCTTCACGTAGGTTCACCTTCAGAGGCTTGTGACTTGTTGCGACGACACCTCTCCGAGCAGTACTTTACATCCTCCCAGTTCTTGGTCCATGACTTGCGCCACGTCATTGTGAGGCCGCAGACCGTGCAGGTTTTACTTGGAAGGGCGGCCTTGTTGCCTTTGAATCCTCTTTTCTTATCTGGCATGCACTCACTCGCTCGAAGCGAAACTTAGGATGCGGGGCCATTGGAGGAGGTGCGCTATCAGAAATCACCCAACCACCCATACGCTTTATGAAGTTTGGCCGTGGCATCGTCAGCAATGATTTGACCGTGGGCGAGCACGATGGTCTCGGGGGCGTGGTCCAGCAACGTTCGGATTTCATTGCGAGCCACATCACGCTTCATTGCCAAGCGCTCGAGATTACTAGCGCTCGGGCCAGGGTACGCGCCGCCTAAACCCAAAGCCAATCGTGTTAGCAGTGGGGCGGTTTTGGGAATGTTGAAGAGTAGGTCTGTTACGATCAACGTCTTGGAAGGCTGGTGAAAGAACACTGCTTCGTTCACAAATGGCAGGCTCTCCAGCACTTTAACCTCAAGCTCGTCCGGCCAAGGTAGGTGGGCGTCTAGCAGGCCCTCAAACTGTAGGTCTTTGCGTTTTTGGGCGAGACCTGGAGACGCCCACGCGTGAGCCCCCAAGTCCATCCAGGGTTTAAGGTAGAGATGGTGGAATTTGTTCGGCCCGACCACCCACTTGACCTGGCCAAGAGCGTCCATCTCTCGCCTCAATTCGGGTGTGGGGGCGATGGGTGAATGGAGAAGAAGGTCATCACCAAAACGTACCACGCTCATCCGAGTTCCGATTTCCACGCCAAAGAATCGCAAGGGCTGGTCAAAAATCCAAAGGTTGTCATGAACTTGTCGCATCGCCTACCTCGAGCCCGCGAGTGTCGCATTGAATTCCAGCCTTTGCCCGGGAAGCAGGCGCTCGGACTTCAGCTGGATGGCCGGGGCGTTTTGGGTTGGTGAGCCAGAATTGAATCTGAAAGTCCTGGATTCGCCAGGCAGGAGGCCGCGCAAGCTGGCGTCACTTCGCTCTTCGCCCAGCTCAACCCAGGCTTCGTAGTAGAACGGTGCCACGCCTTCATTGGTGATGTGAACCTCCGAGTATTCTTCGCAGATTTCAAAGTGCGTAACGCGGAAAGCATATCCGGTGTTCAGCCCTGCCTCTCGAATTCTGGCGGTGCTTTGGTGCTCGGGTTGGCCATCACCAATCATGTACGTGATGTGGAACTCTTGGGATTCTTCCGAAAAAGTTCGTCCATGGATGCCGTCTGAGTTGAGAACGTTCTCCTGGTCGAATGCGGAATAGTAAGAAAACTCTCCGCCGTGAGGGGCTCGTTGATACCTTGCCGAGTGGTCGAAGAAATTCCACATGTCTGTGTTATAGCCGTCGTGCTCAGAGTGCATGAACGAGTCGTCAAAGACTCCGAATCGCAAGTCCCTCAGGGCTTGGTTAATGGAGAATGGCGAGTAGTAGGAGCTTCCAGCGTCAATGGAAACGCTCCAAATCAAATCTTCTAGATGCTGGTCAAGATGATTGAGAAAAGTCTCTTGAAATGCGTGAGACGGAAATTCTTGGCCGATTTCACGTGGCCCTTCGTATATATGGTATTCGGCCCATAACCCGAAGCCGACCTGCAAGAACGCAATTCTGGGGTCAGAGTCATACCGCTCGGCAAAGGCTTCGAAGAAGTCTAGATGAAACTGCTGAAGCGTAGCGCTGGACCAGTCTGGGAACGAGGTAGTCTGACCCTCTGTGGTACCAGTAGTTTCCTGATACGTTGCGCTATCCTTGATCCATTGAGGGACCTCTGTGGGGCGGCCGGGCCAGACGTAGTGGAACCTGATGATGGCTTGATTTTCACGGCTCGCAATGCGGTCGAGGAGGGCGTCAAAAGCTCTCCAGTCGTAGGTTCCGGGACCGGTGGAGATTGCTCCCGGCGAGGCGTAAGCGAACTCAAGTGCGATGTTTCCAGGCTCGGTTTTTACGGCGTTCGAATTCCAACTCGATTCCCAGAGCACAATTCCTGTCATAGGCTGGACGCGAGTAATCTCGGAGTTTAGCGCGGGGAGCCAGCAGTCCGCGGATTGATCGGGCGAGGCAGTCTGGTCTGGCGAGTCTGAGTCATCGCCGTCGTCCGCTTCGTTAGTTGTACCCTGATCATCTTCGACTGGCATGTCTGAAAAGGCGGAGTCCGGCAAACCCAAGTCCGCTGTGTTTGCATTGGCAGAGTCGTTGGTGCAGCTAGGTCCTAAGGCCGCTAGAAAAAAGGCAATGATGAGTCGATTCACAGTGGGAGCTCGCGCGAGTGTATGGGCAGAATAGCTCTACCGACACGCATTTGAAACCTTGCGCGAAAAATTACTCTCTAAGCAATAGTTCTCCACGCGGAGGTCAGAGATGTCGATGGAAACGCTCGGTATATTGGTTGGTTTGTTCGTGGTGATGCTCGTACTCAAGAAGGTCATGACGGGCAAAACGATTAGCGGCGCAGAGGCCCGATCCCTCGTCGAGTCGGGAGCTGTGCTCGTCGATGTGAGGACCCCTGAGGAGTTCAGTTCCGGTCATATCAAGGGAGCCAAGAATATCCCGGCCTCTGAGATCGATCAGCGTGCCTCGGAGTTGCCCAAGGACAAGCCTGTGGTGGTGTACTGCAGGTCAGGCGCTAGGAGCGGCCGCGCTCGGTCCATCTTGGTGTCCAAAGGGTATCAAGACGTGCATAACCTCGGGCCGATGGGAGCGTGGTCGAGTTAGATCTGCACAACCACCACGCGATTTTTGCCGGCGCGTTTTGCTTGGTAGCAGGCATCGTCCGCGGCACTCATCAGTGATTCTTGGTCAATGCCGGATTCAAAAATAGCGACGCCCACGCTCACCGAGATTGTGAGTTGGCTTTCTTCCCACGGAATTGCCATATCCTGAATCAGCGACCGGACATGTTCGGAGATCTCGATTGCGCGGTGTTTTGGGCAGCCTGGAAGTACCAGGGCAAACTCATCACCACCGATTCTGGCAGCGACGTCATCTTTTCGTATTGCCGATTTGAGCCGCTTTGCGACTTCACGCAAAAGTGCGTCTCCTGCGGCGTGGCCGTGCGTATCATTGATTCCTTTGAACTCGTCTAGGTCTATCAGAGCGAGACTGGAGTGCTTGGAAGCTGAAGCTATCGTGTCCTCGATGGCACGCTCAAAGCCTCGACGATTGGCCAGTTCGGTCAGAGGATCAATTTGCGCGAGAAGATCGGAATTCAAACTTCGTTGTCGCTCGGCACTCGTGTCATGAATGACCAAAAGTATATCCGGATGCTCGTCCTCGCCAAGCGGTGTTCCCATGATGGAAACAGGGATTTGCCTACCTTGACTCTGCACGACAAGGTCCGACTTTTGACTCAACGAGCCTGCGAAAGCCGGCGATAACTTTGACATGTCAATGTTCTCACCCTTTCCGTCTTCATTGCGAAGTACCAGGACGTCGAGAATCCGCTTTTCCAAAACCTCTGCGATATCCACTCCAAGGAGAGTTAACGCAACCGAGTTCGCGTACTTGATCTTGAGTTTTGCATCAACGAGTAGAATCGCATCTCCAACCGATTCAAGTATAGTTCTTGTGTGTTGTTCTTTCTCGATCAGTTGTGCTTTGGCGACTCGCTCCGCGGTAACGTCCTGAATCAAGGAGACGAAGTGAAGTGGGTGGCCATCGGCATCATGAACCAGCGATACAGAGAGCCGTCCCCAGAGGAAGGACCCATCCTTGCGGAAGTATCGTTTGTCCATTTGATAAGTACTTCGAATTCCAGCGAGGACTTCTTGAAGAAGCTCAAGGTCCTTGTCCAAGTCTTCTTTGTGGGTCAGGGACTGAAAGTTCGTAACAAGAAGTTCCTTGCGAGAGTATCCAAGCATGTGACAAAGGGCCGGGTTGACATCGATCCAAGCTCCCTGCAAGGAAACCAGGGCGAACCCGTGGGCGGCGGATTCAAAGGCTCCTGAGAATTTCTCGGTTTCCAGTCGTGCCTTTTCTTCAATGAGCTTAAGATCTGAGATGTCGAGCCGGGTTCCTGATACCGCCAAGGGTACGCCATCAGCGGTCCACTGGTGAACGCGGCCGCGGTCATGCACCCAAACCCAGTGACCGTTTTTGTGCGCCACACGATATCTTATGTCGAAGTCTGGCATCTCGGATTCAAGGCCTTTCATGGCCGTTCTGAACTTCTCAACGTCATCGGAATGGATCAGTCTCTCCCAAAGATCGAAACTTAAAGGTTCCAACTCTGCAAGGGTATAGCCAACAATGTCCGCCCAACGGTCGTTAACACGCGCCTCTCCGCTTTGAAGGTTCCATTCCCATGTACCCGCATGAGTGCCCTCGATGATGGTCGCCAAACGGCGCCGTTCTTCGGCCAAGGTCCCAACTAGCGTATGCATCTGAGTGACGTCGTTCATCACCATGACGGCACCTCGCACCATACCGTCTGGCCCTTGGATGGTGTTCGCTGAACAATTCACAACGCGCGCAGATGCGCCGGGGATTTTGAGCAGAAGCGTGCGGTTTCTAAACAATGTCCCGGAACAAGCCGCTTGAAGGGGGTGGTCATCAAGACTGAGTAGAGTTTCAGAATCAGGAAGGAGCAACTCGTGAGTGCCGTACCATTGACTCAGCGGCATGCCTTGGTTGTTCATCCCGAACCAACTGATCGCGACATCATTGAGTTCAACGGGAACGTCCTGCCCCAGACACGTGACTACTGCTGACGGTAATGTAGCAAGGGTTTGAGCGTGAACCAAGTTGTCTACAATGCGTTGGTCCCTTTCTCGACTCGATTCAAGGACACGAAGCGCAGATTTAGCGAGTTCCCTCAGGGCGAGCTTTTGCGAGGGTTTGAGATCTCTGGGTTCAAAGTCGATGACACAAAGCGTGCCGTATCGATATCCTGCGCTCCCGACTAGCGGAACTCCAAAGTAGAATCGAATATGGGGAGGGCCAGTCACGAGGGGGTTGTTCTTGAACCGCTGATCCTCCAAGGTGTCTTGAACTTCCAGTGGCTCGTCGCTGAGAATAGCGTAGCTGCAAAGTGCAACGTCTCTCGCAGTTTCCGCAACGTCTATTCCACATTGTGATTTGAACCATTGACGATCCAAGTCAACGATGCTGACAAGCGAGACAGGCACCTCGCAGAGTGCCGCTGCAGCGCGTGTGATTCCGTCGAGGATCGGATCTGGTTCAGTATCTAAGACGCGCAGGTCCCTGACTGCCTGCAGACGCTCCAGCTCTTTGCTATTCAAATCCTTCATAACTTAACCTTGTCGGTTTCAGTCTGTTTGGGAGGACGATAGAGCGTTTGGGCTAATTCGTCGACTCTCCACTATGCATGGCGCTTCAGCTTTCTGGCGACTATTTAACTCGCTGACTCAGAGGGTCATATAGGGGGCGCAAGGAAACGCGCGCCGGGACTAGTTCGTTGGCCACCTGAACCTTCCAACTCCCAGAAGAGAGCCAATCATTCGTTATAGGTTCGTCTGATTCCAACATCGCGAGTCCAACCGCGCCTCCAAGCGTCCACCCATAAGACGCTGAGCGCACGTAACCCAAAGCTTTACCATCCCTCAAGACCGGCTCCGCATGGAAGAGCAGGGCGTCTGGGTGGTCTAGAAGCACCTGAACCATGCGTTTCTTGAGCGGCCCCTGCGCTTTCTTAGCGAGAAGTGCCTCTTTGCCCAAGAAGCCTCCGTCCTTGTTGAAGTCGGAGGCGAATCCCAGTCCAGCAGAGAGGACGTCATCCGTGTTGTCGATGTCGTGCCCCCAGTCTCGGTACCCTTTCTCCATTCGGCAGCTTGCGAGCGCCTTGAGGCCCGCGTGGACAAGCCCGAGTGGCTCACCTGCATCCACGATGCGTTCGTACACGTGAGCGGCCATCTCGGTGGGAATGAAGAGCTCGTAGCCGAGCTCGCCAAGGTACGTGATGCGTTGGCAAAGGACTTGGGCGAACCCGATATCGATGAACCGCGATGTGCGGAAGCCGAAGGCGTCATTGGAGAGGTCTTCGGAGGTAAGTTTTTGCAAGAGTTCGCGGGACTTGGGGCCTTGAATGTTGAGCTGTGTCCAGCCGCTTGTGACGTCGGTTACAAAGGCGTGTGAGCCTTCGAAATGGCGGCGCATCCAGGTTTCTACGTGGCGTAGGCACGTGTCCGAGGCGACCACAAAAAACCTCTCGTCGTCGAGCTTCGTCACGGTGAGGTCGGCCTCGATTCCACCCGCGCCATTCAACCACTGCGTATAGGTGACGCGCTCGCGCTCGCCGTTCACATCGTTGGTGGAAAGCCAGTTTAACAGGCGCCCGGCGTCTTTCCCCTGAACTTCGAATTTGGACATAAACGACATGTCCATCACGATGACGCCTTCTCTTACTGCTTTGTGCTCGCGCTCCCAATGGCTCCACCACTCGGTTTTAGCGAATGAGAGCGGCACGGGGTCTGGGGTTTGACCAGCTCCGGCGTACCAGTCGGCGCCTTCCCAACCGCTAACGTCCTTAAAATAGGCACCTTGTGCCTTGAGTTGCTCATGCAGGACCGAACGCTTGATCCCGCGGGCGGTGCTCATTGAGCGGAAAGGGTAGTGGCACTGATAGACGAGCCCCAGGCTCTCCACGGTTCGTGTTCGCCGGTATTCTGGGGTGGATTGGTAAGTCTGCAGGCGGTCAATGTTGAAGCCCGTCATGTCGACATCTGGCTGCCCATTGATGATCCAATGGGCGAGCACCCGGCCTACGCCTCCTCCTGTGAGGATACCGATGGAATTTAGACCGGCTGCGACGAAGTAGTTGCGCAATTCGGGTGCTTCTCCGAGACACGGCTTTAGGTCGGGCGTAAAGCTCTCCGGTCCGCAGAAGAACTTTTTGATTCCGGTTTCCATGGTGATTGGCACGCGTGCCATCGCACGTTCAAGATAGGGCGTCATGCGGTCCCAATCGGGTGGGATTTCGCCAAAATGAAAGTCTTCTGGGATGCCGCCGACCTTCCAGGGGGCGCATTCGGGCTCAAAGAGCCCAAGCATCAGTCCGCCTCCTTCTTCGCGATAGTAGCCGTGGGAGGCTGGGTCTTCGAGGACAGGCCAAGACTTTGAGACACCTTCAATGGGTGCGGTAAGCAAGTAATAGTGCTCTGCCGCCTGTAGCGGGATGTTGACGCCGGATTTGGCCCCGAGCTGCCTGGCCCATATACCCGCGCAATTGACCACAACTTCACACGCAATATCACCGTGTTCGGTGCGCACGCCTTTGACCGAGCGCCCGTCGTGAATCACGTCTAAGACGGCACAGTCTTCGATGATTCGCGCGCCTTGCTTCTTGGCTCCCATCCCCAAGGCCATCGTTACGTCTACTGGGTTTACGCGGCCATCGTCAGGTACGTAGAAACCCGCCAGGACATCATCCACATTGGCCAGTGGAAAGAGCTCGAGGACCTCTTGGGGTGAGATTTCCTGGACGTCGATGCCCATGAGCCGGTTGAATGCGGAGACGCGTCTATACTCTTCTAGTCGGTCCTTGTCGGATGCAACTTCGATGAAGCCGACTTGCATCAATCCGGTAGCCTGGCCCGTTTCTTCTTCAAGGCGGGCGTAGAGGTCGCGCGTGTACTTCCGCATCTCGGTCGATGTTTCAGACGTAGACCCGAAGGTGACCATGAGGCCGGCCGAGTGCCACGTGGTGCCTGCCGTGAGCTTGTTTCGCTCAAGGAGCACCACGTCTTTGCACCCGCCATGAGCGAGGTGATAGGCAACCGAGGTTCCGATAACGCCGCCGCCTATGACGACGACACGAGCTTGTTTAGGAAAGTTTTGAATAGTCATAGCGCCGCGGAAATTACTCCGGGCGGATGTTCTTGTCTACGCGTACTCACTCGGCGTATGCTTGCGCGGGCAAACCACTAGATTGATCCATCCTAAAATGAACCAAGATACCGTTGAACTTTTGAAAAGAATTGAGATGGGCGAAGATTCAGTCTTCGAACTCAAGAGACTGGAGTTTGAGGGATCTAAGGTAAAATCTCCGCATCGCAACTCCATGGCCGATGAGCTGGCTGCAATGGCGAACTCTTCGCACGGTACCGTGGTGCTAGGAGTCGACGACGATAGCCGTGAGATTATCGGGATTCCACTGGATAATCTAGACGCAACGGAGGCGTGGATCCGAAACATCGCCAACGACCTGATTGACCCACCGCTCGATTGTGTGATTCGAAAGGTGCTTGTCGAGATCGAGGGAGTTGAGAAGTACCTCGTCCGTGTGGACGTTCCTAGAAGCCTTTTTGTCCATAAAAGCCCGAATGGCTACTTCCGCAGAATCGGTAGTTCCAAACGAGAGCTCAAGCCGGATGCCCTCGCTCGACTTTTCCAACAGCGGAGTCAGGCGAGGATCATCAGATTTGACGAGCAGGCTGTGCCTGGAACTGGGGTAGACACACTTAAACCCGAGTTATGGCAACGATTTCGCGGGGTATTGTCGTCGAAGGATGATTTGGAATTCTTGCAGAAGATGAAGCTGATAGTTTCCACGGACGAGGGAGTCAGTCGAGCGACCGTAAGTGGGGTTTTGATGGCTAGTGAAGAGCCTCACCAGCATCTGCCTAACGCATTCATTCAAGCTGTCCTTTACAGAGGGACCGAAAGGCACGCTGCAAAGCAACTCGATGCCAAGGATATTGTGGGTCCTCTCGACGTTCAGATAAAGGAGGCATGCAAATTTGTTGAGCGAAACACGAGAGTTTATGCAATCAAGGCGCCGAATCGCATCGAGATTCCTCAATATTCGATGAACGCCGTTTTTGAAGCAGTTGTGAATGCCGTTGCACACCGTGATTACGCCATCTACGCATCCAAAATCAGGCTCCACGTCTTCAGTGATAGGCTGGAAATCTATTCCCCTGGTTCCATACCAAACACGATGACCATCGAGAGTCTTAGTGAACGTCAGGCTGCTCGCAATGAGCTCATCACATCGTTATTGGCGCGATGTCCGATGAACGTTGAAGTCTATGGAACGCAGCGCAGTTACATCATGGATAAGCGCGGGGAAGGCGTTCCCATCATCATTTCGGAGAGTGAGGCGCTATCCGGTCGTCGCCCGGTGTTCGAGCTCATTGATGACGCGGAACTCAAGCTGACGATTTGGGGAGCGGAACCGCCGGAAGTGAATGACTAGAGGTCGATAACCTTGGTGGGTACTTCATCGAGGTCGATACCACCAGCTGTAGACTTGAGTTCCTCGTCTGATTCAGTGTCTGACTCTTCAGCCTCAGCGTCCTCTGTCTTTTCGCCTTTCTTCTTAGCTTTGGCTTTTGGCTCCGCTTCCGAATCGTCGCCTTTCTCTTCGTCAGCTGCTGCCTCTTCAGTGTCATCAGACTGCTTGTCCGCCTGATTCTCCTGATCCTGATAAACGATCTGTGTCTGAGAGAATGAGTTGCCGCTAAATACACAAATTAAAAGAAAAATTGTCAAACACGCTGACCAGAATCGCATATGACCTCCGTTGATGCTCGTGTACAATAGCAGGTGCCCAAAAAACGGCAACGCTCCCATTGTTTAGAGGTTTGACGTGAATCGAATCGGTATCTTCATTCTGAGTGTTTTCGTGCTGAGTTGTTCGGACGAAGCCACGGATTCAGACCCAATTCTGGCCGATGTTGCGCCGATTCCGTCACCGGACGATGGCCCTCCCGCCGGTGGTGAGATTAGGTGTCAGGTGCCCCTTGAGGCGGGCCTAGAAGACGTTTCAAACCCGACCAGTGTGGTAGGAGACGGCACCCCGGAAAGTTGCACAGGCGAAGCATTCATTCAGGCCGTTGAAAGTGGGGGAGTCATTACCTTTGATTGCGGCCCAGACCCTCTTACGATCGAGCTCGAACGCCCGGCAAAGGTAGTTAATGATAGCTCCGAAGAGATTGTGATCGACGGCGGCGGACTCGTAAGCCTCAGCGGGCGCGGGCAAAACAGAATCCTCTACATGAACACGTGCGACGAGGCTCAGACTTGGACTACGCCGAATTGTCAAAACCAAGACCATCCGAGGCTCACGCTGCAGAACCTGACCTTCATCAATGGCAACTCGAAGGCCGAAACTGAGTATGATGGTGGCGGCGCCGTCTGGGTAAGAGGTGGACGTCTGAAGGTCATCAATTCTCGCTTCTTCAACAATGTGTGCGCGGATGAAGGGCCGGACGTGGGCGGTGGCGCGATTCGCGTGTTCTCGCAGTACGAAGGATTGCCGGTCTACGTGGTAAACAGCACGTTTGGGGGCACGGAGGACCTTGGGAACCGCTGCTCAAACGGGGGAGGTATCAGCAGCATTGGCGTCTCGTGGTCCATCTATAACTCTGTCTTCTCCCACAACGTCGCCATCGGTAATGGAGGGAATCCTGCCCAGGCGGGAACGCCTGGAGGTGGAAGCGGCGGCGCGATATACAACGACGGCAACGAGATGACCTTGGAGCTTTGTGGCGTGGATGTCACCGAGAATGAGGTCAATGCTCATGGATCCGGTATTTTCTTCGTCACGAATAATCGAACGGGAAATATTGTTCTTCGAGACACACGTGTTTGGTCCAATCGCGGCGGCTCATGGTACGCATTGCCGGGCATCTCGATGCACGAGGACACGGCGGTGGAACAGGACGAAGCGACGGAATTGAGCAATTAGAATCTTGGACTTGGATTAAGCGCAAACTGGTCACTTTTTCAGACGAGAAATCTCTGACTTCAGACTTTCGATCTCTTTCTCGAATTTCTCCCGCTCTTTTGCGCGCTCCGCTTCGATTTGCGCGTGCTTAGCTTCGATTTGAGCTCGCAACGCGCGTTCTTCGGCCAGTTCGGCCTTGAGTTCAATCGGCGATTTGCCATCGATAAAGAATTCCATAACGACCTTCTCCAACGTTTCTCCTTTAGTTTAGACAACTTCTGCTCGTGCATCAATCTCATCGCGGTACGAAACTCCTCGCTTGTTTCCGGTAGCCTTGTGGACACTCTCATCCAGTCATAGATTCCGTCATCTGGCAGGTGAGACGTGGCCACCAAATACATGCCTCCCAGATTTAGGGGTCTTCGTTTCCAAATTCCGGGATTTTCAGTTTCCTCAAAAAGCCCCTTTTCGCGTAAGAGTCGATCAGGACGTTGGTAGGAGAGCATAACGAGAATCGGTGCTCGAAGGTCTCCTCGCTCCTTGAGCGTGACCTTTTCGAAGGTCTGAAGCAAGTGTCCGGTTTTAGCCAGACAATTGCCATAAGCTGCTCTGCTGACCGATCCCGAAAAGTGCTCAACGATGACGTCTCGTTGAACAAGATCATGTGTGAGTTCACACCACAGCTCGGTCGTTGGAATGACTCGAACAAGAGCATCCACTTCAAGATGTTGCCTCAACACCACCGAGGTCTTGACGTCGCATGAGAGTTGTAGGGCAAAGTTGGTACACCACCTCTCGTGGCGATTATGAATTTTTTTGTTTTTGGCTCCCATGAATATCTCGCAACAAAGGTTACAAAGACATTTTCGGCCAAAATTCTTAAGTGTTGCGCATTTTGTTCATTTTTCTTCGGACATGCACGTCTTGTGGCGAATCACAGAAACCAACTCAGGTAATTTTGTAGCGAATTTGGATCATTCCGCCCCCGATGTTGCGGCACGATTCGGGCTGAAGCTCTGCTTTCACGCCGCCGAATAACGGGATTCCATCACCCAAGAGGGTGGATACCAAAGTGAGGGTGAGCTCGTTGACGAGTCCCTCCGCAAGCGCTGCTCTGAAGAGCTGCCCTCCGTCAAGGTAAACGTCTTTTGAACCAGTCGAGTTCGTCGTTTGGACCTGCGATGAATCCGTCCAATGAGCTGGCAAGAAACGCTCTAACTTGTGGTTCTTTCAAGATGGACCTCCCACTTAACTTGAATCGCTCGGGGCCTTATACGCGACCTAAAGGCCACCATCAACGGAATGGCTGGTGTAAAGTCATTCTCGTGTCGAATCTTCTAGGCCTTTGTTGGTCCGTGCCTATCTTATGTTTTGCTGGCGGTTTGCCTTCATCCCGCTCTATCCTCGATAGAGCGGTACTTCGCAGCCATCTCCGGACCAGAACCTTCAGATAAAATCTGGCAGGAAATATGTATAAAATTATGTGGATTTCTCTCTCTGCGTTGCTCGCCGTTCTTAGCTGCTCTGACGACGACGGTTCAAACAACGTAGTGCCCCGCGACATGGGCCCCGATTCCATGGTGGTAGTCGATGAAGACACCGGCGTTTCTGGAGATGACTCAGGGGCAGATTTAGATGCTCTTGATATCAACAACCCCGTGAATCCAGATGGTCTAGGTCCGGCAATTGTGGAACTTGGCGCAAATGACGACCTCGCAAGCGCAGGTGCCTATGCGATTCATCGCGGACGCGTCCAACGAGTTTGCCACATCAGTCGCTGTCTCAATGCCATGGCGCGTCTATGCTTCCGATTACGCGTCACCAACCCCTGTCAATCTCACCACTGCTGTGCTCGCCATGGAGGCCTCATACACGGATGCTGCGGGACGCACGAACCCCGACGAGTTGAACCTCGCAGATGGCAATCTGGGAGGCTTGACATTGGCCCCAGGACTCTACCGATGGGGGACATCCGTGACCATTCCTTCCAACGTCACAATCTCCGGAAGCGCCCAAGATGTTTGGATTTTCCAAATCTCGAACGATCTCGATGTCAGCGCGGCGCAGCGAGTCACTCTCAGTGGAGGAGCCTCCGCCGCCAATATTTTCTGGCAGGTGGCCGGAGAAGTTGTGATTCATGAGAATGCTCACTTTGAGGGGGGCATCCTCTCTCAAACGGCCGTTACCCTTCAGACGAACGCATCCATGGTCGGGCGCATCTACGCTCAGTCATTGGTAGCGCTAGACAACAATAGCATCTCAACTCCCTAGTGCCATGTTACGGTACGAAACGTTGCGTACCGCAAAGGTCTTGGGTGAAAAATGTCTTTTAAAATAGAGGTATTCGTGTAGGTTGCGCGCCGATCAAAGCGAGGCATTATTATGCGACTTCTGAAAACGATGATTCACCCCGATGTAGAGCCAGCGAGCCCTCGAGTTTTGAGGCGACAGGCTGCAAGGGGAATCGTTTTGCGTGAGGAACAAATCCTCCTTCTCTACACCGAGCGCTACGACGACTTTAGCTTTCCTGGCGGCGGTGTGGATGATGGCGAGGAACTGCTCGATGGGTTGAGGCGCGAAGTCGAGGAGGAAACCGGAGCTCAAGATATCAAGATTTTGCGGGACTTCGGGTATATCGAAGAATACAGACCATTTTGGAAACCCGAATACGACTTGATGCACATGACCTCCCATTTCTTTGTGTGTGACGTCGCGCATGAACTGCGTGAAGCAAAGATGGAGAGTTATGAGCATGCAAATGGGATGCGGCCTGTCTGGGTCGACCTTCGTGAGGCTCTAGCTCACAATCGTGACGTGATGCATCGCCAAGATTCGAAGATGGGACTCTCAATTCAGCGCGAAACTTTCGTGCTGGAGACCGTAGAACAAGAGTTGTTCTAAGTTTTGCGGTACGAAACGTTGCGTACCGTATTCGGGGCTTTTTTCCGTCAGAACTCAAACGCATCCGAGTATTCTGTAGCGCCAAAGGCTTGAACGGCTGCGCCTCCAGGCACAAAGATGAGGTCTCCAATCGAGGCCGCGCCCATCCCGTGTCTTGGATTGATCATGGGTTCGTGGACGGACCAGGTGTCCGTAGTGGGGTCATAGCTCTCTAGAGCATCAAAGACCCCACTGGGCAACTCGGTATTCCCCTCGCCACCGATCACAAATAGTCGGCCTTTGTGGACAGTGTGTGCGACGCCCGCGCGCGACGTAGGCATTAGCGCACCGGAGCTCCACTGGTTGTTCATCGGGTCAAAGAGATGAACGGCATTGGTGTGGCTCAGAAGGCTCGTATTGCGTCCGCCTACAATTACCATCTTCCCGTCCATGAACGCGCCCGCGCCGTGGTCCATGGGGCTTGGGAGCTCAGCTAGAGTCTCGAACGTCAGAGATTGAGTATCGAACTTGTCGAACCGGTTGACGGCACCGCCATCGAGCCCACCCGCGATGTAGATATCTGTTCCGTCAACTCCCATCACCGATGCGCCACGTTCGCGGCCTTGAGGCATAGAGCCACGGTCTATCCAGGTGTTGTCCGAAAGCTCAAAGATGCGGCCATCAGCGTTGAATCCACCCACGAGGAACCCCACGATCCAAATGGACTCGCCGACCACCGCGGCATTCGCGTGGTGCATGCGGAGAGGTAGGTCTGGGCCGGCACGCCAGGTTTTATCGGATGGTGAGTAGATTTCTACGGTCGAGAGCATGGTGCTTCGGTCATCAAAACCACCGATAACCCAGACTTCGTCCTGAAAGGCCAAGACAGCGGTTTCCTGACGTGCGCCCCGAGTTATCGGGGAAATCTCGAGCCATTCACCCTCAGTCGACATGTCTGCCGCAACATCTTCTTCGAAGTCTACTTCTACTGAATCATCTCTTTGCAAATCGGGTGTGCTTAAGTCTTGGTCAGTCCAACCTGACATATCTAAGGGAGGAGGTGGATCTTGGCTTTCGGAACAACCCGCGTTCATGGAGAAAAAGAGTGCCAATCCAACCGAGACAATGAGCTTCATAGGTCACCTAAGTCTGCGGGCATCGCAGCTTTGATGATGGGTTCGACCAGCTGTTCGATCAGCCGCTTTAGCGCCGCGTCACTGGTTTTTGTCCATCGTCCCGACCAGATTTCTATACAAATTCCATGCGTAACCACGCTCGCCCGCCAGGCCAACGCATCACGCTGGCGCGCGTCTAGGCGGGCGTAACGCGCCGATGATTCGAGGTTTTTGGAAAATCCAAAACGCAGTGCCGCCCAATCCGGTGGAGTAGGGTGATTGTGCAGAAAGAGCGCCTCGTAGTAGCGCGGATGGTCCGCGGTGAAGCGTGCGATGGCGAAAGCAGCCCCATGGACCGGATCTATTTTGGCGTCCGTAGCGTCCACTTTGGCCAGCAACTGAGCGATGATCGCGTTCACGACCGCGTCCTGCAGCGCTTGCATATTCTCAAATGCCGCGGAAACCGGAGCCGTGGAGGAACCCAAAGCACCGGCTATTGTGCGTGCGCTCATGGCCTCGAGCCCTTCCTTGTGGACGACTTCGAGGGCGGCTTCGAGTACGTGATCTTTGGTATATCTGGTCTTCGGTGGCATATGGGCGAGATTAGCACAAAAAGTGCCGAGTGCCACATGTTATGTGACGGGTGTTATTTTAATGCTTGAAATCTAACGCGTGTTATATTACAGCTGTTATATCAAGGCGAACGAACCCACGGAGATGCGCATGACGACAGAAGTGAACCAAGCGAACACAACTCACGCACAGATTGATGCAGCCCTAAATATACAACGAAAGGCGGCCATTGTGGCTGGTGGTGCCGTAGATCACGCGGGACGAGTCCGGGTAGTACCGATGGAGAACTTCGACATGCAGAAGACGATCTTCGGTAGTCTGGAAGGTACGCTGCAGCGCACGGTGATGAAGGATAAACTGGCTAAGGAGCCGGTCTGGAACGATGTCGCCGCCAAGGCCATCGAGTCTTCGTACATGGACATCGTTTCGACGGCGCCCGAGCCAGACGTGAACCCTGACTTGATTTCGTTCATGCACAAAGAGTGTGATTTTTCGATGGAGCATGCCGACGGCACGTTCCTCGAGCACCTCCTCTTTTGCCACAACTATGCGGCTCGCCATTATGCAGATCATTCCCCAAACGTGGCTTTGCTGCACTCGATCATGGGAACGGCCACCAATACGTTTGCTATGCCAGTTGGGAAGTTTGAGGCTCTGAAAGAGCGTCTTACAGACTTTGAAGCGCTACAGATCGAGGCGTTCCCGTCCATGCTGCGGCTTTTCTACGACCAGGCGTTGCTGACCGAACTCACGGCAAATATGCACCGAATCGATGAACTCCAAGAGGTCCATTGTTTTCGGGTGATGGATAACAAGCGGATCGTTTTGAATGCCGACGACTTCTGGCACCAACTCAACTATCATCTGATGCACTTTGTGGACTTTATGCCTTCTGCGAACTGGTGGATGCGTCGAAATGACCCTTTGATGCTCATGTTCCGTCAGCTTTCCACATTCTTGGACCAGGCAGGGCAGCGTCGGGCGCACGTGGATGTAGTGTTCCCAGCCATTCCTAAAGCCCCACTGGGCGAAGAACCAACAATCGTAGGACGACTCTCATCGGCTTTGCCCGCGTCTTTGACCCTGAAGTTGGCTCAAAAAACCATCCGAGGTTACTCCGATAAGATCGGCCATAACCTCGGCTACCGTCTGGTGTGGGGATGAGTGGAAGCGGACGTTCTGTTCTAGCGAGTCTACTGACCCGTTGTGCAGGAAGAGTCTGAGATTCTCCACGCCGGTCATCCTCGGCGCCTTAACGCCCCCGGTCACGATGTACGAGTTCTCGCCAGACTCAAATCCGCAACACAAGTCTCCGTTGGCGTCTGGATTGAAGATTTGCTTCATGGCGTCATCGGCAATGATGAGTCGGCTAGCTACCGAAAACCCGCAGTGACTGCAAGCGCGCTTATGTGTTGAGATAAACTATAGTTCTGGTGGTTCCGGGCAAGAGCCTAGTCCATGTGTCTGAACCTGAATCTGGTCCAGGTCACCATCGCCGTCTTCATCAGCCCTGACCGTGGTGACAAGGCCATCCGGGCTGTTCTCGTAGGTGTACGTCGTGAGTTCTGAGGACTCTGGAGTGGTCAAGAAACTAGTAAGCAAGCGCTCTTGGTCGTCATACGTTTGGGTGATTCGTTCGCTCACCAACCCATTAGCCTCTCTTCTTTCGTAGTATGAGAAGACGTAGGAATCAAAGAAGCCCACGTCCCTTAAGTGCACGTACGTTGTCTCATATTCAATGACTCCATCACCGTTATTGTCGTGATAGGCCGTCTCTTCCATCCCATCGTGTGTGAGCTCAACGCGGGATTGAAGTTCGCCGTTTCTATAGTCTTCATAGACGATGATCCGGTCGAGATCGTCATAGGTTAGGATGGACTCTGCGTACGGCATGCCGCCGTCTTCGGAAAGTTCGCTTCCCATGAATTTTCCGTCTTCCCACCGAAAATCGACCTGATAATAGGAGTCTCCGTTGACGTCGTATCGCGTTTGGATTTGGCCGACATCGTCGTAGACCGAGTACGAGACGAAGTCGAACTCGCCATCGTCGTCGCCCATCCGCAGGAATCTCTTGGAATTCTTAATTCACGGTGTGAAGTATGCCTTCCCTGCTAAGCCAGGGGCTATGGTCCGTGGCATAGCTGCAGGCTGGCAAGCACCGGGACTTTCCGAGTTTATGATGGATGAGCCAGAGCCGTACGTTTGGCCCAATGCGTTGGGTTCATTGCGCGGTCATGTCATTGCGCCACTTCACAAGTCGCTGCCAGTTGTGGCGTCCAATGACCCAGAACTTCATGCTCAGTTCGCACTAATCGACTTGATTCGGGTTGGGTCCGCTCGAGAGCGTAAAGTAGCGGCCGAGGAACTGCAAAAGCAGCTTGGATAAAAAGCTGACCAAGCAACTGACTTGGGTGGGGCTTTCATGTACCCTTTGCCATAGTTCAAAGAAGCGCAAGGGAGACCAAATGGGTGAGCAAAAGGATCAACAAGTCGGTTGTGTATCGCGTATCGTTGTAGCGCTCATGGTTCTTGGACCGTCAGTGTTGCTCTTCTTTTCAATTTTGGTAGTTCTCAACCAAGATTCGGGAAATGCGGAAACGTGGCATTTGGTTTGCGCATCCTTCATTTCGCTCTTCGCGGGTTTCGGCATCTACAAGTGGGTGGTCAACAGCAGATTCCTTTCGCGCATGATGGTTGCGCTCGCGGCACTCATGGGGTGTTGCACTGGTGGTGCTGTCTATTTGGAGTCCACTTGGCCAGAGCATTGCGCCGAGGCAATCTATCCAACCCAATTTGAACACGCGCTGCGAAATCTCCGGACCAAGGGAGTGAGCGATGACAACGCTTATGAAATCGCAGCGGACGCCGTAGTGGAGATTTGCGTCGATGGAGAATGGAACGAAAATCCGGCCCAGTACTTCCACGAGGCATTGAGCAAGGATATAATCGACCACTGGCGTCGAAAGGGAGTCTGTCGGCGAAGTCAGGAAAGGTTGGAGCATATCCGTCAGAATTGGCGAGACCCTTTGTCTCCGGAGGACATCATGCTGGTAAGGAGTGTGTTATGTCGCTTGGAGCCCGACGAGCAATGGATTCTTCAGAAAGTGGTGGAGGGAAGGACCGCCCAAGAGATTGCCGATGAGTTAGGAATCAGTCTATCCGCGGCAAAACAACGAACGAAACGCGCCAAGGACGCGTGTCGGGTGATGTATAAGATGTTGGAAAAGGGGGGCTAATTATTTTTTCGCACTTTCCTAAAATTATTTTGTCACTTTCTGGCCTCCTCAAACGAGGACCTCTTGAAAACGGAAGATTTCCTTCCGCTAAAGAGGAGTCCTCATGGCAACCACATTACCCCCATCCGCAAACTATCACCTCACGCAGGCGTGCAACTTCGCCTGCCACTTTTGCTTCGCGACGTTCAAAGACGTTTCTGGAACGCTAAAGCGCGATGACCAGATTCGCATCATCGATGCGCTCGCAGAACACGGGGTCCAAAAGCTGACTTTCGCTGGTGGCGAACCCTTCGTTGTGAAGTGGATCGATGAGCTCATCGCACACGCCAAGAGTCTTGGACTTACCACAATGGTGGTTACCAACGGGTCCTTGCTGACCGAAGAGAGGCTGAGGAAGCTCGCGCCCGTGTTGGATTGGCTCGTGATTTCGTTTGACAGTCAGTATCCAGAAACCAACCGAGCGATCGGTCGAGCGACGCGCAAGGACAATAAGGCGAGCGCAACCGAGCACTATCTGGAAATTGCGCGCGTCGCCAAGGACGCGGGAATTCGGCTGAAGATCAACACGGTGGTGACCAGCAAGAACTCTTCGGAAGACTTTTCGGACTTTCTGCGAATCTCCCGACCAGAACGTTGGAAAGTTTTGGAAGTTCGTGCCGTTGAGGGGCAAAACGATGGTCGCGTAGAAGAGCTCTTAATCGACCCCAAAACGTTCCAAGAGTTTGTTGACCGTCATCAACCGATCTTCGAAGAACTCGACATCGCAGTTACTCCTGAATTCGACGACGATATGCGCGGAAGCTATGTGATGGTGGACCCGAAAGGTCGCTTCTTCGATAGCAGTGCTGGGCGCCATACTTACAGTGAGCCGATTCTCGATATCGGAGTGGCTGCGGCATTCCCACAGGTCAACTTCGACCACGAGAAGTACCTTTCGCGTGGCGCATCCTATCAATGGGAGCGCGGTGAGTTGCCCAGTCTGGTAGCCATTGCCGGGCATCCAGGCGCGGGAAAAGATACGCTGGGAGATATGCTCGTGGAGCAACACGGCTACGTCCGCGTGGCGATTGCTGACCCAATCAAGGATGTTGTTGGCGAACTCTTCGATTTCAACATCGACCAGCTTTACGGGGATGCGCGCAACGATTTGGATCCTCGCCTCAACAAGACCCCGCGGGAAGTCTTCCGGAAGTTCGGCGAAGTGTGTCGAGAACTCGATCCCCAGATTTGGATTCGTCAGTGGCTGAAAGTGATTGACCATCACTTGTCTGCAGGTAGGCGAGTGGTTTGCACCGATATTCGGATGTTTGCGGAGTTGGAGGCCGTCCAAAGTCGCGGGGCTCACACGGTCCTTTTGAGTCGCACTCAGTCGCTAATCAATGCGCCAAAGGTCGAGGTTGACGAATGCGAGATTCTGCGCCGCCCAGGTCTGTTTGACGTGCGAATCGAAAACGACGGTACGCTCGATGAGCTCTTCCGAGCGTTCTACGCCACCGCGCAAATGGGAGGTGCCAAATGAATCACATCATCTACACAGACCATGCACTGTTGAGAATGGCTCAACGAGGCGTCTCCTATGCCCAAGTGGAGCGAGTGCTCCAGTACGGAAGAAAGATCTATCATCGTGGCGCCCTGATCTTTCTGGTTGGAAAACGTGAGATCCGTCGGTTGGCCGGCTTCGTAAACGACATTCACGAGCTCGAAGGGCTGCACGTTGTTGTGAACAGTGAGTGCGTTGTGATCACGACTTACCGCAATCGCGCGACGGTTTTTCGGGTGCGAAGTTAGCGGGTCCGCGGTCCCAGTTTCAAACCTGAAATCGTTAGGGGTACAATAAAGGAATCACCCGGCTTGAGATTCTGATTTCAGATATCACCGTATCGAGCAGCCAGTTCATTCGCCCACACTTCGAGGTTTGGTGGGACGGATTCCTTGAGGTGAATCAGGAGGCCATCAAGGTCAATAAGCGAGACCGTCTCTGGCTTCTTGAGTAGCGCCCTGAATCCTTTTAGGAACGCTCCATCGCCCAGCAACGCGATGTTCTTGGAAGATGAACAGATGGCGAAGCGCACATCATCGGCATCACGGCGTGAAGCCTCCTCATGAGCGAGAGCGAGGTTCACCCAGAGTTGCCAACGTGGGCCGCCAAAAGGGCAGCCCAGTTCTTCGAAGGCGCTCTCGGCCAAGATGTTGTGTTCGTCTGTCCGCTGCCAATATCTGTATCCCTTGGTTCTCGAGTACAGGCATGACGTGCGATCCTCCCGCACTGGCACGTCATTGGGGCACACAGCTTGGTCCTTGGCAGCACGCCCGGACTTCCTGAATCCGCACGTACTGAACTCGGGTTCGACAAATTTCGTTTCAATGACCTGTACGAACGAGCCAGTGTGGGTGCGACCTTCAATGAGCAAATCGCAATCCACGCCACCGCGCCCTGTTTGGTCGTTGAAAACATCGCGGTCAGGTGTGTACTCGATATGGATTGCTGTCACTTCACTTAGACCTTCGATGAATGGCTTGAGCACCTCAGTCGCCAGATCTAGCCAAGTTGCGAGGGGGGCGAAAAGGTTGAAACACATGGCTTGGCTAGAGAGCATATTCTCAAAAGTGCGTGGCGCCACACCTTTTCCAGATTGCTGGCGCTCTTGAGCGGCCACGAAGGCCTCTTTGATGATGAAGTTGCTGCCCTTGTTGGCAGCCGCTTCTGAAAGGATGTGGCCATACTTGCCATGACCCTCGCTGAGCGAAATACTGCGATACTCCCGTTGCCGGGCCTCTGCTCTCGCGCGGTACGACTTTCCCTTGGTGTAAACCGGGCCTACGTCAACCGTCATACTTTTCTCCTATTGCTGTTGTGGTTGAACCCTACGGGAAGAGTAGGCAGCGAGGAAGTCCCAATCTTTGTTTGCACTTGGAACCTTGTGCGCCTACTCGGGGCAATGGGGTGAGTATGGCAGGTCTTGCGGCACGTTGAGTGCCACGACGATGTTTTTTGAATTTGCGCGAGTGCTCGAGGGATGACCCATGCGTTGGATCTGGGGAACGAGGCGGCGTCTTAGGAATTTGGTGTGAGCGTCCCAAACTCATCCTCGGTTCCAAACTCCCATTCATTTGGGACAGGAATCCCCAACTGAACCAGAATCCGCTCCTGCACCGGAGCCGGCAAGGGATTGTGGCGAAGCAACTTGATGGCAGGAAGCTTGCCAGCACGCATCAGATTGGCGACTGCAGCGGAGTAATAGCGTGGCACATAACCAATGGGCGTCCCGTCAGCAGCGTAGAGCATGACCGCGTATTCGTCGAAGGCGTTATGGATGTCGGACCTGGCACTGAGTGGCCGAGGCGGAGGCTCATGCTCCCAGCGTTGTTGGACATCAACGGGTCGAAATCGAAGGCCACGTGTGAATAAAACAAAGGTCGCAGTTCCGTCCTTGATTTGTGGTGGTGCAAAGACCTCAAAATGATCCGTGAGACGCCGACCGTTGCTGCGCTCAAGTACGTCAAAGGCGTGCACCGAGTGTGCGAGTTCACCTGGAACAAAGCCCATGCGCAACAAATGCTCGGCATAATCGCCGCGTTTTCTGGAGATCACGCGATTGTGGAGGAAAGGAAAGAGGTCCACGGAATGGTAGGGCCGAAACGCCTAAGCTCTTCAGGTTGGAAATTCAGAGTCTTGCGGCTCTGGTCCAAAATGCGGCCTGCACGGTCGATCTCTTTCTGCAGTTTCGCGGTACTCCGCTGCGACTCGAGTTCTCGCCGCGTTGTCTCACGCGCCTCGGAATCCGCGGAGATACGCTGGATCATGTCCAGGGTGCCGCGCCCAATGCCATCCTTGAGGGATTCGTCGATGCGCTCCATGACAACGTTAGAGAGCGAACCCAGCTCTTTCTGGATGGTTTCGATCTTCTCCACCACAACTTCCAGAACTCGGTCTTCGGGGCGCTGAGGCAGCGAGAAATACATGCATCGAACCTCGGGCGAGGGCTGGAGGGTTCGGTCAATTCGGCCATTGCGCTGTTCGAGTTTGGCTGGGTTCCATGGGAGGTCGTAGTGGACCAAATCTGCACACGCTCCTTGTAGGTTCACGCCTTCACGAGCGGCATCTGTGGCCACCATGATGCGTACAGGATGCTCCACAGAGTTGAATGCGCTCTGAACTTCTTCGCGCGCTTCATCGGACATCTGACCATGAAACTGGAGGATCAGGTCTTTATCGTGACCCAATGCGTTTCTAAGGTGCTCCAAGATAAAGCGCTTCGTGTCCGCGTATTCCGTGAAGATAAGGAGTTTTCGCTGGTTCCACACACCATCGGTCTTGAGCTCGGCCTGAATCCATTGAATCAGCGCCTGAATCTTGGCGTCGGGCGCCATTCTTCGGTGCAAAGCTAGGTCCATCAGCTCGCGTCGAATCTCCTCGAGTCGCTCTGACGTGCTCAACTCATCGCTGTATTCGGCGACCTTCTTGGCATCTTCGAGCTCATCAGCCTCATCGGACTGGCCATAGACTTCTGGATTGAGTTTGCCCGCACTCGCTGAAGACTCAGATTCGTCCACGTGCCTTTTCAGGTGCGCTTGGAGGGTTCGGTAGAAGGCCTCTGGGCTTGAAAGCAGGCGCTTTTGGAGATTGAGGAAGACGAATTTGGCCCGCTGAGTGGTGGGGTTCATGAGCTCAGTGTATTCGGCCAAAAGCTCTGCCATCCGTAATTCATCGGCATGTTTGAGTTTGAGGCCAGGGCGCGCATTTGTTTGGGTCTCCTCAATCTCCTTAAAGGCCCAGTCGGTGCTACTGAATGTGAGTTCCCAGCGGATAACACGCCGCTTCGGGAATGAGATCCCCGCATCACGCAAATCGCTCTTCAGGCGCCGAACCATCACGGGTTTTAGTTGTTTTTCGGAGTCGATGGGCACGCCGCGAGTGAAGCGTTGTCCGTCCAGAATCTCCAAGAGTGCAGCAAAGGAGTTCGAGTGGCCGTTGTGCGGCGTGGCGCTCAAGAAGAGGCGGTTTTCAAAGCGCGGGGCTACATCGCGGATCACATGGGTGAAACGTGAGTCTACCGCGTACTTAGAGGCGGTAGCTGGTGCGGCGGCGTGGGCTTCGTCGAGTATTAAGATGCTCTTGCGGACACGATTGCCGAGGAAGTGGAGCAGGGGGTCGCGGTGCTCTGGGCGACTCAACATGGAGTGGGAGATAATGAAGCGTGTGTGGGTGCTCCACGGGTTGACTCGGAAGCCACGTTCTTTTCTCCTACGGCCGATGAAGTCACGGTCGTAGATTTCAAAGTGAAGGCCAAAACGCTTCTTCATCTCGTCACGCCACTGCAGCACAACAGAGGCAGGGCAGCAGATGAGTGAAAAATCAACGCGCTGTCTGAGTCGTAGCTCTTGGAGAACGAGGCCCGCTTCAATGGTCTTCCCGAGGCCCACATCATCGGCGATGAAGAGGTTGGCTCGCGGCAGTGAGAGGGCCTTCAAGAGCGGCGTGAGCTGGTGATTTAGCAGTCTGATTCCTGCCCGAAACGGGGACTGAAAGAGCTGGGCGTTTGTTGCGGTGACGCAGCTCCACTTCAAGGCGTTGAGATAGCCTGCAAACATTTCGGGCGAGTCGAGACCGGTGACGTTGCCAAGCCCGTGTGCGCTCGGCTGGATGAGTTGGGCTCCGAGTTCTAGTTCCCAAATCACCGAAAGTGGGCGGCCTGGCGCGTCATCGTCTAGACACACCATATGGACCAGGGTCATCTCTTTCGAGTCGAGTTCCCCAGCTTCGACGCGATCCACGAGATACTGCCGCTGGCGGCATCTGACGATCGCGCCTGGCGTTGGCAGATTGCGAGCCGCTAAGGAAACGTCGCTAGGTTCTTGGTCAAGTGACGAGAACTCGTCGAGCGAAGAGGTGAGCTGCCGTGCAAGGGCCATGCGGGCTCTTGGCGATGTGTCCAAACCGTGAAGCTCGCAAGCCTTTCTCAACTCATCGCGAGTAAAATGGCGGACCGCTGCGTCAAAACGGAAGTTTCTAGCGTTGGCGATTCGCTCAATCTGTTGGTCTTTGTTGAGCGAAGTCGGCACTTGTACACCGACAAGATGTGCCAGTTCGAGTAGGCGCTCGCGGGTGAGAGCAGAAAGTGTGGTCGTGATGTCTTGCATGCGCTCGTTTGTAAGGCGTTGAGCCCGGTTTGTCACCCACCTAAGTTGGCAGCGGATGTGGCTGTTTTGACAAGAAGCGGAACGGGCAGATATGCTGTTTTGTGCGTTTTTTAGATGAGTTATTGCCTTTTGGGCGATTTGACTTTCGTTGAATCAGGGGACCGTATTGATGAAATCGTTTTGCCAAGCCAATTGTAGTTTTAGGTTTCGCGTAGTTCAGTTTTCGGTGGTTATTGGAGTTGGATCGCTTCTTCTTGGCTGTGAAGCGAAACCGAAGGCTGAGTTGGAGCCTCAAGAGAAAGTGCACACTCCAGAAGTTTCACCAGCCGTTCCAGTCGAGGAGATCCTTGAGGCTGCTCCACGGGCTTCGACGGAGAAGGATTTGGATCCGCGGGCGAAGTTCCCAGAGGAGGATGGGGTCTATCTGCTCTACATTCACGGATGCTTGACGGGACGCAGTCTTAGAGATGTGATCATTGAGATGAAATCGAGGACGCCTTCTTTGCCGATAGATTGGTTGGACTGGGGAAAAATGAGCGGTGACGTGAAGTCTCGATTTGAAGTGGCCGGAGGGACCCCGTGGATGGTTGCGATCAAAGGGGGGCGAGTACAAGAGGCCCATTTTGGTGCGCAACTCAACATCAATCCAAATGGAGAGGAGCGCAACCAAGACTTAGTGCTGCATATGCTCCGCAGAAACGGGCTTCAGTCTGGAGATTTGGCTTCACTGCTTTTCACGCCTCCTGGTGTTGAATCTGGCGATCTTTATGGGATGAAGAACCTGGATGGAGAGATTTTTAGTGTGATGGACCTGTCCGGAATCGAATGGTCCAACCGTATACTTGAGCGTGTTCATTTCAACGGTAGTGACCTTCAGAATGCGGACTTGAGTGGCGCAATCTTGGACGGCTCCAACTTTTCCCACGCGAATCTCAAAGGCGCCAAAATGACGGGGGCAAGCGTGAAACGCGTGAATTGGAGTTTTGCGACGTGTCCCGATGGATGGAAGGCACCATTCGGCGGGAGTTGCGAAGACCATCTCGACGTGCGCTAGAGTTGTGCGGTCGAACACAGGTGTGTAGGTGATTGGGGTGCGTAGGTTTGTAAATTGGGTGTGTGCTTGAAAGTCTTGCTGACTGGAATGTCTGGAGTTGGGAAATCGACGCTAATCGGCGAGTTTCGAGCGCTTGGTTGTCACGCGGTTGATTTGGATAGCCCTGAGTGGTCCCATTATTCGGCGGTGAAGCCCGGCGAGGCTGTGGAATGGATTTGGCGGATCGAACGAGTCAGCGAGCTCCTGGGTGACTCGACGGGAGACGCGTTGTTTGTCGGGGGATGTGCAGCAAATCAAGGTCAAGTCTATGGCCTCCTAGACTGTGTTGTATTGCTCAAAGCGCCTGAAGAAGTCATGCGAGAGAGGTTGGCTACGCGACAGGGAAATGAGTTTGGAAAGAAGCCCGAGGAACTGGAGAAGATATTTCGAGACAAGGCTGAGTTTGAAGGGCTCTTGGAAGCTGGAGCAGACCTGGTTGTGGACACGTCAAAGCCCTTGGATGAGGTGATTTTCGAGATCGCAAACTACGTAGGTATCCGTCTGCAAGATGATGTAGAATGATAGCATGTATCAAAGAATCCTGAGCATAGTTCTTGCCATTTGCCTCGTCGGATGTGCACCCAAAGTTGAGGAAAAGGAGCCGACTGTAGAGGCGATTCGGGTGCTCTTTGTGGGCAATAGTCACACATCCAGAAATAATGTCCCGCTCCTGGTCAAACGTATCAATGATGCCCAAACTGGTTCGCCGGCTATCGAGGCGAGCGCCGTGATGTGGGGTGGGTTCAAGCTTTCCGACCACGTTCAGAATGGCGGCGCGGTGCAGGCGATATCGCGCAAACACTGGGATTTTGTGGTGATGCAGCCGGCGAGTACTGAGGCGTTTGTGAATCCGGATGGACAGGTGGCGAGCTTTCGACAGCTTGTAGAGTCGGTGGGGCCAAAAACCACTCCGATTCTCTATGGAGTTTGGCATCGTGAGGCCGGTGATAAACTTCACCAATCGTTTGGGACCACTCCGGCGGGAGCTGCTCGTGCTATTCGCGAAACCAATCTTGCGACTATCCGCGGCACGCGTGCACGCCTGGCTCCGGTAGGTGATGCGTGGGTAACGGCGGAGTTGAAGCACAGCGAGATTCCGCTCTATACCGATGGGAATCACGCCACTTTGGAGGGCTCGTACATGGCGGCGGCTGTGATTTTGCGGGCGATACTGCAGAAACCGTTGAGCACTGAGAAGGTGTGGAGGCCTTGGAATATCTCGGAGGATGACGCCAAAACTCTCCTGGAGGTGGCGAACACTGTGACCCTGGTGTCTCCGGAAGAGAATCTCGCTCCGCACTAATTGGGTGGAAATGGGTGTTATTGGGTGGAAATGGGTGTGTGATTGGTGAATGCGCGTCGAAATACACCCTGCGTAGCTTCATTGGAGACTTCGCCGCAATGCGTGTAAGTTCGAGGTGTGGAGGACTCTTTTATGAACAACCGTTTCTTAAATGTTTTGTGGGTGCTGATGCTGGCCGGTTGCGCTGGAGATTTGGACCAGGGCTTGACGCCAGGCTTAGAGGACATGGGCGAGCCAATCGCCGATATGCGAGTGGATGCGGGAGATTCTGCCGATTCGGGCGCGGACCTGCCGGTCCTCGAGCCTGATATGACGCCGGATACTGCGCCAGATATGACCGAGGAACCTGAGCCGTGTTCAACCCGCATTTGGTACGGGGAGAGCTGGATTCGCCCGGAGAGACCAACCACCTACGATGATGTGCAAGGCAAGGTGACATGGGATGGTGTCTGCCAAGTCGATGGGGCGGGAAATGGGTTTGCGGAGCTCTCGAACGGCTGGAAGCCTTATTTTGAAGGGCGAAGCTGCGTGATTGGTTTCGAGTACTCCGGGGCTTGTGAAGACGTTCCAACCTCGTGCCGAACGCGCATTGGATATGGCCCAAGCTGGATGGCGCCGGCGAATCATCCCAACAGGTTTGATGATGTTCAGGGCGTGGTGACCTGGGAAGGCACGTGCCGTGCCGCAGGTGGGGACTCTGCAGCTCGTCTATCTAACGGGTGGGACCCGCATTTTCAGGGCGGCGGGGCTTGCGATTTAGCGTTTCGATACGAGCAATGCGGCGGACTCTTTCACAACCCAGTCATTCGGGCAGATTGCCCCGACCCGGGGATCTTGAAAGATGGTGATAGGTATTACCTCACGTGTACACATACCGGTGGACCCGGCCTCTTTCCGATCTACACGTCTACTGACCTCGTGAATTGGTCGCGAGACGCCTCCATTTTGGCTGAGAGGCCCGGATGGGCGAATGACCGGTTCTGGGCGCCTGAGATTCATAAAGTCGATGAGGGGCTCTATGTGGCCTATTACACTGCGAGTACGCGGTCCAACAATCGGCTTTCCATTGGGGCCGCGACGGCGAGTTCACCGCTTGGACCTTTCACGGATATCGGCGAGCCCTTGATTTACGACCCGAATCCCGGTGTTATTGATGCGCATTACTTTAGGGCTAGCGACGGTAAGCGGTATTTGACGTGGAAACGCGACGGCAATGCGGTCGGGGCGCGCACACCTATTTTCCTCCAAGAGGTGGCTGCAGATGGAGTCACGCTGAGTGGCCCAGTCTCTACGATTCTGACGAATGACCGTACTTGGGAAGGGGCAGTGGTTGAAGGGCAATGGATTGTGGAAAAGGACGGGTATTTCTACCTCTTCTACAGTGGCAATGGCTACGCGAGCCCAAGCTACGGGGTCGGGATAGCGCGGGCTACGTCTGTACGCGGGCCTTACACGAAGGCCAGTAGCCCGATTTTGCGGTCAAATGGGCAGTGGGATGGTCCAGGGCATGGCGCGATTTTACCCGGACCGTCTGGGGATTGGGTGCACGTTTACCACGCGTGGCAGAAGGGCAGGGTAGGGCAGTCGCCTGGGCGGCAGGTGCTCGTGGACCGAGTCACATGGTCCGAAGGTTGGCCTCAGATGCTTGGGGCACCTTCGAGGCGTTCGCAGCCGATGCCTTAACTAGTTTTCGAATTCGTCGAGGTCGAATCGGCCATAGAGGGCCTCTGGCTTGTCTTCGAGGTCAAGACGCGGTGCGTCGACCCACATGCGCTCGAGGTCGTAGTCTTCGCGGGTAGGGCCGTTGAAGATGTGCAGGATGGCGTCCCCGAAGTCGATGAGTGCCCATTTTCCAGAGTCGACGCCTTCTCGGCCGTAAGGAACCACGCCGGTCTCTTCCTTGAGCTTGCCTTCGATATGACGTGCCAGGGCGGACATCTGTCGGTCAGACGACGCTGTGGTGACGATCACAAAATCGGTGTAGCTCACACGACCTCTGAGGTCGACGACTACGGTATTGAGTCCCTTGAGGTCCCACGTAAGCTCGGCGATAAAGCGCGCAAGTTCTTCGGTATCGAACTCTTGGTTAGGGGTGGATGCTGCCTTGGGGTCCATTCTTCTCCGGGGGTTAAGTGCGGACTTGTCCGCTTCCAAATATCACAAATTTCGTGGTCGTGAGCTCTTCAATGCCCATCGGCCCGTACGCGTGTAGGCGCGTTGTACTGATTCCAATCTCGGCACCGAGTCCAAGTTGCCCGCCATCCGCGAATCGGGTTGAGGCGTTGATGACAACGCAAGAAGAATCCACGGCGTCCACGAAGGCTTCTGCCAGAGAATGATTCTCTGTCAAGAGTGCCTCCGTATGGCGAGAGCCGAATTCGGCAATATGTTGGATAGCATCTTCAAGATCGTCGACGACCCTCACAGCGAGTTCCAGTGAGAGGAACTCCTTGCCATAGTCTTCCGGTTTTGCGGATTGATAGCAAGAGTTCGGAAGTCCAATTTTTTCGGCCAAAGCTAAAGATGTCTCGTCCAGATAGAGAAAGACGCCCGCTTCGGCGAGTTTTGGAAGGAGGCGCGCAAGGTGTACGTCGAGCGCGTTCTTGAGGACGACCAGACATTCGGCGGCATTACACACTGTGGGGCGCTGGGTCTTTGCGTTGAGCACGATCGAGTCGACCATCTCCGGTTTGGCGCTGCCTTCGACTACCACATGGCAAACGCCTTCGTCGTGTTTGATGACGGGGATTCTGGAGTGTTCGTTGACGAAGCGAATCAGACCTTTTCCGCCTCTTGGGATGATCACATCTACGTAGTCTTCGAGTTCTAGAAGATAGCGAACGGATTCGCGGTCGGTGTCGTCTAGAAAGGCGATGGCATCCACGGCTCTCGGGTCGAGGCTGGAGGCCTTGAGGCCTGCTTGAAACGCCTCGAAGACGGCCTTGGAAGAGGCGTGCGCATCGCTACCGCCGCGCAAGATGACGGCGTTGCCGCTTTTTAGACAGAGGGCCGCCGCGTCACTTGTGACGTTGGGCCGAGCTTCGTAGATGATTCCGATGACGCCGAGCGGGATGCGTTGGCGTCCCACCTTTAGGCCGTTCGGTCGTCGCCACATACTATCGACGCGACCAACTGGGTCAGGCAATTGGATGACTTCCTCGATGGCGAGTGCCATATCCTCGATTCTTTGCTCGGTGAGTTTGAGCCGATCGTTGAATGCCTGATCACGTTGGCTCTTTTGGAGGTCGATTGCGTTTGCCTCAAGTATCTGTGGGGTTGCGGCACGAATCGACTCGGCGGCTCTGATAAGAGCGTCATTCTTCTGAGCGGTGGAAGCTCTTGCTAGCCAACGGCTTGCGGCTCTTATCTTCTCTGCCTGTGGGGTCAAAGGGTTCGTCATATTGTCTGCGCGTTTTCGAGATGTTTAAGTGGTTGAACTTAAAGGTGTTTACAAAAAAATAAGATTTTTGCCTTGACCACCCCAAAGTGGTGACTAGCATCCGCGGCGTTAGCAGTCGTCGAGTGAGAGTGCTAAAGGAGCCATCGCGAAGCGACGCTACCCTAAGTAGAGACGTAAAGAAACAGATTTTTAACCCACCTCAAGGAGGTAGTAAAATGGCAGTGAAACCGTTGTATGATCGTGTGTTGGTAGAGCGAGTTGAGAGCGAGCAGAAGACCGCATCAGGCCTCTACATTCCAGAAACCGCAAAAGAGAAGCCGCTCGAAGGCTTCGTACGTTCAGTTGGTCCGGGCAAGCGTGGCGATGATGGCAACTTCATCAAAATGCAAGTTCAGGAAGGAGACCGCATCCTCTTCGGCAAGTACTCGGGAACCGAGATCACGATTGCCGGAAAAGAGCACCTCATCCTTGGTGAGTCCGAGATCCTTGCGGTGATTACTGAGTAATCGCGGCAGACTGAAGCATTGTTTAAAGTAAGTAGATTCAACTCGTAGGAGAATCAAAATGGCTAAAGAGATTATGTTCGATACGCGCGCACGTCAGCGCATCCTCAATGGTGTTAACACGCTTGCTCATGCTGTCCGCGTGACGCTTGGACCGAAAGGCCGCAACGTGGTCATCGAAAAGGCGTTTGGCGCCCCAACGATCACCAAAGACGGTGTGACCGTGGCAAAAGAGATCGATCTTGAGGATCGTTTCGAGAACATGGGCGCTCAGCTTGTTAAGGAAGTTGCTTCCAAGACTTCGGACACCGCCGGAGACGGAACCACGACTGCTACCGTGTTGGCGCACGCAATCTTCCGCGAAGGCTCGAAGCTTGTTGCTGCTGGCCACAACCCAATGCCAATCAAGCGCGGAATCGACAAGTCGGTCGCAGCGATTGTGGAAGAGCTCGGAAAGCTTGCTGTGAAGACCAATGACAAGAGCAAGATCGCTCAGGTCGGTACCATCTCGGCAAACAACGACGAGCAAATCGGCCAGCTTATCGCTGACGCGATGGCTCAGGTTGGAAAAGAAGGCGTCATCACCGTTGAAGAGGCCAAAGGTCTCGAGGACGAGCTTGAGTTCGTTGAAGGTATGGAGTTCGATCGCGGATTCCTTTCACCTTACTTCGCGACCAACAAAGACCGCATGGAAGTCGAGATGAAGAATCCTCTGATTCTTCTGTTCGACAAGAAGATCTCGAACATGAAGGACCTCCTTCCATTGCTCGACCAAGTTCTTACCGGCGACAAGCGTCCTCTCCTCATCATCGCTGAGGACCTTGAAGGCGAAGCACTCGCAACTCTCGTTGTGAACTTCATCCGTGGCGTCCTCAACGTGGCTGCTGTTAAGGCTCCAGGCTTCGGTGACCGTCGCAAAGCTATGCTTCAGGACATCGCTGACCTCACTGGCGGTAACGTCATCAGTGAAGAGCGTGGCCAGAAGCTCGAGAACGCTAAACTTCTCGACCTCGGTAGCTGCGAAAGCGTCAAGATCACCAAGGACAAGACCACCATCGTTGGCGGTGCTGGCTCCAAAGAGGCGATCGAGGCACGCGTTGCTCAGATCAAGGCTCAAATGGAAGTCACCACGAGCGATTACGACCGTGAGAAGCTCCAAGAGCGTCTTGCTAAGCTCGTCGGCGGTGTTGCAGTGATCAAAGTTGGTGCAGCAACTGAAGTTGAGATGAAAGAGAAGAAGGCACGCGTAGAGGATGCTCTCAACGCAACTCGTGCAGCTGTTGAAGAAGGTATCGTCCCTGGTGGCGGCGTCGCTCTTATCCGTTGCGCAGGAATCCTCGACACCTTGAAACTCGACGCTGATGAGCACGTGGGTCTTGAAATCGTCCGTAAGGCGATCCAAGAGCCAATTCGTCAGATTTCGGCGAACGCGGGTGTTGACGGCTCCATCGTGGTCAAGACCGTGACCGAAGGAACCGGCGCATTTGGCTACAACGCACGTACCGACGTGTACGAGGACCTCATTGAAGCTGGCGTCATCGACCCAGCTAAAGTGACCCGCACCGCGCTTCAGAACGCAGCTTCCATCGCTGGTCTCATGTTGACCACTGAGGCGATGATCGCTGACAAGCCAGAAGCATCCAAAGACGACCACGGCCACCATCATGGTATGGAAGGCATGGGCGGAATGGGCTTCTAAGCTCGGAGCTGATTGCTTTAGAAAAGGCCTCGGATTTCCGGGGCCTTTTTTTGCGTAGACTAGACGATGACTTTCCCGCCAAACCATCCTGAGAGTAGATGGCCATACGCTCTTGAGAATCCGGCCATCAGGTCATGCAAGAGATTCAAGACTGGGACATCAGCCACCGGGTTTAGGAACCACGAAGGGTTTCGCAGAAGTCCGATGGCGAGCCTCTCAGGGCCCAGTAGATGAGCTACGATAAAAATCAGGAGTGACCAGCCGAAGAGCTGTCTGAAGAGGCTCAGGTTCCAGCTAGGCGAGCGAGAGGAGAGTCCAACGCCGAGGGCAATGAAGAAGGGGATGAAGCCTACGAAAGCCCGTAGAAAATAGTCTAGCCCATCGAGCTGGGCAGTCAGGCAGATGAATCCGACGGGAAAGAGAAAAAACGCGGCGACGGCTTCGGACCACTCGAACACGTTATGAGGCGTTCTGACGTAGAACTCTTCTCGCCGTCGCATTTCGTTGTCGTACTGCGAAGAATAGCGTTTGCGTGAAATCGGCTTGAGCTCTTGGAGCTCCAGATGTGAAGCTGACCTCAAACTGGGAACTCTGTTGGGATCCCGACCGACATCTTTCGCTGGAGCACGAACATCGCCTAATGGAATTGTGCCAGCGAGGTCAGCCTGGTTTCGGTGCGCTTCAATATTCCTCAAATCCCTGACGATCTCATGTGCGCTTTGGTAGCGCTTGTTCACCTTCTTCTCGATCATCTTGTAGAGCACGCCGCGAACGTATTCGGGAACTTCGTGGATCTCATCGAGTTGCAAGGGTTCAGGGGACACGTGAGCTAAAATTGCGCTCTCAATGGTGTCCGCTTTTACCGCACGTTGTGAGGTGAACATCTCGTAGAAGAGCAGGCCGAGCGCGTAGATATCACTCCAGGGCCCGACTTCTCTTCCGCGTGCTTGTTCAGGCGCAATATAGCGCGGTGTTCCAACTGCCATTCCTTCGCGGGTCAGCTGAACGGACTCATCAGACCCCGTGAGCTTCGCCATTCCGAAGTCCAAAACTTTGGCATGGTACATGCCGTTTGGCTCGGTGATGATCATCACGTTTTGAGGTTTGAGGTCGCGATGAACCACGCCATTATCATGAGCTTGCGCAAGGCCTGACGCGATTTGAATGCAGAGTTCAATTGCAATATGAGCCGGCAATCTTTGGCGATTCACAAAATCGAAAAGCGTCTCGCCGTCAATATACTCGACAATCATAAAGGCAAACCGTTGGTCGGTCTCGCCAAAATCATAAATGTTGATGATGTTCGGATGTCGGAGCTTTGAGATGACTTTCATCTCGCGATGAAATCGGCCCACAGCGGTGGACTTGATGCCTTCGTTTGCGGGCGGCAGCGCCTTGAGTGCTACGCGTTCCATGGTCGTCATGTCGATCGCGCTGAAAATGGCACCGTAGGCACCAGCACCGATGAACTCCTCGATCTGGTAACGGTTGGAAACCATATCACCAGGGCGCAGGTGCTCTCGCACGATTTCAGAGGGACTTGGCATAAGCCATCACCATGGAAGCAATGAGTTTGTGAGGGCGAGTATCCAACGCAAGGGCTTAACCCACAAGTCTAAGATGATATTTAAAGACTCTCCCCCTATCGCTTCACTCAACCAATACGCGTTCTCTTCAAGTGCCGCCAACGCGTACCCGGGCATCACAAGAATCATCACGACGAGCATCAGGGCTAGCACCGCGAGTTGGTAGCGCATCACCGGCACAACCCACTTTTCCATGGCGTTTCCGTAGATCGCCCGCACTTCCGAAAAATGCGCCCAAACAACGGCCAGGGCGGTAGGTAGAAGGCCAAGTGCACCTTTGACGACCGTGCCACCTGGAATCAATGTACCGGCGAGATGGACGCAGACGAAAACACCAAATGTACCAGCGAGAATCCAGGCAATCTGGCCGCCGGTGACAGGTGTGTGTTCAACCTTCTTTGACTCGCGGGTTGTCGGCCCACGTTTTCTATCGATCTCTTCACGTCGGACACGGGTCACATCCAATTTCAGCTCTTCTTTTGAACTGAACTTCCGAGCTTCTCGCTGCGGTCGCACGTCAATCTTCGGGAGCTCGCGAGACCGGGAAACCGGGTCGGACACTTCCTCATCCTCTTCGGGTGGTGCCACGTAGGTTTGTCCCTTGAAGACCAACGGAACCGAATCTTCCTCTTCGCCCAACCCGACAAGCCGCTGAAATTCGCCCGTCATCTCCATATCGGCCTGCCTTGGCAGGAATTTTGCGAAATCTCTGACGGTCTGGAATCGGTCGCTTGGATACCTGGAGGTCGCCTTGCGAATTAGCTTTGCGAACGGCCGCGGCAGATCCGAAATCTTTTTGAAAGGAATCGGTTTTTCATCAATATGAATCTGAGCGACCTGGCTTACATTCAGATTGGAGTCGAGGGGCGAATCTCCCGTCAACATCTGATAGAGAATGAGGCCGAGGCTGTAGATATCGCTCGAAGGCTCGACCTTTTGCCCCAAGACCTGCTCAGGGCTCATGTAGATGGGGGTTCCCACAAACTGAGTTGAACGCCTTCCGCCCTGCGCAAGACTCTCGATCTCATCGTCAGAGTCGCCCATCAATTTGGCGACCCCGAAGTCCAAGACTTTGACCACATCGGCCTGCTCGTTCCGATTCACCAACATGATATTCGAGGGCTTCAAGTCACGGTGGACGATCCCTTGGCGGTGCGCCTCGTCCAAGCTCTTGAGCAATTGTTGTGTGATTCTAATGACACGTTGCGGACTCAAGGCGCCTTCCTGAGTCAACACGTCCTCCAGGGAAACGCCATCCAGGTACTCCAAGACCATGAAGTAGAGTCCAGAGTTCGTCCGCCCAAAATCGTGGAGTGTGACCGTGTTCGGATGGTGGAGTCGACTAACGATATTGACTTCGGCCACGAAGCGGTTGGCCACGTCTGGATTGCTATCCACAACCTCGGGGCGCAAAACCTTGAGTGCGACCTCGCGCTCGGTGCCGATCTGTACGGCACGAAACACGCTCGCGAAATTCCCCGCGCCTAGTGCCTGAACGACTCGGTACTTGCCTTCAAACACAGTACCGGGCGCGAGCAGGTCCTTGATGTCTACTTTCCGTGACATGTCGCCTCATAAACTGCTGAAGGCTTAAGAACTCCACGCCATGGTAGACACGGAATCCTTGCCCGTCCACCCTCTACCGTCAGGCGCCCAGAGGACCACTGTGTGAGTGCGTCCAGCTTTGAGGCAATCGACCACCACAACTTGTGCGTGCGCGCGCGCCTGGATGTCCCGCGCAATTGCCTCGCAGTGCTCCGCTAGCCGTGGATCTGGGGTCGCGGCCTCTTCGAGCTCGAGCGTCAAGATTAGGCGAGTACGGCCTGGGGAGTGGAACTCTTCAAGATGTACGGGTTGGAGATTGAGGCTCGGGACAACGACGTCTCGATTGAGGGATACGTCTTTGCCAGCGCTGATGGAATAGCCGGGCACGGGCCCCTTGCGGGTGCGAGGTGTGCCCATGGTTTGCTGCCGCTTCGCAAAGAATGCGGCGCTTGCGCCAAAGGCCCCGAGGCTAATCCAAAAGAGTAGATTCACTTATTTCGGCGCAGGCATTGGCGGGTGGCCTTTTGGCATTGGCATTGGTTGGCCGCCAGCTGGGTTACCCATAGGCATCTGCATCATCGGAGGAGGGGATGCTTGATACTTTGGGTTGTCCACAATTGCGTCGGCGAACTTCTCAACTTGAACTCCGTCACGAAGTTCCTTGGTGAGCTTCTCCATAGAGACGCGAAGGTCTTGGTTTTCGAGGTTGCGCACGATGTCCGACTTAACTTCGTCAAACGTCGTGACCACTTCAGCTTCGCGGTCCACGACCTTAATGACATGGAAACCGAACTCGGTACGGACGGGACCCACGACATCGTTGACTTTGGCCGAGAATGCAGCTTCGGAAAAGCCCGGGACCATTTGCTTTCGGTGGAAGAAGCCGAGGTCTCCGCCGTTCGGGGCGGTAGGTCCTTCCGAGTGCTCTTTTGCAAGCGCAGCGAAGTCTGCTCCGTCAGCCTTTGCAAGCTTAAGAACGTTCTTTGCCTTGTCTTCCTGACCTTTGACCACATCGTCAGCGGCGCCATTTTCAACCTTGAAAAGGATGTGGCTTGCTTTGACGCGCTCTGGCTTGGTGAACTGAGCTTTGTTCTTCTCGTAGAACTCTTTGGCCGACGCATCGGTCACGGCGATGTTGTACTTCTTGCGAAGAAGCTTCTTCAGCTTAACTGCGCGAGAGAGGTCGTCTCGAAGTTCGTCGAGCGTAACGCCTGTCTTCTGGAAGAATTGTTGTGCTTCAGCTTCGCCACCAACCGACTTGTAGAAATCGGCGAGTTCGGCATCCACTTCCTCTTTGGAAGCTTCGATCTTCTCGGCGTCGATAGCCTTCTCAACGAGGTGTTGGTCGATGAGTCGGTCAACCGTTTGCTCCTTGAACTTCTCGAGCGCATTGGCCGGAAGCTGTGGGGCAATCTTAGCGAGCCGCTCGACCTCTGTATTGAAGAGGTCAGCCTTGATCTCATGATCACCAACTTTAGCGATGGGCTTAGTTGCCGACATCGGCAGCACGACTTCTTTAGGAGCTTCCTCGGTCTTCGCCTCAGGCTTAGCTTCTTCTTCGGTTTTCGTGGGTTCTTCAGCGGTTGGCTTTTCGGTCTTGGCGGTGTCGTCACAAGCGATGAGGCCTGCAGCAAGGCCAAGAGCGATAAGTAGGGATTTCATTCTCATTTTCGAGGGCTCCTTGAGTTGACCAGTTGCACGCTTTCCTACCTTCCCCCACCCTTAGAGTCAAGCGGACCGTAAAGCGCTACCAGGTAACGTAGCCCGGGTCCTTTTCGGGTTTGGGCCCGGCCTCTTTGGCAGGCTTTCCAGATGTGTCAGCGGTGTCCGCTGGTTCATCGTTGGCCGTGGACTCACCATTTTTTGGGCGCGTAGGCTGGGGCAGGCGCGTAGGAGTAGGGGTCTGTTGGACGTTGCCGCGCCGGTGGTCATAGAGGCCGATTGCAGACATAGAGCCAGCAACCAAATCGGCAGCGCCGTACGAAATCTCGCGGTTGATTCCAGCGAGTTTGGTGTCGTTTGACGAGAGGAACCAGTTGGGGTCTTTCCGAAGCTCTCCAACGATGCCGGTGGCAAAGATGGCGGAGAGTACAAGTAAGAGGCCTACGCTGAAGACGGCCGATGTTCCGAGGACGCGCATGGCACGGACGGTGATTGGCGTGATGATCTTGAATCTCTCGCCGCTGCCAGGGTCAGTCATCAGGGCTAGAAACGGCGGGGCGGCCGCCATAATCGCCGCAGCCACCAGTCGCAAGCCGTCCTGAGTGTGAGGAGCGAGCGCCGCGCCAGCCACAATGAACGAGATGTAGGCGACAACGAGCATGGCAAGCGTGAGTACCGAGATCTTCACCAGGTCAAACGTGAACCCAACCATGGATTGCTCGCCGGCTTTAGACGCGACCGGCTTTGGTTTTGGAGGATCGACGGGCTTCTCGGGCTCCGGAGGCGCCTCTTGAAACGGTCTCTCGTCCACGGGTGGCGGAGGCAGATCCGAAAATGAGGAGCCGGCAATGGACTTTCGGAGTTGAGAGCGATCGAGTTTGCTATGCTCAACGGTCGCCTGAAAGTCTTCGAAGTCCGCATTCCGCTCGACCTTGAGCTCCATATCGTTGGAGGAGGATTCGCGTCCGAGTTCGTATTGACCCGAGCCCGGTTGAGGCAGGTTTTGCGCAAACTGATGGTTGTGCTGAATCAGCTGCGATTGGTGCGGATTCGGCATTTGCTGGTTTGGCATTTGCGGGTATTGGCCCGACGCATGTGGGTTTTGCGGGGGCATGTTCGGATAAGGATGTTGAGGCCCTTGCGGGTACTGAGGCTGCTGACCTTGGGGGTAGGGCGGCTGGCCCGGATAATACCCCGACGGCGGCATCGTTTGCCGAACGGGCTGTGGGTATTGGCCCGAACCCATATTTTGCGGCATCTGGTTCGGGTCGTAGTACCCACTTTCAAGCCAGTTTCCACTCGGCGTTTGCGCACTCCAATTGGCCGGTGCTTGTTGCCATCCGGTGCTTTGCGGCGCGGCCTGCATCATCTGGCTCTGAAAGCTCTGCATGAACTCACCGGATGCGCCCGTGAGCGTGTTTCGTCCAGACCGAGTGGAGAAGAGGTACTGTTCCAAGGCTTCGGCCATCTGTTCGGCCGATTGCCAGCGGTCGCTGAGCGACTTTGCGACGGCGATTCGCGTGATGTCCTGAAGGAGCGGATCGACGTGCTGTAGGCCGGGCAGGCGCAGCGGTTCTGGGCTGATTTGTTGAGTGATCAACGCCATCGTGGAGTCGCCCTGGACGGCCTGCTCACCGGTCAGCATTTCGTAGAGGATGAGGCCTAACGAATAGATATCGCTCGCGCCGCTTAGTCCTTCACCACGAACTTGTTCCGGGCTCATGTAGCGCGGGGTTCCGATCAGTTCGCGCTCACCTTCAGGTAGTCCAACGCTTGTGAGGTCGGTGGTTTTTGGGTCCAGAAGGCGAGCCACACCGAAGTCGAGGACCTTGACGAAATCTTTGTCACCTTCAATGGAGGTGAGCATGATATTTTGCGGCTTTAGGTCGCGGTGGACGATGCCGTGGCGATGCGCTTCGGCCAGAGATTTTGCGATCTGACGGGCGAGTTCGGCGGCTTTTTGGCCATTAAAAGCGCCATCGCGTTTGAACGCGTCCTTGAGGGTTTCACCTTCGACATACTCAAGGGTCATGTAGAGGCCGCCGTCAGCGGTCTCGCCGAATTCGTGAATGGTCACGGTGTTCGGGTGTTTGAGTTTGGAGATGATTTTGACTTCGCGAAGGAAGCGCTCCTTGGCGCTCGGCGCGGTCAAGCCGATACCCGGTCTCAATACCTTGAGAGCCACGTAGCGGTCCATGGGCTCTTGGTAAGCCAGATACACCATACCGAAGCCACCGCGACCTAGTTCGCGCAGGATCTTATACTTGCCCTCGAAGATCTGGCCGATCTGAAGGGCGTCTGGTGGTTGTTGGCTCGTCACCCGTTTCGCCTTGTGTTTTGCTCCCTCGAAAGGCGTCGTGACACCTTATCGTTGAGCCGCTAGTGTCTCTCACTCTAACCCAGAGATGTGGCGATGGCAAAGAAGGCTTCATACCATGAACAATTTGGTCCGGCGGTTGAGGAACCGTGGGTAGAGTTGTGTTTTGATTCGGGAACCTTGATCATCAAGGGCCTCAAAGACTCCGACTTTGCGCGTCTTGATACCAAGGCGTTTCGCTTGAGCTTCGACCCTCGAGTGGGTGTTCATAGGTGCCCCGCATTTGTCTACCGTTCCTTGCTAGGCGAGCTTTTAGGAAAGGGCTTGAGCGTTGTGGATAGTGCCCGGGGGTATGCGGAGTTTGATCGAGAAGACTTAGTTGAGAGATCGCCTAGAGTTCATCAGGCCGAGGCCATGCAGGCGTGGCTATCGGCCGGCAAGCGAGGCGTGGTGGTAATGCCGACCGGTGCTGGCAAGAGTCATTTGGCCGTGATGGCGATTCAGGACGTGGCGAGGTCGGCGTTGGTGGTAGCCCCGACGCTGGATCTTGTAGAGCAATGGCAGCGCCTCTTGAAATCGCATTTCGGTGAGCCAGTTGGCGCGATCGGCGGGGGCACACACGACCCGCAAGCCTTGACTGTGACGACCTATGACTCGGCCGCCATTCATATGGAACGGATTGGGTCGAAGTGGGGGCTCGTTATCTTTGATGAGGTCCATCACTTGCCTTCGGATATGTACCGATGGGCAGCTGAGGCTGCGATTGCGCCATTTCGCCTGGGCTTGACGGCGACTTTGGAGAGGGTGGATGGCAAACACGCTGTGATTCACGAGATTATTGGGCCCACGGTTTATGAGAAGAACACTCGAGAACTGGCCGGAGACGTGCTGGCGGACTACGAAACCCGAGTGGTCGAGGTGGCCTTTTCTGAGACCGACGCCGAGCTCTATGCCGCGTCGCGAGCGGAGTATCGGGAATTCGTGGAGAAAGAAGGCATCCGCATGGGCGGGCGCCACGGCTGGCAGAACTTTCTAAGGGCTACAAGCCGAAGTAGGGAAGGGCGCCGGGCCTTTAAGGCTTTCCAAAGGCAGAAGCGCCGCGCGCTTGGGCACGAAAATAAGCTCGAAAAAGTCAGGGAGATTCTGTGCGAGCATCCTGACGAAAGCGTGCTGATTTTTGCGAATGATAATGCCACGGTGTACGCCTTGGCCGAGCTCCTACTCGCGCCAGCGCTCACGCATCACACCCCTTTGGCAGAGCGCGCCGAGATTTTGGAGCGGTTCAGGGCGGGCAGGTACCGTGCCGTCGTCACGAGTCGAGTCTTGAACGAAGGTGTCGACGTTCCCGCGGCGAGCATCGCGATTATTCTTTCGGGCACCGGGTCGGTGCGAGAACATGTTCAGAGGCTGGGCCGTATCCTCAGGAAGGAAGAGGGCAAACGCGCCATTCTCTACGAGTTAGTGACGCCTGATTCAGCCGAGACTTTTGTGAGCCAGCGACGAAGGGAGCACGATGCTTACCGCTGATCTATTGGTTGCACGAATTCGCAAGGACAGACTCTATCCGGGGTGGTTTAAACCGGATGGCGAGGCCTTTGAGCGGGTCGAGGAGCTGGTCGAGCTCTTTCGAGACAATGTCAACGGCACTCGTTCAGACCTTGATGAGGGGCTTGAAACATTGGTGGGCGCGGGCACGGACTTTCTAATTTGGCGTGGACTTGCGAAGCTCCTCTTCGACCGCACCTCCTTCGAAATTGCTGGCGATGTCTCGCCGGTTGAAGTCCGGCAGCGCGTCCACGAGTCAGCCGCAAGGGTGTGGCCTTTGGATGAGGCTGCTCGGGAGCAGATTCTGAGCGAGGTAGGGGACGAGTTTGATTTGAGTGCGGCGCAGGTTCTGACCACGCTTCACGCGGATTTACCAGAGCGGCAGCGGGTCTCGGCTTTTGAGGATATCAGCCCCGAAGAGCTTGTGGACGCTTATAACTTGGCGCTAGCACAGGCGGTTCTTTATAAAGCGTCGCACCTTCAAGTGAGATTTGTAGAGGATGATCCAAAACGTGTGGAAGGTTTTTTTCGCGCTTTGAGATTTCATGGGCTCATGCATCAGATTCACAAGGAAAATGGCGCTTGGGTGGTGGATATTGATGGACCGGCAACGGTTGTGAGTGGGGCGCGAAAGTACGGCCTCGCGATGGCGGTCTTCTTGCCCACTGTCATCGCGCTTGGACAAGATAAGTCCGGGGCGCTGTGGAGTTTGAGCGCGCAGGTTGAATGGAAACGAAACAAAATGGTGCTCTTCGAGCTCGATTCTGCCTCCGGGCTCAAGTCTGAGAGGCGAATTCGAGGTGTTTGGGTCTCCGACGAAGAAAAGATGTTCGAATCGCGATTCGACCAAAAAGTGGAGAATTGGAGCCTGACAAAAGAGGCTCGTGTGTTCACCTTTTCGGATTCAAGCGTAATGACCACCGATTATGTCTTGAAGCGAGCAGACGGCGCCAAAGTCTGGGTAGAGATCGTTGGGCATTGGAGACAAAGCTATCTCGAAAGCCGGCTCAAACTACTCGACGAACTCAAGGAGCCGATTGTGCTCGTGGTGGCCGAGAGGCTTCGGGTCGACAAGGAAAAGGGCCAACCCGAGCACGTGCAGATGGTCTTCTACAAAGGTGTGATTCGGGTAGAAGAGGTTGTGAAAGCGGCCGAATCGGCGCTGGCTTAGGTCCCTGCGGTCACGGGGATTAACGATTTTCGAACAGCTTTAAAGGCGGGGGTTGTCAGGGCAAAGATAACTTCGGCCAAGTCTTGCGTTTTGACCCAGGTATCGTGGTCGGCGTCGGGCATGTCTTTACGATTCGGTGCGGTGTCGATGATCGAAGGAAGGACCGCATGGACATTGATGCCTGAGTCCTTGACCTCAGCGGCGATACCATCGACGAGCGCATTGATGGCGGCCTTTGAGGCGCCGTAGACGCCGACCCCGGCACCGGGCCCAAGCGATGTTACGGAGCTTATGAAGACTAGATGCCCTCTGCCCGAAGCCTTGAGCCTTTTCAGACTCTCACGGGCTACTAGCACGCTCGATTTGAAGTTCGCGTTAAGCAAGAAGTCGATGTCATCGTTGGAGATTTGGTCTGTGTTGGAGAACCGAAAGCCTCCTGCGCAATGGACGACGGCGTCGACTTCTCCGAGTTTGTCGACCTCAGTGAATAAGTTCTCCACGGCATCGAAGTCTGAAAGGTCCGCGCTCAAGTGATGCACCGAATCGGCCTTGGCTGCATTCGGTTCACGATCTACGGCGATGACGCGCCACGAAGCTTCGAGGAAGCGCTCGACCACAGCACTGCCGAGGCTACCTGAGGCACCGGTAATGATAACGTTTTTCATAGGGGCTCTTTAAGCGTTAAAGGTTCGTTTCAGCGCTTCCTCGATGGAGGAAACGGTCTCGTCGATCAGCGCGTCAGTGTGCGCGATGGAGAGGAATCCCGCCTCGTATTGACTTGGCGCGAGGTACACGCCGAGGTCGAGGCAGTGATGGAAGAATGTGTTGAACTTTGGGATATCGCAGCGGGTGACGTCGGCGTGAGTTTTGACGTCTTGGGGCGTGAAGAAAAGTCCGAACATCGAGCCCACTCGGTGCTGAGAGAGGGGGTAGTCGTTCTTCTCAATGATTGCGGCCACGCCGTCTTCGAGGCGTTGGCCTGTGCGCTCTAGGGCCTGGTAGACCTCGGGCGTCAGGAGCTCAAGCGTCTTGAGGCCGGCGCTCACGGCCACTGGATTTCCAGAGAGGGTTCCCGCCTGGTAGATGGGGCCATCTGGCGCCACCTGGCGCATATACTCTTCTTTCCCGCCATAAGCGGCGAGCGGGAATCCACCGCCGAGGACCTTGCCGAAGCAGTAGAGGTCCGGGATGACGCCGTAGATTTCCGCCGCGCCACCTCGTGCGACTCTGAAGCCTGTCATGACTTCGTCCAAAATCAAGGCCGCGCCATGTTTGGTGCAGGTTTCCCGGAGTTGGGTCAAGAAGCCATCGCGAGGCGGAATGCAGCCCGTGTTGCCGCAAATCGGCTCGATGATTACGGCTGCAATCTCGTTCGGGTTTGCTTCAAAGAGTGCCTCGACGGTCTCGATTTGATTGAACTGAGCGATGAGCGTGTCTTTGGCGCATCCTGCCGTGACGCCCGGACTATTCGGGTTGCCGAATGTCAGCGCACCCGACCCAGCACGGATGAGGAATGAGTCGGCGTGTCCGTGATAACATCCGTCAAATTTGATGATCTTGTCTCGTCCGGTTACGCCACGCGCCACGCGGACCGCGGACATGCAGGCTTCTGTGCCGCTGTTGACGAGGCGCAGCATTTCGAGTCCCGGGACACGATCGATGGTGAGCTCCGCGAGCTCGATTTCGCGTTCTGTCGGCGCTCCGAACGAGGTGCCATCCCGCATGGTCTTGATGCACGCCTCGATCACTTCGGGGTGAGCGTGGCCGAGAATCGCCGGTCCCCATGTGAGTACGAAGTCAATATAGGTCTTTTCTTCAACGTCGGTGATGTGCGCGCCATTCGCACGCAAAATGAAGGGCGGAGTGCCTCCGACCGACCTAAACGCTCGAACGGGGCTGTTGACGCCACCAGGCATCACTTTTCGGGCTCTCTCTAAAAGTTCCAGACTCGATTTCATAAGGCTACTCCGCGAATGTCATTGTGAGTCTTAGGAGATTTGGTATGACTCGACAAGACTGGTACGCCCGAGAGTGGGCGTCCACGAAGAGGTAAGAATGAAAGTACGTGTTGGACTTGTACAGTTGCGGAGCGATCGCGATGTGGAGAGAAACCTCGCCACATGCAGGAAGTTGGCCGCGGATGCGGCATCGGACGGTGCCGGTTGGATTCTCTTTCCCGAGAACGCACCGTTTTTAGGCGCCGACAAAGATAAGGTGCCCATCGCTGAGTCGCTGGACGGCCCATTGGTGGGCGAGTTTGCCTCAATCGCGAAGAAACACGGGGTTTGGGTGAGTGTGGCAGGCCTTCCGGAGAAATGCGACGCGGACCCAAACAAGACGTACAACACTCAGGTTTTGATCGACCCGCAAGGTGTCACTCAGGCCGTATACCGTAAGATTCACCTCTTCGATGCGCAGGTCGATGACCACATCAAGTACAAGGAATCGGACTCAGTGGCTCCGGGCGATGAGCTCGTGACGCACGTCATGGATATCAACGGCGTCAAGCTCAAGGTCGGGCTTAGCATCTGTTACGATTTGCGATTTCCTGAGCTCTATCGCCGTCTTCGCGCCGAGGGGGTGGACGTGGTGACGGTGCCTTCTGCGTTTACGTTGCAGACTGGGCGCGACCACTGGCATCCGCTCTTGCGCGCCCGTGCCATCGAAAATCAGGTCTACGTCTTGGCGCCGGACCAATACGGGCTGCATTTCGGGACGCGTTCTTCCTACGGTCATACGTGCGTGTACGATCCGTGGGGCCATATGCAGGCGTGTGCCCCGGACCGCGAATGTGTGGTGACGGCAGACGTGGATCTGGGGTATCTGGCGAGCGTGAGGCAGCGGATGCCTGTTGAATCCCATCGGAGACTCTAGGAGTCCAATGGCGGAGAGAGTTTATGCAAGGAATCCTTGAAATCGTCGATTTGGTGCTCCCGCTGGCTTACGCAAGCCTCGTGGCGGTGTACCTCAAGACGTTTTTGAACGAGGAGGCCGAGCCGCGCTTTGCAAGAGCACTTCTCTGGGGCGTCCTGCTGGTTCACGGGATCTACTTCGTGGCTCGTGGCGCGCATTTTTCCTACTTTCCACTGGGTTCAAAGGCCGAGTTCTTTTCCTGGCTCGCCTATTCAATCTCAGCCGTCTATGCGGCGTTGGAGCGGCAGCTCAAACAAGTTCGGACCGGTGTATTCTTTGTGAGCATCGCGCTCGCGTTTCAGACCGCCGCGTCGGTCTTTATGGAGTACGACCCCAAACACCCGCTCTTGCTCGAAAACCCGATGTACGGCGTACACGTGATCTTCGTGATCTTCGGGGTAACAGCACTGGCCGTTGGTACGCTCTACGCCACGATGTACCTGCTCCTGAACCGCCAGCTCAAAGCCCGGGAATTGGGACTCTTCTTCAAACGTTTGCCGCCGTTGAACACGCTAGACCGCCTCTCTCGCGTGGGGAGTTTGGCGGGTACGGTGGTTCTCGGCTTTGGGCTCGTTGTGGGATATCTGGTGGCGTTGAGCCTGCCGGAAGACTTCAATTTTTGGGACCCAAAGCTCTTGATCACTGATGCTGTTTGGCTCGGTTATGTGGTCGGTGTGCTCCTTGTTCGTTATCGCGGTTTGCCCTCCATTCGTGTGGCCCAACTTACGATCGCGTGGTTCGCTGTATTCCTCGTTTCGGTCGGCATCGGCCATTCATTTTTAGCATGACGAAGACGCCTGAAATTAGTCTCTTTTCGTTTAGTCATCGCAACACCTCGTTGGAGCTGCGCGATGCACTGGCGTTTTCGCGGGAAGAGACAGAGAGTTTCATCCCCAAGGTCCGGGACGAATTGCGCTCCGAAGTCGCAGTGCTTTCGACCTGCAATCGAACGGAGTTCTATCTCTTTGGCGCCCCAGAAGACTTGGACTGGCAGGGGTTCTCGGACTTTGTGACGCAGACCAAAGCAGTCCTTGGTGGTGAGGCCGTGTGCCCGATTCATTATCGCGGGCAAGAGGCTGCGAGGCACTTGTTCAGGGTGGCAGCTTCTATCGAGTCGCTCGCGCTCGGAGAGGACCAAATACTCTCTCAGGTCAAGGACACCCATCGGCAATTGCTTGAGATCGCCGGAAAGTCTCCCATTTTGGACCGGCTCTATCAGTACGCGATTCGCGCCGGAAAAAGGGTCAGGACCGAGACTTCCCTTTGTGATGGTGCGGTATCCATAAGTTCGGCAGCGGTAGAATTGACCAAACGCATTTTTGGTGACTTCAAAGAGGCCGAGGTTTTGTTGGTCGGAGCCGGTGAGACGGCAGAAGGGGCCGCAGAGCATTTCAAGGCAGCTGGTGCCTCGCGATTTGCGGTTGCGAACCGTGGTGAACCGCGTGGGCAGGCTCTGGCTAAGAGATTTGGAGGCGCCTATAAGCCGTTGAGTGACCTCGAGAGCGCGCTGAAGACGGCGGATATCGCGCTCTTTGCGACGGGTTCAACTAGTGTGCTCCTAGACCCGGCGATGATTAAGCGCGTCATGAAAGCTCGCTCGTACAAGTCTTTGACGCTTTTGGACATTAGCAATCCTCGGAACGTGGATTCAAAAGTCTCCGATGAATCCGGCGTGTTCCTCTTCAATATCGATGACTTGGAGCAGGTTGTTCGAGAAAACTTGCGAGAAAGACAGAAAGAGATACCGCGCGCCGAAGCCATCATTGAGGAAGTACTGCGCGAGTGGGAAGCGTGGATGCACACCATGCAGGTCATGCCTACGATTGGCGAGATGGCTCGTTTCTTTGAGTCTCTGAGGGTCCAAGAGTTGGAAAAACATCAGGGCCGTACGAGCGACGAAAATTACGCCGCAATGGATGCGTTTTCAAAAGCACTCGTGAAGAAGCTCATGCACAACCCGATTTCGTACCTGCGTGGCGGAGTCGAAAAGCAGACGCTTCGGCCAGAGGATATTGCGGTCTTGCGAGACGCGTTTGGTCTAGGGAAGGATGAATGATGAAAGTACGACTTGGTTCTAGAAAGTCGCCGCTGGCGCTCTGGCAGACTCGGTGGGTTGCTGGCCTGCTCGAAGAGGCACATCCGGGTCTTGAGATCGAAGTGGTCACGATGGATACGATCGGCGATAAGATTCGCGATGTGCCACTGCCCAAAATTGGGGCGAAGGGGCTCTTTACACAAGAGCTTGAACAAGCGCTGGTGGCTGACGAAGTCGATATGGCGATTCATAGCCTAAAAGACCTTCCGACGAGTCTTCCGGAGGGGCTGAAATTTCAGGGTGCACCACGGCGCGCGAGCCCAGCTGATGCCTTTATCTCCACGAAGTGGAAGTCCATAGAAGAAGTCCCCGAAGGCGCGGTCATTGGCACGGGCAGCATGCGTAGACAGGCGCAGATTGCGTACGCGAAGCCAGGCGTGCGATTTGAGGATTTGCGCGGGAATATCGATACGCGACTTCGAAAACTTCATGAGAACGGGTGGGACGGAATCATTATGGCTGCTGCCGCGCTGCACCGCTTGGAGGCACAAGAACACGTGGCTGAAGAAATGGATGTGGCGCGTTTCGTGCCGGCAGTTTCTCAGGGAGCGGTTGGTATCGAAGTTCGAGAAGGGCGTCCGGAAGTCGATGCTTTGATCGAGGCTATTGTGTGCCCTGAGACCATGGAGGCCGTACTGGCCGAACGCCACTTCTTGAGGGCATTGGAGGGAGGTTGCTCGGTACCTCTAGGTGCACACGCTCATAAGGCAGGCGGCGCGTGGCATTACCATGCGTGGGTGGGGCTTCCGGACGGCTCTGAAGTCATTGAAGGGCATTATTCGGGGCCGAACGCCGCCGAATTGGCGCATGAGGCTGTGGCGGATTTTGAGGGGCGCGGGGCACACGAGCTTTTGGAGCGGGTGTGATTCGAATCGTCTACGCGGGTAGTAGTCCTCCGGATTCGCCGGACGGGGTGCAGTGTTTGCACCTGCCTGCGTTGCGGACGAAGGCGTTGAGATTTGAGATTCCAGCAGATGGTAATGTGGCTGTCTTCTTTAGCCGTAACGCCGTGAAGGCGGCCGTCGCAAACCGTGATTTTGGGACACGCGAATGGAAGGAAGTTTGGGCCGTGGGCGATAGGACGGCAGAAGAACTAAGGCGGTGCGGCGTCGAGAGCGTGAGGGTTGCTGATGGTAATTTTGCGTCCTTTTTGGAATTGCAGAATCTAGGAGACGGCGAGGGCGTGGTCGTTTTTGGCCTCAAAGATTCGCCGCGCAGTGTGAAATCGGCGCTCCCTAAGAGCCAAGAGATAGACGTCTACGAGAGCCAGGCCATCAGCGATGATAGCTACAGACAAAAGGCCGAAGACTTTGACCCTGATTGGGTGATCGTCGGTAGCCCTAGAGCCTGGGAGTCCGTACGAACTTGGAAACCTGCGAGATGTCGAGTGGCTGTTCTAGGTGATAGCACGGCGTCAGAATTGGATGAGGTCGATCATATTGCGGCAGTGCCGTCGGTGTATGAGCTAATGGTGGAACTTCGAGATAGAAAGGATGAGATATGAAGAGTCGTGAGAGGTTTTTGAAGGCTTGTGATTGTGAGCCCTTGGACCGTCCCCCTGTTTGGGTGATGCGCCAGGCCGGGCGCCACTTACCCGAGTACCTCGCCCTGAAAGAAAAATACACGTTTCACCAAATGGTCCAGACGCCCGAATTGGCGTTTGAAGTCACCATGCAGCCCATCCGGCGATACCGCATGGATGCGGCCATCGTGTTCAGCGATATTTTGGTGATTCCCGAGGCCATGGGCCAGCCTTACGAGTTCCGAGATAAAGGCGGGATTCAGATGGGATACCGTTTGGATACGGCTGAGGACATTGCGAAACTGAGTTCAGATGGGATTGAGGAGAAGCTCGACTACGTGGCTCAGACTTTGAAGTTGATGAGGGCGGAGCTCGGCGATGACCACGCGCTGATAGGATTTGGTGGGTCACCGTGGACCCTCGCGACCTATATGGTCGAGGGTGGCTCATCCAAGGACTACCATCGTGCAAAGCGTCTCTTCTTCAATGATAGAGAGCTCTTCGACACGTTAATGGAAAAGATTAGCGACGCGTTGATTCGGTATTTCCGGATTCAGATCGCTCAAGGCGTGGATGCTGTTCAGGTCTTTGATTCTTGGGGTGGCGTGCTTGGTCCCGAGATCTTCTGGGAGGCCTCTGGCAAGTGGATCGCAAAGATTGTGAACGCGCTGAAGGACGAGGTCCGCGTGATCGTTTTCTCAAAGGGTTCACATGCCAATGTTGAAGCCTTGGTCCGCACGGGTGCACATCTGCAGGGGTGTGACTGGACGAAGAATTTGGCGGATTTCCGGCGAGAACTCCCGGCGAATATGGGTGTCCAGGGGAATCTCGACCCAGTGATTTTGGAGACGAAGCCCGAAATTGTACGTGCGGAAGCACTGCGAATTTTGGAACAAATGCGTGGGCTGAATGGCCATGTGTTCAACCTCGGGCACGGTATCGCTCCCGCGGCAAAGATCGAGAATATGGAGACGTTGATCCAAACGGTTCAGGAATTCAGGTGAAGAGATGACTCAGGCAATCGTACTCGGAGCGGGGATATCGGGACTGAGCGTGGCTTTGGAGCTTCAGGCTCAGGGCGTTGACGTCAAGGTCCTGGAAGCGTCTCAGCGGCCCGGAGGGGCGATAGGGAGCATTCGTCATGAAGGCTTTTTAGCCGAGCTTGGTCCTCATACTGTGGCCGGCTCCAACGCCGCTGTGGAGACGTTTCTGCATCGTACCGGCCTTTCCGAGCGACGCTTGGTGGCGAACGCTGAGTCAAAACGGCGGTTTGCGGTCCGAGATGGCCGAGTCTTCGCGTTGCCTGGGAACCCGATGGACTTGCTCAAGACTGAGTATTTGAGCGGTGCTGCAAAGCTTGCGCTCCTGCGTGAGCCCCTGGCAGGGCCCGCTCGAGACGATGTCGACGAATCGGTGACGATGTTCGTAAAGAGGCGACTGGGTGAGGAGATCCTCGAGTACGGGATCGACCTGATGATCAATGGAATCTGGGCAGGAGACCCGAATCGATTGTCCATGAGACATGCGTTTCGAAAGGTCTGGGGCCTTGAAAGTGATTATGGGTCGCTGATCAAGGGCGGAATCAAGAAGGCGAAAGCCGCCAAAGAGGATCCAGGGCCAAAGTTCTCAAAGGAGCTATTCTCGTTTCCTGAAGGAAACCAAGAGCTGGCGTTGAAAGCCGCAGCGATGCTGGACGTGGAATACGATGCGAATGTGGTGGCACTCGAGTCTGGAAAGAAGTGGAGTGTGAAGTTCACGCAGGGCGGGAAGAAGCGGTCCTTGAAAGCGGATCTTGTGGTTTCAGCTCTTCCGGGCTGGGTACTGGCGGATCTGCCGATCGATAAGATGAGCACGGGGTTTTTGCACGCGTTGAACTACCCATCGCTCGCCGTAGAGACGTTTGCTTTCAAGCGTGAAGACGTGGACCATCCGATCGATGGCTTTGGGATGTTGGTTCCTAAAGTTGAGAATCGCCGAATTCTAGGGGCGCTTTTTACTTCATCGCTTTTCTCAGGGCGCGCGCCCGATGGCTACGTCACCATGGCGGTTTTCAGTGGGGGTCTAAGAGACCCTCAGATGTCTCAAATGCCTCGCGACGCTCGCCGAAAGATTGTTTTGGCTGAACTCGCGGACGTGCTCGGTGTTCACGGCTCTCCCGTGTGGGAGTACGAGTCGTATTGGGAAGAAGCCATTCCTCAGTACGAAGTTGGGCATGGACGCATCGTGGTTGAGATCGAGGCGTTAGAGCGTAGGCATCCTGGGTTCTTTGTGAGCGGCAATTTCCGGGATGCTGTCAGTGTCCCAGATTTGATCGCGAGTGGGACCGAACTCGGTCAAAGAGCCGCACAATATTTAGATTAGAAGCATCCTTGAGATGGGATTAGCTGGAGTGAAGCGATGAAGGCAGATGGTGTACTACTTGTAAATTTGGGTTCTCCGGATTCGACCGATGTGCCCGACGTGCGCCGTTATTTGCGCGAATTTCTTTCGGACGATCGTGTTCTGGACGCGCCAAAACTGATTCAGCAAGCAGTCTTGAACCTCACGATCCTTCCGTTTCGGCCGAAGAAGACGGCGGAGGCCTACTCTACAATCTGGACTGACGAAGGCTCGCCGCTGATTATCTCGACCGAAGAGATCGCCCAAAAGCTGCGGGAAAGGCTAGATATCCCTGTTGAGATCGGGATGCGATATGGAAACCCGTCGTCTGAACAGGGTGTGATGAAGCTTTTGGCAAAGGGCGTGAGGAGGATTTTCTTGATCCCCTTGTACCCTCATTACGCCATGTCGTCCTATGAGACAGCTGTGGTTAAGGTGCAGGAAGTCGTCGCCAAAGTGGCGCCTGACGTGGACCTAGTGGTCCAGCCGCCGTTCTTCAATGACCCGCGCTACGTGGACGCGTTGGTCAAGCACACACAACCGTTCTTGGAGGAGGACTACGACCTCCTACTCTTTAGCTACCACGGCATTCCGGAGCGTCATTTGCGAAAGAGCGACCCATCGCACGCATATTGTCTGGCGGATCCTAGGTGCTGCGAGAAGACGCATCCGGCCCACGCCACGTGTTATCGCGCTCAAGTCTTTGCGACGTCAAGGCTTTTTGCCGAGCGCGCTGGGATTCCTCGTGAGAAATGGCACCTGACGTTTCAGTCCCGGCTCGGGCGCGATCCGTGGCTCAAGCCTTATACCGATATGGAACTCGAAGCGTTTCCGAGCCGCGGGTTCAAACGCATTGTCGTGATGTGTCCGGCGTTTATCTCGGATTGTTTGGAGACGCTCGAGGAGATCGCGGAAGAAGGCAAAGAGTGCTTCATTGAGGCTGGCGGTCTGGATTTTCGATACGCGCCGTGCCTAAACGACTCCGACGCTTTTATCGATGTGCTTGAGGGCTTTGTGGGTGATTTCCGCGAAGGAGTTCTAGAGTCCGCCTGAACTAGGATTTTAATGGGGCTTGACAAGTTCCGAGGGAATGCCTACTTTCCCCGCGCTTGACCGACCTAAAGGTTGTGTCGAGTACGAGCGGAGCGTCCACCCGACACCGCGCGTTAAAGTTTCGCGACCTTTTTGCGAAGTGGGTTTTTTAACCCGCTTTTTTTATTGCCTAAATTGAACACGTTTCATGGCTAAACGAAGAAAAAAACCACAAGATCGTCCTCGCGAGGAACGCCGTCCTGTCGTGCCGCTTGAGCAAAGCGTGATCGAGGAATTGGATGGGTGGTGTGAAGAAGCAGCCGCCGCTCAAGAATTGGTCTGGTTTGATACCGAGGTCAATTCGGGCTGGGTAATTCGCGTGTACGTAGATCGTCCGGGTGCTACAGGAGAGCCGGGCACAGGTGTGACGATCGATGAGTGCGTCAAGGTGAGCCGGTACCTCGAAGGTATTTTGGACGCCGACCCACGCGTTCCCGACCACTACCGGTTGGAAGTCTCGTCTCCTGGCGTTGAGAGAGCAATCGGCTCGCTCCGGCAGGCGGGCCTGGTAATCGGGCGAACGATTAAAGTTGTTACGCGGGAGCCAATCGAAGGGCAAAACGTCTTCGAAGGCACGCTAGAAGCCGTTGAAGGCGAAAAACTAAAGATTCAAGGCGAAGATACTCACGAGATTTCGTGGTCCGACGTCGCAAAAGCTAGACTGACATTTGATTTTGCAGGAGCCAAGTAATGGAAAGCCTCATACAAGAAGTAGATCGTATTGCGAAAGATAAAGGTATCGATCGCAATATCCTCGTTGACACGCTGGAAGCGGCGATTTTGACAGCTGCGCGCCGCACGTTTGGCCAGCAACGAGAGATCGAGGCGAAGTTCAACGAGGACACCGGTACGGTGGAACTCTTCCAAATCATCTCTGTGGTGAACGACGTCGAGAACGAGTTTCGCGAAGTCGAACTCGACGACATTCGCGCCGCTGGCTTCAAGGCTGAAGTGGGTGACGAACTTCTCTTCCCTATCTATTATTTGCCACAAGACCGCGAGCGCGCGAAGAAGGCGGATGAGAAGTACGGAAAGTTGCTTGGGATCAACACCTACAATGCGACCTTTGGTCGCATCGCCGCTCAAACCGCAAAGCAAGTCATTATTCAAAGAATGCGTGAAGCCGAGCGTGACATCATCTTCAACGAGTTCAAATCTCGTGTTGGAGAGATGGTCACGGGCATGGTTCGACGTTTCGAAAAGGGCGACATCATTATAGACCTCGGTCGAACCGATGCTATCCTTCCTCGTCGCGAGCAGATGCCGAAAGAGACCTACCGCCCTGGCGACCGCGTTCAAGCGATGATCAAAGAAATCCGTCGCTCAAGCCGTGACCCACAGGTGGTCCTCACGCGCGCCGATCCTCAGCTTCTCTTCCGTCTCTTTGAAGCGGAAGTTCCAGAAATTTATGAGCAAATCGTGCGCATCGTGGCCGTGGCTCGTGAGCCGGGTGTGCGAAGCAAAGTAGCTGTTTACAGCCGTGACTCGGACGTCGATCCCGTGGGTGCCTGTGTGGGTATGCGCGGATCGCGCGTGCAAGCTGTGGTGCAAGAGCTCCGTGGGGAGAAGATCGACATTGTACCTTACGTCGAGGATACAGCCCGCTTTGTGTGTAACGCGATTAGCCCTGCTGAAGTTTCAAAGGTGCTCATCGACGAGACGAATATGACGATGGAGCTCATCGTTCCTGATGACCAGCTGAGCCTTGCGATCGGCCGTGGTGGTCAAAACGTGCGTCTTGCCGCACAGCTGACGGGTTGGAATCTCGATATCATCAGTGAGACACGTCTGCGAAACATGATGGCGGACGCGCGCAACAACTTGCTCGAGTTTGATGGTGTCACCGAAGACATGATCGATACGCTCTTCTCGCTTGGCTACAACAAGCTTGAGCACATCGCGATGGCTGAGATTGCTGAGCTCGCTCAGATTCCCGGCTACACGGCAGATGCTGCTGAGAAGATCATCAAAGCTTCGGAAGAGATTCTTGCTCGTCCGACTCGCAAAGATGGCACCGAACTCACTCCGGAAGAGCGTGAGCGTAAGGTGCTTGAGCAAGTACGTGGTGTCGGTGAGAAGGTTGCGGAAGCCCTCTATAACAAGGGTTACAAGACCATCGAGCACATCGCGTTTGCTGAAGATACAGTGAAAATGGCTGAAGAAGCTGAGCTTCCAACGAAGAAAGGAAAGCAGATTCAAAAGGCTGCCGTCGAGCACCTTCTGAAGGCTCTGCGTGTCGATGCTGAAGGGCTTGAAGCCTACAAAGTGAAGTTCTTTGAGAAGTTGGAGAAAGCGGCGATTGCTGCCGCCGAAGCTGCTGCCGCAGCAGCTGCTGAAGCCGATAATGAAGACGCTGGCGACGAGAGCGCTAGTGGTGAAGAGGAGTGAGACTACGTGAAGACAGACCCAGAACAACCCATGCGCAAATGCGTAGGTGGTGGGGGCGAATGGCCCAGAGAGGCGCTAGAGCGCTTTATATGGGACGAGCGCGTCGGATTGATTTTCGATGCGCGACGTAAGGCCCCGGGTCGAGGTGCGTGGCTAAAGCCCGACTCCAAGACGCTTAAGAAGGCTTGCGAGTCGGGATTCTCTCGAGCATTTAAAACAAAAGTGCAAGCGTCGCCTGGCGAGATTGCCTCCGTGATGCGAGAGGGGATCGAGACGCGATTGCGAGAACATCTCTTGGCTGCGATCCGATCGAAGCAGGCATGGACAGGAGGTCCAGCTGTGGAGGAAGGGATGAAGCGCGACGATGTGCAATTGTTGTTGGTGGCAAAGAACGCTGGGGAGTCGACGCATAAGAAGTTTGTGTCGAATGCTGAGCGCAAAGAAATCCCATATGTGATCGCCATGGAGGCGGAATCATTGGGGCGACTCATGGGCCGTGACCGAGTCGCAGTCCTGGGTTTAACCGGGGATTTGGCCCGGAAGATAGAAGTGGATGTGGCGCATCTAGAAACGCTGAATGCGTTTGAGGGTTGAAGCCCAAAGAGATGCGCTGTATGGAGTCTCCGCCGTGAGATTCCAGGTGAGGAATCAAGTTAAGCTGTGACCACAAGGTGGTCGCAGAATGGAGTACAGATGTCGAAACAGCGCCGCGTATATGAGTTAGCCCGAGACCTCGGGTTGAACAAACAGGAGTTGGTGACGCGGATCAATGAGATGGGTCTCGGAATCCCGAACGTCAACCAGATGAGTTGGTTGAGCGAAAGTGACGTCGCTAAGATTAAGAAGGCCGTTGCTGGTGGAGCCGAAGAAGAGCCGGAAGTTGCGGCGCCCTCGAAGAAGAAGTCCTCCAAGAAGAAGGCGGAGCCGGTAGAAGTTGCCGCTGCGCCTGACGCTGAAGATGAGCCTTCGCCCGTTGTTCCAGTTCGCAGACGCAAAAAGGTCGAGGAGACCGAGGCGGACGATATTTTCGCTCCGATGGCTCGTCGTGTCGTGACCGAGGAGCCGAAGGCTGAAGAACCGAAGGTCGAAGAGCCGAAGGTTGAAGAACCCGTGGTTGCTGAAGCGCCAGAAACGGCAGTCGAAGAAGCTCCTGAACCGAAGGCCGAAGAGCCAACGGTCGAAGAGCCTGTGGTTGCTGAAACCCCTGAAGAACCAAAGGTCGAAGAAGCTCCGAAGGTCGAGGACGCCGCTCCGGCTGCCCCTTCAGAGCCCAAGGTTGAGAAGACTCCTGAGGTGGCCGCGCCACGCGCACGCAGGGCGGAAAAGCCCGAAGGCGAAGGCGCAAAGATCATTCAGAAGGGTCCCGAGAAGCCACGTCAGGGTGCGCAAATTTTGGGGACGATTTCTCAGACCGTGCTGATCGAGCGACTTCAAGCGGAAGGGAAGGATTTCTCACCAGGGCCAAAACGTGCCACAGGTAAGCAAGACAATACCGGCAGGTCCAAGCGTGTGGTCGAGGGACGAGACCTCTACGACGCAAAGTCACGGCGCCAGACCAAAGGTCGCCAAAAGGGCGGGAAAGACAATAAGAAGTCTTCAACGCCACAACCGGTTGCTGCACCGCAGGCTGAGCACAAAAAGGTCATCCGTATTGAGGATGCCATCACAGTGGGCGACCTCGCGCACCAAATGGGCGTCAAGGCTGGTCAGGTTGCCATGAAGCTGCTCGAGGGCGGCATGATGGCCAACGTGAACACCGTGCTCGACTTTGATACGTCGGCGTTGATGGCCGAGGAGTTTGGCTACACCGTTGAGAACGTTGCGTTCGATATCACGCAGTTCTACGACACCACGCCGGACCCTGAAGAAACCCTTCAATCACGTCCTCCTGTTGTCACCGTCATGGGTCACGTTGACCACGGTAAGACCTCGTTGCTCGATGCTATCCGTAGTTCGACAGTGGCGTCCGGCGAGGCAGGTGGTATTACCCAGCATATCGGTGCTTATCAGGTACAGGCTGGGAAGAACCTCATTACGTTCCTCGATACACCGGGCCACGAGGCCTTCACTGCGCTCCGCGCTCGTGGAGCTCAGGCAACCGATATCGTGATTCTCGTGGTTGCGGCGGATGACGGTGTGATGCCTCAGACCGTTGAAGCCATCAATCACGCGAAGGACGCTGGGGTTCCAGTGGTCGTCGCGATCAATAAGATCGACAAAGAAGGCGCGAACCCAGACCGCATTCGTCAAGCTCTCTCAGAGTATGACTTGCTGCCTGAGGAGTGGGGCGGAAAGACGCTTTACGTCGAGGTCAGTGCGAAGCAAATGTTGAATATCGACGGTCTCGTCGACACCATCATGCTCCAAACCGAGCTTGAGGAGTTGCGTGCAAATCCAGACCGAGATGCGCAAGGTGTGGTTATCGAAGCCGAACTGGACGTGGGACGTGGTCCTGTCGCGACCTTGCTCGTGCAGCGCGGAACCCTTAAGCCTGGTGATATCGTGGTCAGCGGCCAGTACTACGGCCGTGTTAGAACCATGAACGATGAACGTCGTCGCTCCGTGAAGACCGCCATTCCGAGTCAGCCTGTGGAAATCACGGGTATCGGTGGTGTGCCTGAAGCAGGCGAGCCGTTCTTCGTCGTGACTGACGAGAAGGATGCTCGTCGAATCACACAATTCGTCATCGAAAGGCGTAAGAAGGAAGAAATGGCATCGAGGGCGAAGGAGTCCTCGGCAACCAGCCTTGACGATCTTTCTGCGATGATTCGCGAAGGCGAACTCAAAGAGCTCAAAGTCATCATCAAAGGTGATGTGCAGGGCTCCGTTGAGGCCCTCAAAGAGTCGTTCTCGAAGATCGGCAACGAAGAGGTTGCGGTCAAAGTTATTCACAACGCGGTTGGTGGAATCACCGAGAACGATGTGAACCTTGCGGCATCCTCGTCCGAATCGAGCCTCGTGATTGGCTTCAATGTACGCGCCGATCCACGCGCTCAAGAGATGGCAGAGAAGTACGGCGTGAGAATTCTCACGTTCAGTATCATCTACGACGCCATCGACCGTATCCGCGGGATTCTCGAAGGTATGCTCGCTCCAATCGTGGAAGAGCATGTCATCGGCAAGGTGGACGTTCGTGAGGTCTTCTCTTCACCGAAAGCCGGTACTATCGCGGGCTCTTACGTCCTCGACGGTATTGTTCGCAGGAATGCCAAGGCTCGTTTGAAGCGTGGTGAGAAGGTTGTTGTCGATACAACGATCAGCTCTCTTCGCCGCTTCAAGGACGACGTCAAGGAAGTCCGTGCTGGCTTTGAATGCGGTCTTTCTCTCCATAACTTCAACGATATTCGTGTAGGTGACATCGTTGAAGCCTATGAATTGAAGGAAGTTGCTGCGAAGCTCTGAGGTCTTGTGAAGAGTAAACGCTCCTATAGCCGCGCGACGCGCGTAGCCCAGAATATCCTGGAAGTCGCAGCGAGTCTCCTGATGTCGGAAGTCAAGGATCCTCGAATTGAGCATGTACAGCTCAATGAGGTAAAACTGACTCCCGACCTCAGGATTGCTAAGGTCTATTACATCTTGATCGACTCCGATAAGTTCGATGAAGAGGCCCAAACAGGACTTGAGAGCTGCGCTGGCTTTGTTCGCCGTCAGTTAGGTGACCGTCTTGATTTGAGACATATCCCTGAGATTCACTTCATTTGGGATGAATCGGTTCATGAGGGACGCCGGATCGAAAAACTCTTGAGTGAAATCAAGTATTCGGATGAGGAAGAGAAATGAGGGAAATCCTGGAGCTCATCGCCGAGAACGAGCGCTTCCTGGTTGTGTCCCACATTTTCCCCGACGGTGACGCCATTGGGTCCACGCTTGCCTTGGGAAAGATTCTGAAGAGGCTCGGTAAAGACGTCGTCTTCTACAATCGCGATGCGATCCCGTATAATTTTGAGTTCATGCTGGGCGCGGATAGTTGGACACGAGAGCTAGAAGGCGAGACCGAGTTTGACGTTGTCTTCATGCTGGATTGTGGCGAGAAAGACCGAATTGGAGAGGTTCCAGACTTCGTTTGGAATGCCAAAGTTGGGGTCATCGACCATCATAAGACCTTCGATCCGGATTTTGCGGACGTCTATTATCGAGATGTGAACGCGGCCGCGACGGGTGAGTTGATTTTTAGAATCGGTGAGGATTTGGGCGTGCTCGACTTGGAGATCGCTCGTTGCCTTTACTGCACTCTCTCTACGGATACCGGGAGCTTCAGGTACTCCAACACGACTCAAACAACCTTCAATATTGCCGGAAGTTTGGTGGCGCTTGGTGTTGATCCCTGGGAGATGACCAGCGAAATTTATGAGAACCAGCCTAGAAAACGCCTTGAGCTTTTGGCCAAGGTTCTCTCGACGCTTGAGTTTTCAACGTGTGGTCGCCTGGCTTTTCTTCAAATCGAAGAGCTTCCGGCACCCGGGGAAGAATCGTTGACCGACGGATTTATCAATTACGCACGTAGCGTGCGCGGGGTTGAAGTTGCGACCCAGATGACTTGGGACCCTGAGGCAAGCCATTGGCGGATATCTTTCCGGTCTCGTGGCAAAGTGGATGTGAGTGAACTCGCCGCGGGATTCGGCGGTGGAGGGCACCACAACGCGGCAGGTTGCCGTATCGCCGGAAGCGCTGAGGATGTGCGTGCGGAGCTGACATCGGCATTAGAATCGATGTTAGACGTTCAATGAACGGGCTTTTACTCATCAATAAACCAGAGGGGTTGACGAGCTTCGACGTAGTTCGACGTGTCAAACGAGCAGCATCTACGAAGAAAGTTGGGCACGCTGGCACTTTGGACCCGGACGCAACCGGGCTTTTGGTGGTCGCGGTAGGGCAGGGCACACGGCTTTTGAGATACTTGGAGGGTTCTACTAAGGTCTATGAGTTTGACGTGTTGTTTGGTGCTCAGACCACCACCGACGACCATACGGGCGAGGTTGTAGCGACGAGTGACGTGAGACCCACGTCTGCGGCGGTTGAGCAAGCGCTGGAGAAGTTTGTGGGGACCATCGTGCAGGTTCCTCCGAAGTACTCGGCAGTACATGTAGACGGGCAGCGTGCTTACGATCTCGCGAGGAAGGACGTGGACTTTGAGCTCAAGGGGCGAGAAGTAGAGATTTCTTCGTTTGAGTTTTTGGGGCTTTCTGGCGAACGAGCGAGTTTTCGGGTGCATTGTGGCTCAGGTACTTACGTACGCTCGCTAGCCCGAGACCTCGCTCTTGAGCTCGGAACCTTGGGGCATACGGCACGCATTCATCGCACCCACGTCCAAGGTTACGAGTTGTCTGAAGCCTCTAGTCTTGGGGAGATTGAGACGGACGCGGGCAGCTGCATCCTGCCGATGGTCGAGATCCTGAGGGATTTCGAGACGAGGCAATTGGACGATGCTGAGGTGGTGGAGATTGGGCATGGTCGAAGCATTGAGTCGAATGGGTGTAGAGATGGAGAGCGGGTGGCCCTGGTGCGTGCCGACGGGGGCTTGATGGGCGTCGGGAGAGTGGAAGACGGGCGGGTGTTTCCTGAGCGGGTTGTTGCTGGTACGTAGATTCTCGGGATTTCTTAAATCTAATTTTAGGGCGGGCCGTTTCAGAAGTGTTGTGCAATAGATTTGGTTTCACGAAACTAACGTTCGCAGGAGTTCCCTTGAGATTATCTAGTATTCTAGTGCTTGTCGTTTTGATGGTTGGATGTGCTTCGAGCGGGCAATCCGAAATGAGTGGTGCGCCACCTGCCGCTGGGGTGAACCTCTATGGTGGTGGGCACACCGAAACCATGGAAGTGGACACTATCGCGTCATCTGATCGCGGATCCACACGGAGTACGTCCCCAAAGAGTCAGGGGCAGCCCTACGAACAGAAGTTGGTCAAGAACGGGACGGTCACTGTCGAGTTGGATGAAGATAACTTTGGGCGAGAGATTGCCCGGATGAAGGTAGCTGCTGAGTCACTTGGTGGCTACGTGGCGAGCGAATCGAGTCAGAGTGTGACTTTGCGGGTGCCGGCCGGACGTTTAGAAGAGCTCTTGGCTGCTGCGAACCAAGCCGGCGAGGTGACTGAGCAGAACATCCGGGTTCAGGATGTGACCGCGAACTACGTGGACCTCAAGATCCGCATCGATAACCTACAACGCCTCAGGAAGCGCCTCCAGGAGCTCGTAGAAGCGGGTTCGACGGTCCAAGAGATATTGGAGGTGGAGAAGGAACTCGCCCGCGTGACGCGCGAATTAGAGCAGCTTGAAGGCCAGATGCGTGTCCTCGAGAATCAAGTCTCGTACGCGACCCTTACCGTCTATTTCCAGAACGATATCTCGCCAGGACCGATCGGTTGGGTGTTCTACGGCGCCTATAGCGCCGTGAAATGGCTTTTTGTGTGGGACTAAGCGTCGTGGAGTTCTTCGAGGTAGCGCTCGGCGTCGATGGCGCCCATGCAGCCTGAGCCAGCTGCCGTGATGGCTTGACGATAGACGTGATCTTGGACGTCACCCACCGCGAACACGCCCGGGATCTCAGTCTTGGACGAGTCAGGGAGTGTGATGAGGTAGCCGTTCTCGTCCATCGGAAGCTTTCCGTTGAAGATATGCGTGTTCGGGATGTGACCAATCGCAACGAATACTCCGGAGACCGGCAGCTCGCTTGTCTCATTGGTCTTGCTGTTTCGTAGCTTCAGTTTCTCTACGCCGGCCATCTTTTCGCCGACCACTTCTTCGACTTCCGTGTCCCAGAGCACGTGGATCTTCTCGTTTTTGAGCGCTCGGTCCTGCATGATTTTGGACGCACGGAACTCATCACGGCGATGAATGATCGTGACTTTAGTGGCGAACTTTGTGAGGAAGATCGCCTCTTCAAGTGCCGAGTCACCTCCACCAATCACCGCGATTTCCTTTCCTCTGAAGAAGAAGCCATCGCAGGTGGCGCATGTGCTGACGCCATAGCCCATGAGTGCCGACTCGGATTCCAGACCCAGGAGTCTTGCGCGGGCCCCAGCGGCGATGATGAGGGTATGTGTCTTGAACTTGGTTCCGTCGTCGAGCGTGACCGCAAAGGGTCTCACGGAGAAGTCGATGTCTGAGATCAGCACTTGATGAATCTCGGTGCCGAACCGCTCCGCTTGTTGGCGTGTTCGTTCGATGAACTCTGGTCCCATGATTCCGTCTGGAAACCCTGGATAGTTCTCAACATCGGTCGTGATGGTGAGCTGTCCGCCAGGTTGCGGGCCTTCGAAAACGACGGGCTCAAGGTTTGCGCGCGCCGTGTAGATGGCGGCCGTGAGGCCGGCAGGCCCGCTTCCCATGATGGTGACTTCGTAAACTTCTTTCTTTAGTTCTGGCATTTGAAATCCTTTTGCTGTGAGTATCAATCAGCAGTCGGTTCTTGGATGTCGGGTTGAATTTGGGGTTTCGAATCTGTGAATTTCCATGAGGCGAGTATCTTGTCCGTTTCGGCCAAGAGCAAGGTATGGTGCGTTTCAGGGCCCCATCCTACGATCTGAAATCCCCACGTATCTCGGGTCAAATAGGTCGCCACATAGCGCACTTTGGAGCCCTCACTAAGGCCGCTGGCAAAGACCGAATGACCGGTGGACTCAGCGATTTTTAGGGGGGCCTGTTTGTCGATCTTGAAGTCTTGGATCTGCTCTTCGAGCACGCTGAGACTTGCGCGCTTAAGGGCGAGGGCATCCGGCGGTGGGGTTCCCGGGATATCCGGAAGTGTTTGAGGGATCACGATAAAGAAGAGCACGTTTTGATAGTTGGCCGCGATATCCGCGTGGGAATTGAGCGCCGATGCATCGACCAGCTCCCACGGGCCTTCTAGCGCGAGTTCGTAGGGCGCCTTTTCGCTTTTGAAAACGATTGGGGCGTCGGACTCTTTCCCCTGATTTTCGTTTGATTTGCAGGCCGCCAAGAGGGCGAACAAGATCAAAAAAAGTCGCATGGAATATACCGCCGAAGTGTTCGGCAGGACTATTCCACGCGACTGATTCAGACGCAACTCTCGATCTGAGTTCTAGCCGTTGAAGTAGAGCTTGTACTCAAGAGGAGTAGGGTGGATGCGAGTCGGAACGATTTCGTTGTCAAACTTATAGTCGATCCAACCTTCGATGACGTCTTCGGTGAACACATCGCCTTTGAGCAAGAATTCGTGGTCATCAGCGAGTGCCTGAAGCGCTTCTTCAAGGCTCGCCGGGACACTAGGAATCTGTGCGAGCTCCTCTGGGGGCAAGTTGTAGATGTCCTTGTCCATAGGCGCACCTGGGTCGAGTCCACGTTCGACACCGTCTAATCCAGCCATCAAGATGGCCGCGAACGCGAGATATCCATTGCAGCTCGGGTCTGGCGTACGGAACTCAATGCGGCGGGCGTTGGCGTTACCGACGGCAATCGGGATACGCACGGCTGCAGAACGGTTACGGCTGGAATAGGCGAGCTTGACAGGGGCTTCGAAGCCAGGGACGAGGCGCTTGTACGAGTTCGTGGTTGGGTTCGAAATGGCCACGATGGCAGGGGCGTGCTCGACGATACCCGCGATGAAGCTAAGCGCAGTTTGGCTCATGCCGGCATACTTGTCGCCCGCGAAGAGATTCTGGCCGTCCTTCCAAAGTGAACAGTGAACGTGCATTCCGCTGCCGTTGTCGCCGGGCATAGGCTTTGGCATGAAGGTGGCTGCCTTGTTGTTTCGGTGTGCCACGTTTCGTACGATGTACTTAAACCACTGAAGTTTATCGGCCATCGTGACCAGGGTGTCGAAACGAATTCCAATTTCGCATTGTCCGCCACTTGCGACCTCGTGGTGGTGTACGTCGACTTCAATGCCGCACTCTTCAAGGGTGACGGCCATTTCGGCGCGCAGATCATTGTGCCGGTCAAGCGGTGGCACGGGGAAGTACCCGCCCTTGAGCTGCGGTTTGTAGCCGAGGTTAGGTCGCTCATCACGGCCGCTGTTCCATGCGCCTTCCACGGAATCTACTGCGTAGAACGAGGCATGTGGTTTGACGTCGAATCGAATGTCATCAAACACGAAGAACTCAGCCTCTGGCCCGAAATACGCGGTGTCCGCAATTCCCGTGGACTTGAGATAGGCTTCGGCCTTGCGGGCCACATTCCTTGGGTCTCTGGAGTAAGGTTGCTTGGTGATCGGGTCGGAGATATCGCAAATGAACGATACGGTCGGAAGTGTGGGGAACGGGTCAAATCGAACCGTTGTTGGGTCTGGTGTGAGGGACATGTCCGAGGCTTGGATTGGCTGCCAGCCGCGCAAAGAACTACCGTCAAAGCCCAGTCCTTCCTCGAAGAGGCCTTCGTCAAGGCGGTGTGCGGGGATGGAGGTGTGTTGCCAGGTGCCGAGGAAGTCCATGAACTTCAGGTCGACCATTCGAGCGTTATGCTCTTTTGCGAATTTGATGGCGTCTTTGATTGCTGCTTTGCGTGACATGTTTTTCCTTTTTGGGTTGTCAGGTTATCTGCAGGGTTGGGTTATGAAAGGGCTTCTGGGCCGGATTCACCGGTTCGAATTCTGATGGCCTCGTCCACGGGAAGAACAAAGATCTTTCCGTCTCCGACGTGACCTGTGCGAGCGCCTTCGAGGATTGCCTCGATGGCCTCATGAACCTGGTCATCACTGACCACGATTTCAATTTTGAGTTTGGGGACGAAGTCGATGACGTATTCGGCTCCCGGATAAACAGGGGCCTTTCCGCCACCTCTACCGAAGCCTTTAACTTCGGAGACGGTCATTCCTCGGATTCCAATTTCCTCGAGTTGATCTTTCACATCGTCGAGTTTGAAAGGTTTGATGATGGCTTCGATCTTTTTCAAACATTTACCTCATTTCGAACACAAAGGGTGTATAACGCATCGTGTCATGCTTCGCAAACGCATTTCGATAACTCCCTATGAATAAAGGGATGACGCAGTGTGCGTTGGCTCTGTCGGCTTGGGGCGAACGTCGCGTGTACAGGAGATCCCCAAGCGATAAGAATGATACGGATTCTGGTAGGACTTGCGGGACGCATCTAACGCGGACCGGGCCCGCGTTTACTCACTACCAACCAGTTTTCAATTGTGCCCAGGTAATGAAGGCGATTGCCGCAGTTTCGGCCCGTAGAACTTGAGGGCCAAGGTAGATTCCGGTGGCGTTTGCGTTGAGCAGATGGAGCTCGGCGGCAGAAAATCCACCTTCGGGCCCCACGAAGAGCTCGATCGGTGCGTCGGAATCTCCGAGTTCGAAGTCCGAAGCAGACTCGCCTTCAAAATCCCCAAAGTACTTTCTGCCCTCAGACAAGAGAGCGTCTTTCAGTTGAATCGGCGCTTCTACACTCGGGGTGAGCGCCGCGTGGGACTGCCTTGCCGCGGCAGTCGCGATCTTTTGCCAACGTTCGAGCTTTACAGCGAGTTTGCCTGGGGGGACTTGGACGACCGTGCGCTCGGTCAGGATGGGGTAGATGGCCGTAACCCCAAGTTCGGTGGCCTTTTCGATGGTCCATTCCCAGCGATCTCCTTTGGGAATGGCTTGATAGAGGCGAATCTCGGGGCCGCTGTCCACACGAGCCTCGAGTTCAGAGACCTGCATCGTGTTGGAGCCTAAGTTTAGCTTTGCCTTTCCAACCTTGCCTTGCCCGTCAAAAACTTCAACGACCGTGCCGTCAGCAACGCGCAAGACTTGTTCGAGGTAGTGCCGCTCCTCGGTGCTCAGGCCAACCTCTCCAAGCTTCAAGTCGTCCACCCAAACCCGTCGGGTCCTACTCAAAGCTTCTTCCAGGTAGTGGCTATCCAGTCCCCCGAGACCTTGGTCTCGATATGGGCGAGTGGCGCGTGGTTGAAGGTGGCTTCGTGGGCATCGCGTTGTTGGGTGGTGATGCCGCTCATGATGAGTGTGCCACCGACTTTGACACGGGCAATGAGTTCGTCTTTGAGTTCGACCAAAACAGGAGCCAAGATATTGGCGATGACCAATTCAAATTCGCCCAATTCATTGAGCGTCTTGGTGCTGAGTTCGATATCTGGGGTGTGATTTAGAACTAGATTGTCCTGAGCGACTTCAACTGCCACCGGGTCGTTGTCGATGCCGATGACGCGGCTTGCTCCAAGCTTCTTCGCCATGATCGCGAGGATTGCGGAGCCACAACCAACGTCGAGCACGTCGGGAGCCTCAGTCCACTTCAGTAACGTCTCATCAATGGCCTGCGCACAGAGTTTCGTGGTGTCATGCGTGCCGGTTCCAAAGGCCATCCCGGGCTCAATGAGGATATGGACCGTGTTCGGATTCGGCGACTCTTCCCAAGGAGGCCCAACGGACAAGCGCGGAGAAATCTGCACGGCCTTGAACCAGTCCTTCCAGCGCGTCTCCCATGAACGGTCATCGTAGCGATCAAACGAAATCACCTCGAGGTTCTCGGACGGAGATTGGAAAGTTTGCGGTGATTCTTCGTTGAACTCGAAGAAGGCGATGAGCCTCGAACGACCGTCGGGTACTGGGGCCATCATGTTGACGGGCACGGCACCGGGGCTATCGGTGTCTTCCATATAGGTCGTTCGGTCTTGGATCTCGACGCCTTGTGCGCCAGCTTCCCAGAGGAGTTCGGTACCCATTTCCGCAAAATCTTCATCACAAAGACATTCTAGTCGCCACCAGGTTGATTCGCTCACTATTCCTCCGCGAGGTCGATACTATTCCAGCTCATTCTGAGTGCCTTTCCTTTCCATTCTTCGGGAGTCGGTTCAAGTGAGAAAGCGAATTCTCGCTCCTCGCCGGCGGGAATAGCGGCGTCTTTGGGCACGGGGAGGAGTCGATCTTCCAGAACTAAATCGCCGGCCATGAATTCGACTCTTAGCTGACCACCGATGACCTCGTGCTCCGTTGGATTCTTGACGAGCACAAGGACATCGCGCACCCACTCTCCGTCCTCGCTCTTGCGTCGGACTCGAAATCCAGGCTCCGGCATTTGCTCAAGTGTTTGGGCGAGGAGCTCCGAGCGCCACGCCTGATGAAGTTCATCAAGTTGGGCCTTGAGTTGAGTGTCATCGGGGCGAATCTCATTGCGCAGGTCGGCCACCGTAATTTTGAGGTCTTTTCCTTCGAGGGCGCGCGCTTGATGGATTCGCTTTTGAATCTCGGCGACCCGCTCTTTCTCCTGGAGCCAAACACCGATTTGGTCGACCCGTTCTTCGAGTGTGCCTGGCCGAGAGAACTGGAAAGGCGTTTGAGTGATTTCGTCGAGGATTTCACGCGCGGAGTCGAGCTTTCCTTCTTCGACGAAGGCTTCGAGCCGGTCGAGTTGGCTCGCGATCTTGGCGCGTTCTGACAGGCCGAGATAGATTCGCCACGAGCGCCCCTCTTTTCTGAGGACGTAGACGTACTCGACACGCGCATCCCTTGAGAGGTTTTCGACTTTGACCCAAACCTTTGCGTCATTCGCCTCGAGTTCCTTTCGCAAGATCTCCACGGTGCCGCCTTGAAGGATGGGATTTGGTGGAAACACCTTAGCGAAGTCTTCTGGAGGGATGCTGGCTTTGTCGTTGGTTGTGACGAAGGTGTAGGCCTTAAAAGGCGCGTCTACGATCTCGTGAGACTCTACGAATGAAAGCGTCACTTGCTCCACGGCCCAATCGTCAGGCTTACAGCCGAGCAAGGTGAGACAAACCAAAAATGTGATCATTGCGCGCATGAAAGACCGGGTCCCAGAAGTGTCCTCACTTTACTCCGGCGTGTTCTGCGGTCAACCTACACGTTGATGCCCGTTGCTCATTGCAGTAAAAGTTTTGGAAAACGTTACACGGAGTAAAAATGACTGACGTGGTCTCGGAGATTAGAGAAGGAGTGGGGTTTTTGACCATCGATCGGCCGGAGCGTCGAAACGCGCTATCGGCTACCGTTGTGCAGTCCCTGATCGAGGGTTTGCGGGCTTTTGATTCGAATCCTGATGTCAAAGTTGTGATTTTGCAAAGTTCTGGCGAGAAAGCCTTCTGCGCCGGTGGTGACCTGAGCGATATGCAGGCCGCTGACGGGATGCTTGGTCTCCACTGGGCACGGGGCGGTTTTGCCGAGCTCCTGGTGCAGATGCAAAAGCTCTCTAAGCCCATCATCGCGAGGGTTCAGGGGCAGGCACTTGGTGGAGGATTCGGATTGGCGTTGAATTGTGACCTGGTGGTGGCTGGTCGTTCGGCCAGCTTCGGAACCCCGGAGATCAAAGTCGGACTTTTTCCGATGATGATTATGGCGGTGATGGTTCGCAACCTTGGGCGAAAGGCTGCGATGGAGCTGATGCTTACCGGAGAGAGAATCAGTGCAGATGAGGCGAAAGCGATAGGCGCCGTAAACCGTGTGGTGGAAGATTCCGACCTAGACGAGGCCGTGTTTGAGCTCGCAAAGAAGGTGGGCGGGTTTTCTCCAGCCGTTTTGAGGCTAGGCCGAGAGGCATTCTACAACACGCAAGATATGGGCTTTGAGGAAGCCTTGAAGGCGCTCCACTCGGAGCTCAGCATCAACGTGATGTGTGAAGACGCGAGTGAAGGCGTGATGGCGTTTATTGAGGGGCGAAAGCCGGAGTGGAAGGGACGCTAGCTGAAAAGCACGTCACGCATGGAGTAGTTGCCGGTTGGCTTGTCGACGAGCCATCTTGCGGCCCTTAGCGCGCCGCGAGCAAAAATCGTCCTATCTTGCGCTCTATGCGTCAGCTCCAACCGCTCGCCTTCCCCAGCAAAGAAGACCGTGTGTTCGCCGACAATCGAGCCGCCTCGAACCACTTGAAATCCGATTTCGTCTTCAGAGCGAGGACCCACCTGTCCGTGTCGCCCCCATTCTGCAACCGACTGAAGGTCGAGTTCGCGCGCCCTTGCGGCCGCCTCGGCCAGAAAAATAGCGGTTCCGCCGGGTGCATCGACTTTGTGCCTATGGTGGGCTTCGAAGACTTCTATATCAAAGCCTCGCGTGGCTTTGGCGGCGAGCTCAACGAGGTGTTCTAGCACGTTAACGCCCACGGAGAAGTTGGCGGCGTGTAGAAATGGCCGGTTCTTGACCAGGCTAGCGAGCTTCGTGTGCTCGTCTTGACTTAGACCAGTGGTGCCGGAGACCAATGGGAGGGGGGAGTCCGATATTCGCTGGGCGACCTCAAGCAGTCCGCTCGGAGACGAGAAGTCGATGAGGGCGTCGAGCGCCCCAATCTGCGTGTCGGGCAGGAGTTCTACGAGCTCGACCGAAGCTTCGGCAGCCACACTTTGCAGGGCCTTACCCATCCGCCCTCGGTATCCGAGAACTCCGATCTTCATGAGAGGAGCCCGAGTTCCTTGAGGCCCTGAGCCACACGTTCTTTGAGCGCCTCGTCGGGCGAGTAGAGGGGAAGACGTGCTTCGTCGGAACACCAGCCTAGTAGGGCGGCACCTGCTTTTGTGGGCACAGGGTTCGAGTCCGAGAAGAGTATCTTGGCAAAGGGCACGACCTTCTGGTGCAACTCCCGTGCGGTCTTGAGGTCAGAATTTAAGCCGGCTTGTACGAGATCGTGCATCAGCGTCGGCGCGAGATTTGAAACCACGGAGATGCATCCTTTTCCGCCGAGACAAACCAATGGCAGCGTCGTGAAATCATCGCCAGAGAGCACGTCAAAATCGCCTGGCACGGTCGACAGGATATCGGTGCCGAGCACCATATCCGCGGAGGCCTCTTTGATTGCGACGATATTGGGGTGCTTCGCGAGTGTTGCGACGGTCGGTGCGCTCAGGGAAATCACAGTGCGGCCGGGCACATTGTAGAGCACGAGGGGCAATGGCGATGCGTTTGCGATGGCCTCAAAGTGTAGGACCAGGCCGCGTTGCCCGGGCTTATTATAATAGGGCGCGACAACCAAGGCTGCATCCACTCCTTTGATTTCGGAGACGGCCTTTGTGAACGCGATAGACTTGGCTGTGTCATTCGAGCCTGTACCGGCAATGATCGGAACTCTGCCACGGGCTTGGTCGACCACGGTCTTGATGACCGCAAGACGTTCCTGCTCGGTCAGCGTGGCGGATTCACCGGTGGTTCCGCAGGGGACCAACCCATCAATCTTTCCATCGATCTGCCGCTCCACGAGCTCGCTCAGAGCCTTATGGTCTACTTCAGAATTTTTGAACGGGGTGATGAGTGCGGTATAGGCGCCGGAAAAAGCCATGGTTTTCTCCCAAAAAAGGTCGGCGTGACGCTGCCGAGAGCTAAGCAAATTGTCAAGGCCGCGCTAAACTTCTTCCAGAATCCACGTCTCGAAAGGATGTTGAGATTCGTCTGGGGAATCGGCCAGCTCTTCGAGGAAAATGGACTCACGAAGGACCACGGCGCGGTTGTCACGGGTGCGATGTGTGAACACGTGCGAGAGGTAGAGTTCCTCTTTGGCTCGCGTTGCTGCCACGTAGAATAGACGGCGTTCTTCTTCTTCACCTTCGAGCGTATCCACGGAATTGGTGCTCGGGAAATGGCCGTCTGAGAGCCAGAGGACGAAACACGCGTGCCACTCAAGGCCTTTGGCCTGGTGGATGGAAGTCAGAGTGACCTTTTCATCAGGCACTTCTCCGCCGACCAGAATGTCTTGCCCTGACATTGACGAAAGCAGCGTGATTTCGCCAAGGAATCTATCGATATCTTCAAATTGAGCCGCAAAGTTTACGAGCTGTTCGAGGTCCTGCGCGCGACTCTTGTAGTCGTCGCCAAAGCTCTTTTGCAAATAGTCGTCATACGGGCCTTTGATGACCTTCTCTACCAACGAGTCGGGAGTGGCCGTGAGCCTGGATCCGATGAGCTCTTTAAAGAGCGCGGCAGCGTGGGCCCACGAGCGCCGAACCCGTGTGGGTAGCGCGTGCAGGAGCTCGTCAGATGCAATCGCCCTGAGCGGATCTGGCTTGTTGAGGGCAAGTTTCCAAATCTGGTCTGCGCGTTTGTTCCCGACCCCCTGAAAGTGCTTGGCTAGTCGGATGAAGCTGAGTTCGTCCTTGGGGTTGTGGAGGAGTCGTAGATAGGCGAGCACGTCTTTGATATGGGCTTGTTCGAAGAAACGAATGCCGGAACGCACCACGTAGGGAATTCCTCGGCGGGTCAGCTCAACCTGGAGCTCCATGGCGTGATGATGTGCGCGATAGAGAACGGCAATCTCGTCGAGCGAAATACCCTCGTCGGCCAGCTCAAGAATGCGTTGAGCTACGAAGTCAGCTTGTTGGTAGACGTCTCGCACCCTTAGTTTCGCAGGTTTCTCGCCGGAAGGGCGGTGTGCTCGCAGCGTTTTCGGGTATTGGTTTTGGTTGAATGCGATGGAGCGGTTCGCGAGCTCCAAAATCTGTGGCGTGGAGCGGTAGTTCAGCTCAAGTCTGAAGTGCCGGCATTCGGGGTAGCGCAATCCGAACTCGAGGATATTTCGGTACTCAGCCCCGCGAAATCCATAGATCGCCTGGGAATCATCGCCGACGACCATGAGATTGCGGTGTTTGGCGGACATGAGGTCGATGATTTCACCCTGAATCAGGTTCGTGTCCTGATATTCGTCCACAAGGATGTGCTCAAACTCTGACTGCAGTGCTTCTCGTACATCCACAAAATCAGTGAGCAGTCGTTTCCAGTGCAGAAGGAGGTCGTCGTAGTCTACGAGCCCCATCTCCAACTTCCGCGTCTGGAAGAGTGCAAAAATGGAGCGAAAGGTGTCTGCCATGCCCTTAAAATGCTCAAATTTATGGCTGATGAGGTCGGGGACTGGTGTTTGAGTGTTGATACAGAGGCTTAGGATTTTGACCAGCACGGATCCGCGAGGAATGCGCTTCACGTAAATGTCGTCCACCGCCTCGGCCACGCAGAGGTCCATGAGGCTCGCCGCGTCTTCGGAATCGATGATGTTGAAGTTAGATGGAAGCCCAATTTTGGCGGCATAGCGGCGCAGAATCCTGTTTCCGATGCTGTGATAGGTCCCGCTCCAAATCCGTTTGGCGTCGTGTGACACGAGGCCAGCGACGCGGTCGGTCATGTTTCGCGCGGCCTTGTTTGTGAACGTGAGCAAGAGAATCTTTGATGGGTCCACGCCTTTATGAATCAGCCACGCGACTCGATAGGTCAGGGTATGTGTCTTTCCCGACCCGGCTCCAGCGATGACCAGATTCGGTCCGGAAGAAGCCGTGACCACAGCCAATTGTTCTTCATTGAGTTGATCACTCAGCGCCCAATCTTTGGTCGGCTGCGGTTTCTGAGATTTTAGAGTGTATTTTTTCAAGGCTGTAAGTTGTTGATGTTGCGAGTTTATTTTTGGGGTGTTCGAACTTTTTTTAATTATTTACGCAACACTTGGGAAAATCGTCCGAAAATATAAGTGTGGGGCAAATTAGTTCGCACACATCGATAGAGAAATTCAAGGTCAGTAGATAGATGCAATCGTCAAACGCACATTTAGGAGGTCGAACATGGACGCAGCAAGAATTTCAACGACGCCACCCACTGGGGACATCAGTCCAATAGACGGAACTCTGAGACCGGAACCAGGAGAGCCTGCAAAGGTCCACATCAATCATAAGGGCGAGGTAGAGACGAATTTTGGATCTCCGTATGGAAAGTTGGCGGACGGGGCCCAAAAAACACTTGACCAAACAGTGAAAAACCTTGCGACCGAATACGAGGAACTCGGAAAGCAGCTGGCTGAGGCTGAAGCAAAAGGTATGACGGGTACGGTGAATGCCATCAGAAAGGAGATGGGGAGGATCGAAAGTACGTTGGATACCATAAAGGAAACGGTTGAAAGGTATCCTAAGGATTCCATGAGATGGAACATGGGAGGGAACCATCAAATCGGACATGGCGTTATGGCGTCCCATTTCGCTAAGCTTTCGAGTGCCTTGATCGAAGATATCGGGAAGGCGAACTTTTCGGAGAGAATCGGGATGACTCCGAGCACCGAGGCTCCGGACGCGGTCGCCGGAAACAGCGCTGTTTCCGAGTTGGAAGGTGGCAAAGGGAGTTCAGGCGTCAAAGGTGCCGATGGACAGGAACTGAGTCCGGAGCAAGCCAACCTTATTCAAATGGACCCTGCAACCTTGCACAACACTTTTGCGAGCGATCCAGAAGGCACTTGGAAGTCGATTGCAAGCTTGCCACCTCAAGATCGCAACATGGTGATGCAGGCACTTCAGATGGCGATTCAACAAGATAATCAACTCCAATCAATGCTGAGCAATTTCATGAAATCAATTCATGACACCGCAAAGGCGCAGATTTCAAATCTTAGGGTTTGAAGGGTTGAAGCGAAGGATTGACAATATTCAACAAATTCGAACTAGAGGAAGGAGGAAATATGACTAGCATAGGAAGTATTACAACTACCCCAGCTACCGGGGATATCAGCTCAATCGAGGGAACTCTACGGCCGGATCCAGGGGCTCCAGCAATGGTCCACATCAATCATCGTGGAGAAGTTGAAACGAACTTCGGGAAGCCATACGGAGAGTTGAAAACTACGTCACAGGAAAAAATGGATGCAGTGGTGAAGGGGCTTGCCAATACCTACGCGAGTCTGACTGAGCAGTTGGCGGAAGCTGAGGCGAAAGGAATGACCGGCACCGCAAACGCGATTAGAAAAGAAATGGGAAAGATTGAGAACATGTTGAACACCATCAAGGAAACTGTGGAAAGTTATCCAGAGCATGCGAAGACGTGGACCATGGGGTCGAATAATGACTCCTTCGGCCACAACAAAATGGCGGTTCATTTTTCGAAACTTTCAAACGAATTGATTCAAGATATCGGGAAGTCCAATTTCTCAGAAAGGATCGGAATGACCCCGAGCACGGACGCTCCCGATGCTGTCGGCGGAAAGGGCGCGGTATCGGACATGGAAGGGTCGAAGGGAGGCTCCGGAATCAAAGGGGCTGACGGGCAAGAGTTGAGTGCTGAGCATGCGAACCTTGTGCAAATGGACCCAGCAACTTTGCACAATACTTTTGCCAGCGATCCAGAGGGTACTTGGAAGTCCATCGCAAGTCTGCCGCCTCAGGACCGCAACATGGTGATGCAGGCCCTTCAGATGGCGATTCAGCAGGATAACCAGCTTCAGTCGATGCTGAGCAACTTCATGAAGTCGATGCACGACACGGCCAAAGCGACGATTTCGAATTTGAGGGTCTGACGGTGGAGCACCTGGAACGCCTAGGTCACCGTTATTTCACGCGTTGGCAGCTTGATCGAGCAATCCATGTACTCTCCTTCGTAGCTCGGCAAGCTGCCACGCGTGATTTTGCGCCTTTCATGTTGGGAGAAACCTATCGGCGGCGTGGAGATTGGGAGGAGGCGACGCGGTGGTACCTGGAAAGCTACCAGCGCGGGAGGACGGACCTCTTGACCATGTTTCGTTGTGCAGAAGGAATGTACCGCCAAGGCCAGAAAAGTGATGCGCGCGCATGGTTCGAGTACTTGGTAGCGCATGATGTTCCGGGACCACGTCTGGAGCAGGCTCGCGCGCTCTTGGAGCGCTGCCGATAGGCCGAGGCCTTGCCAGACCGGAGTGGCCCGTGCGGTTGACTCTGGTGGGCCTTTTCACTACACCTAAACGCTACGAAATTGCATCGGATAGAGGGCGCTTGTCGTCTTCGTTGAACATACATCGGGCCAATTCATGCGTAATTTGTTTTTCTTTCTTAGCCTCCTCTTTCTGGCGGCCACCCTCTCATGCAGTGATGAACAGGTTGGGAGTGCCCAGGCCGGACGCATCGAAGTGCTGCCGAATCCGATTGGTTTTGCTCAGGTAAATATCGGGGAAAGTGATGAAGTCGCGGTGGTTGTGGCCAATCAGGCGAATGAGTCACTCACCGTGTTTGAGATGCGCTTGGAGGCACGGGAAGGCGGCACGATCGAAGGCCTAGAATTGGTTAACCCGCCCTCGACGCCATTTGAAGTCGACGGAAACGGCGGCGCCGTGAACTTAGCCATTAAGTACACCCCCACGGAAAGTTCCACGCCGGTTCAAGGTAGGCTGGTCTTTGTGAGCAGCGATGACCGCTACACGCGTGAGGCCCCACTTGAAGTAGATGTCAACACGCTTGGGAATGAGCCTCGATTGCAGGCATCTCCGGGAGTTGTTCGGTTTACTCGACAAGCTCCCGGCGCTCGGGAGACCCAGAGTGTGGCTTTGCGCAATATCGGTTCGGCACCGCTCACCATTTGGAGTGAGCCCGCATACGGGGGAGGCCAGGACTTCAAGCTTAGTGTTCCCGAGAAAACCTATCCTTTGGTTTTGCCGATCTTCGATGCGGACGCGGCGATTGAGAATCCCGATGAGTACGAACTGAAACTCGATGTGGAGTACGCCCCGATTGGCAATGGTCAGGACTCTGGAGAGATTCTGGTCGTGAGCAACGATGATTCGGCCGAAGGCGGAGCAAATGGTCGATTCACGACTGTGATTGACGTCGCTGCAAATGCTGATGCGGCGTGTATTTTGGTGAGTGAGACGACGAAGAACTTTGGGCAGGTTCCTATCGGTGGGGCAGGGGCTGAGCTTGTGGTGATGACGAATTGTGGGACTCAGAACCTTGAGGTTTCCAGTATTCGACTGACCGAAAATTCAGCGGACGACGAGTTTGAGCTCGAGCTCGGCGGACTTGATGCCAACGAAGACGGTGACCTCGACCGAATCATCACGCTTAGACCCGGTGAGGAACAGTCGTTTTTGGTTCGCTACACGCCCGAGCAACAAGGTAGTGATACCGGTACGATCGTGATTGGAAGCAATGACCCGCTTCAGGGCGAGCTCGAGATTGGGCTGATTGCACGCGGGTCTGATGGGATTTGTCCTACAGCGCGTGCGGGTGCCTTTGTGAAAGGCGGGAGCCAAGTTCTACGCCAATCCTTCACGGCAGCGCCACTTCAGTACATCGTCCTGGATGCCACCGAGAGTACCGACGAGGATGGCCGAGTTGTGGAATACGAGTGGGAGTTTGTGCGAACTCCTCCCGGAGTCAACCCGGAGCTTACGCCTACCGAGGCCGACATCAACGATGAGGACCAAAGCCGTCGGGAGTTCAGGCTCTTGACCGCAGGAACCTACGAGGTCGAACTTCGAGTCAAAGATAACGACGGCTTCCTCTCTTGTGGAGACCCGGCAAAGGTGACGATTGTTGCCGTTCCGAGCGAAAAGGTGCTCGTGGAGCTTACGTGGACTAACCCCGAAGACCCTGATGAGACCGATAATGTGGGGTCAGACGTGGATATCCATGTTCTCAAAATGGGACCGGGCAAATGGTTTGAAGCGCCGTATGATGTCTATTTCCGAAACCCTGACGGGTTGTGGGGGCAAGAGAACCCTAGCTTGGATATCGACGATCGCGACGGTCTCGGCCCAGAGAACGTTCAAATGGACGACCCGGCAAACTGCGAATGGTACGCCATTGGAGTTCATTACTACCGCCAGTTCTTCGGCACCGCGTACGTGACGGTGCGCGTCTACATCAATACAAACCTCGTGTTTGAGAAGGTGAACAAGCCGATGACCCGCGGCGGACAATTCTGGGATGTGGCGCGAATTCATTGGGATAGCGGCCAGGTCTACGAGGTAGACAACGTGCTCGAAGCAGCTCCCAATGGGAGTGCGCCACCGGTGAGTGCGGGCATGGAAAATAGCGGCCTTTGCACCACGCAAAATCTCTACCCGATTCAATGAACACCGTTTCGGTGCCTTTTTTGTTTTAGAACTCCTCGAGTCAGACTATGATGGGGCCACGCGAACGCACTAATAGTTTGGCTGGTCGCTGGAAGACTGATGGCCGATGAAACCCTCGAATGCCCTGAATGCGGCGAAATAAGCCACGATAAAGAGTGGTGTGACCATTGTGGAGCCCATTTGAAACCGGCAGAAAACCTCGAACCTGATTGGCTGTCCCCGGGTGAAACGCTCGAATGCGAGACTGATTCTGGCAAGCGAGTGGTTACGGTTAACGATGTGGTAGAAGATTTTGCCACACGGAAAGTCTTCACCGGCCGTCTTGAAGACGGGCAGCTGGTCTTTATCGAGCAGGCCGCGAGCGACCCGGATGATTTGGGAGATTTGCCAGAGGAGGTCAAGCACCTCTTCAGACGACCGTTCTACCGTGGAGTGCGTGGTGAATTGGTCACCGAGGTCTATCGGGATGTTGGCGGCCTGACCATTGAAGATCTCGTAGAGATGAGCAACCGACAGCTCTCGTATCCGCAGATTAAAGACCTTTTCGAGGTCGTGGCCGAGACGCTAATCTCTTGTCACGACGCGGGTTATATGGTGCTGGCCGTCGCTCCGTGGACGGTACGTGTGGATGGGATGATGGTGCCCCAACTCTCCGGCAAGGATGATGTTGAGACACCGTTTCCGGAATTCGCCGACGCAGCGCCCGACGAAGAGCTTGAAGACCTCTCAGATTCCGACGAGGAAGATTTTGGGGCGTTGGTGGACGTCATCGAAGATGTGGACAGCAACGACGATTTGAGTGCGTGGGAGATCCTCGATGAGCCGTCGAATGTGGTCGATGCACTGAGTGATACGGGCATCGTCACGATGAAGAATTTGGAGACGCAGACGCCTCCAGAAATGACGTGTTTGTTCGAGGGGCTCGACCGCGCCTACACAATCGGCCGAAATCCAGATGAAGTGCCCGTGATCATGGGATTTTCAGCGCCGGAGCTACTTGGAAGAGTTCGCGCGGATATTACTGAAGCTACCGACGTCTTTGGCCTCGGAATGTTGCTCTATTACATGGTGGCTGGGCGCCTTCCGCCCGCATCAGTCTACACGCGATATGCACCGGCTATCCCCGCTCGAAATTTCCGGCCAGGTTTTCCTCCTGGGCTGCAGGCTGTGATTTCGCGCGCCACGCGGCCAAATCCAGACGACCGTTTTCCAAACGTTGCGGCTTTCAGAGATGCGTTTCTCTCGGCCTGCGCAACCATGGAGCGGCGGGTTCCCAATCCAAGTGAGCCTCCAAGGTTTCGCATCGCTGTGGACACCCACGTTGGGATCAACAAGGGGCGCAGAAACCCCACGAATCAAGACGCGGTATTCGGGAAGTCGTCGGATGATGGGCGGTTTTCACTGATCGTCATCGCCGACGGAGTTTCCACGGCTTCGTACGGTTCAGGTGACCTTGCGAGCCATTTCCTCAAGGCGCGTGCCAAAGAGACCTGGGAAGAGATTCTTCCGATGTACCTGATGGACGAAGAGATCGATGAGATTCAGATCATCAACACGCTTCTTCAGCGGGCCAATCAAGATATTGTGGACCACGTCAACGAGCACCACACGCCGTTCTCTGGAAACCCACATGAAGTCATGGGGTCCACCGCTCTGGTAGCAGTGCTTCATAAGGGCGTGGTTACCCTTGCAGCCCTTGGTGATTCGAGAGCTTATCTCTTCACGAACCTCGGCTTGGAGCAGGTCACGACAGACCACAATCTCTCCACACTAAGCATTCTTGACGGTGTTCCTGCGGATAGCGCGCTGGCCATGCCTCATTGCGACGCGTTGGCTCGCTGCCTTGGCACGTTCTCCATCAATGGTGGCGTGCTGACATCTGTGAATCCGCAAGCCGACCTCTTTAAGTTTTCGTTGACCCGGGGCGATTTGCTTTTGCTCACGACGGACGGCTTGGTGGATTTTGGTGGGCCGAATCAAATTGCCGCTGAAGAAAATATCTACACCGTTTTGGCGTCTGAGCCGGACCCTGCGCTGGCCTGTTTGGAGTTGATTCTACTCGCCAACCGCGGAGGCGGTGGTGACAATATTGGGCTTGGAATCGCTCAGTTCTTCTAGAAGATTCTTAGCGATTTTCCCGCTGGGCATGCGCCCATTCAATAGTTTCTTGGGGAACCCAATCCGACGGGTGGCCAACGGGTTCGGCCGGGCCAGAAGTCGCGAGCGACGGATGGTAGGATTGAAGCCAGCGCACGGTATCCCTTAGGGTGAGCATCGGCTCTCTGGGCTCCCAGCCGAGTTCTCGTTGGGCCTTCGACGAGTCGATATACCAAAAGAGAGATGCCATCTCGACGCTGACCGGATCGAGGTCGGAGCGAACACCAAACATTTTGAGCGCTGTACTAAGCAATCTTGTGCCCTGTAGCGTAGCTTCTTTGGGCAGAGAAACTTTTGGCGCCTTGACCCCGCTTAGGGCTTCGAGTTGGTCGAAGAAGTCACCTAGCGTCCAGTTTGCGGCACCCAAGAGGTACGTGCCTTTCGCCTCAGGGGTCTCCATGGCGAGGATGAAGGCAGTGGCAGCATCGCGGACATCAACAAACGAGAGGCCGCCTGAGAGCTTCACTGGGACTTTCTTTTGTAAGAATAGGCTCACGTCGCCCGTTGAGCTCTCTCGCGTGTCTCCGGGGCCTAGAAGGAGCGTGGGGCGCATTTGAACGATGGGCATGCCATGATCTTCGATAAATCTGTTGCACACCTTCTCCTGAGCGATTTTGGAGAGGTAGTAGGGCCATTTTCGAGCGTATTGCTCCACGTAAGGCGAGCTATCGGTTGCAATAAACTCAGGATCATCACTTACGCCGACACAACCGCTGGTCGAGGCGACAACAATACGTTCGACCTTTTGGTCGCGAAGAGCGTCCAAGAGGCGGCGTGTTCCGTCGACATGGACGGCGTACATTTTATGAGCCTTGGAGGCGTCGCGTTCCACGAGTCCGGCACAATGATAGACCTTGCTCACTCCATCAACCACACGGCGAACATCTTCCGGACTATCGAGTGAGCCCTCGACGATCTCGACTCCGAGGTCCGAAAGTTCGAGGTCAAAATGGCGCGTCAACACCCGGACATTGGACTCACCGCGCTCGACCAATTGCTGGACCAAAGCGCGCCCAAGAAATCCGGTTCCGCCGGTAACGAGTGTTGTCATGTGTACTCCTTTCTACTGCTTAAATCGTACTTGAAGACAAGAGGCGAGGTTCATCCCTGAAGCTTGAACACGGCGCCAAATCTGGCCAAGAGGTCCGGCGAGTTTGTCTTAATGGTCCCGTTCATGAACTCGTCAAAGGACGGCACGTACTTTTCTTGAACGATCTTTCGGAAGATTTCCGGGGATGTCTTTACCACACAATCAGCCGCACCGTTCTTGGGTTTACCCTGGTAGATGCTGCAGTCGTTTGCGTTGACGACGATGGACCATTTTTGGTCGTCCGATGCTCCGAGGGTGAAATAGTAGGTTACGGGTTGATCGAGCTGATCGCGTTCGAACTTCTGGTTGAGTTCGGAGAAGAGCGGCTGAAGAATATCTTCCCCGCCTGTCTTCTTCACGCCGAGGTCACGCAAATCAACCATGGATTGGTAGGCGCTTTCGGCGATGAAATCCCAGAGATCGTTGCCGGTCGCTCCGTTTGACGCTTGGACCAATTTGGACGCCTCAAGTGGCTTGCCGATTCTCACCTTGAGCTTGCGAGAAGTAAGCGAAGGAAGAGACTTCCCTTTCGGAAGGGCGCGATGGGTGCCCTCGATCCATACTGGAAGGATGTCCACTTTCTGTGTGGCCACAAGAAAGCCTAGTCCGCGCCGAAACTTCCTCAACTTCCCGTCGCTAGCCCGTGTCCCTTCTGGGAACATGAGTAGGGTTTCACCTTTATCGAGCGCGTCGAGCGCGCCTTTGAGCGCGACATCCGGCGTACCGGCGCGCTCAACAGGGATGAGGTTCGTGAAGTTCTGGAAATAAGTCTTTCGGATCTTATTGGAGAAGAAATAGTCGGCTGCTGCGAGCGCGCGGATTTCCTTTCCAAAATCACCGAGCGCAAACTTCACAAGGCCCATATCCAGGTGGCTCGAGTGATTTGCGATGACGATGACGTTCGGGGAGTGCCACGGGATGTTGGCTTTCCCAGAGACTTGAACGTCGAAGTAGCCTTTGTACGAGCGCATCTGCGCCTCATGAAGGGCCTTCTTTCCGAGCTCCGATACAGGCGCTGGAACAGGAAGGCTCTCCACGCGCTCAGCCGTTGATTTCGGCTGCACAACGAGTGCTGTTTGGGTGCTCTGAGATGAGTTCTCTAGTGCTTCTCGCAGCGCCCCGAGTGTCTCGTGGCGAGAGAGTGCTTCAGCGGTAATGTAGATACTGCGCGCCTCGAGGATGCTCACAAGCTCGACAAACATCAGACTATCGAATCCGAGGTCGTCCACCAAATGTGTGTTGTGGTGGATGGCGGAGGCCTCTTTCCCGGCCAAAGTCGCGACAGCTTTTTCAAGCCAGACCCAAGCGTGGTCGGATTCGCCTTTGTCCACACTGGTCTCTTCAGCGACGAGAAGTCGGTCGAGAATCTCGAGAATCTCGCGGCGTTTGACCTTGCGTGTGGACGTTCTTGGGAAGACTTCGTCCCAGAATCGTAGGACTTGGATACGCGTGTGTGGTGTGCCTCTGAGGCCTTCAACTCGGATCCATTCACGGATGGATTTTCTGAGCTCGGCGATCTCCTCGGCACTCGCGCCTTCGGGCACGTCTGGGCGCACCAAGCAGGCGACTCGTTCTGAGCCGCGACCGTCCGGCAGGCCTACGATAGCAAGTTCCAAAACGCCTGGGGCTTTGCCATAGATGTCTTCGAGTTCGTCCGGGTAAACGTTCTTTCCGCCAGACGTCACAATGACTTCTTTTCGTCTTCCGACGATGGTGAGTCTTCCTTTGTCGTCAAGTGTGCCGAGATCGCCGGTATGCAGCCAGCCATCTTGCAAGGTCGATTTGGTGTCATCCTCGCGGTCGAGGTAGCCGAGCATGACGTTCGGTCCCCGCGCGACGACTTCACCCACGCCGTTTTCGTCGGGGTTGTGAATCTTGATCTCTACATGCGGGATACTCTTTCCGACACTCCCTGGCTTGAGCCCGTCTTGGGGTCGGCTGACAGTCAAAACAGGAGCTGCTTCGGTCAATCCGTAGCCTTCGTAGATGTCGAAGCCGAGCGCATTGAAAGCCTCAAGGACGTCCTCGGGGAGCGAGGCTCCGCCGGAGATCAGATATTTGATATGGTTTCCGAACGCTTTGTGTACGGATGAGAAGAGCAGGGGGCCAACGTTGACGCCACGCTTTCGCAGGTTTTGGTTCAACGCGATCATGTTGTCGAAAACAACTTTTGCGCTTGGGCCGGCCGCGTCCACTCGTTGTTTGATGCTGCGATGGAGGAGTTGCCAGAGGGCCGGCACCCCGATCAGTGCCGTTACCCGAGTGGCGTTCATCGCACTCTTGAGCTCTTCGCCCGAGAGTTCGTCAAGGTAGGTGACGCTTGCACCCTTTGAGAGGGGCATCAGGAATCCTGCCGAAAACTCAAAGGTGTGATGGAGCGGAAGCACACTGAGGAACCCGTCGCGGTCCGTGATTCTAAACGTGCCGTCGAGGCTGCTCAGGAGCGACGTAAAGTTCTGATGCGAGAGCATCACGCCCTTTGGGTCACCGGTGGTGCCCGAGGTGAAAATCAAACTCGCGAGGTTTGGGTCGTCCGTGGTTCTTGGTGCATCGTCTGGAATTTTGACTTCGGGTCCCGGAAGCTGAAGCGTGAGCAGCTGATTGTGGGTCAGAATGCGTGTCGGCAGACCAAGTGACGAAATCTCACTCTCGATTTCGGCCGCCATTCGATCGAACACTTCCTGACTTAAGACAATGGCATGCGCTCGGCATGACTTCGCGAGATTGATGACCTGATTCGGGGTGGATTCTGCGTCAACCGGGACAGCAATCGCGCCAGCCTTCAGAATACCAAAGTAAACCATGCCCCACTGAGGCCGATTCTCGCCAAGGAGGAGCACGGAGCTTCCCGTGGAGATGCCCATGGAGTTTAGAAACGACGCGACTCTCTCGGCGCGTTCCTTGAGTTCTCCATAAGTGTATCGCTCGACAATCTCACCGCCACGATGATGCTGAAGTGCAATATTTTGGGCGTAATTTGTTGTCGAAGAGTCGAAGAGCTCGACGAGGTCTTTGTAGGTGTAGGTCTCTCGTGGATCGCCTTTGAGCTTTTCTTCGAGATTTGGGAAGACCCATTTCTCTAGGCCCGGCGTGTGCACGTTTAGCCAGTAATGACGCCAGTCGAGGCTTTCTACAGGGCATCCGTAGAGATGGCGTTCGCTCGGATGAAGCATCTCGGAGAGCTTGAGTGCATTTTGAGCCACGAAAACATATTTGTTGTCGTGAATGAAAGGCATGAAGAGTTCGAAAATCTTCTCGCCAGTCGCGGTGAGCTTCTCGACCTTCTTCGCCTCGTTTCGCACGCTGCTGAGCGCCTTTCCAAAAGCTCCCATCTGCCGAGTCGGGAGTTTGTCGATCGCCGACCCAAAAGATTTTGCGGCCTTGTGCATGCCCGGAATGGATTGGCGTTTGAAGGTGCCTTCGTCCACCGTGATGGCGTCCATGCTGTTGATGACGAGCTTCTTCCAAGCTGGAACACCTACCTTCTTAGAGTGAATCTGGCGCGAGGCAAGTGCGCAGAGTTCCACGATTCGTGGGAGCGTCATCGGATTTCGGTCGCTCGTACCGCAGTGGTAGACGGCCTCGTGTCGGCTCTCGATGAGCGCTGCAGTCATTCCGATCATCAACCCGGTCACCCAGTCCACCGGAATCACGTCGAGTTTGACATCTGGCTTGGCGGGGATGAATCGGTGTCCCTTGTAAATCAGGAACATGATGGGAGCGGTGGTGTTCATGCCCTCGTTCCACCCTGGGAACGGGTAGGACATGGAACTCTCGATGATAGCAGGGCGGAAGATGGAGTACTCAACGTCGTCCGCGTGCTCCACGAGGAGCCGTTCCCCAAGCGATTTGGTATAGGTGTAGATATTGACCCAGCCCCAATGCTCGGCGCGCTTTCGGCCTTCGGTTGAGAGATGGCGTTTGATCCAATCGCGGCGCTCATTCTCGATCTCTTTTTCGACGGACTGTTCGTCGATGAGGCGGTTTTCCTTCTTCAGCCTGTCCTTTGCGGCTTTGACAAAGGTTGTGTGGCGCTCTTGGTCTTTTGAGAGGACCTTTGCGTGCTCGATCATCGCCAGGCAATCCTTGATTTCTCGGATCGCGTCGAAGTCCACTCCGAGCTCGTTGTGGCGTGGGTAGACGTCTTCCAAGGGAAGGACTTCCGGTGTCGGCTTTTGAGTGGAACCCGCCACGAATGCGGTCGAGACGTGGAGGAGCTTTGCGTGCGAGCCACCGAGCTTGATGAAATCCAGAATGTACTGCGAAGACATCGTGTTGATTCGCAAGGCGCTTTCGAGATTTGGATTGAAGTTCGTCAGACCGGCTGAGTTGACGAAAACGTCCAGAACACTGGAGATGGCGCGTGCCTCGTCCTCGGCGAGCCCCATGTGCAGTTGGGTGATGTCGCCGCCGAGCGGTGTGACTTTCTCCCTCAAGAACTCATCAAAACCTGCTCCGTAAATCTCCCGGAGCGGGTCGAAAACGGGCGATGAAATTACCTCATCGAGAAAGCGGTCATTTGCCGATTTGGTTTTCGACTCACGAATCAAAACGTAGAGTTGTTCGATATCTGGATGATACCTAAGCAACATCGAAATATAGACCTTGGCTAGGAATCCCGTGGCGCCTGTCACGAGGATACGCTTTCCGTGAAGTGATTTGCTTACGGAGAGTGAGGATCCCTGATCATCGTATGCCGACGAGGGAAGTGCAACGTCTGCAAGGTCATCCGTGGCGCGCACGACCTCGTGCGAAGGCTCGTGTGCATGCCCATTGATCTGACCATTGAGATGGCCGTTCGACTTGCCGTTTTTCTTACCGTTCTTTTCGTTCGACATTCCAAAACCTTTCCGTGAGTTCTCGACCTTAGATCATGTCCGCGATCAAGAATGGAGGGTGATGCATCATTGTGATTTCCGGCGAAGGTCCGTGGAAATCTTTTGCCATTTCAAGGGCGTCTTCCATGGTGTCAGCGGCGAGCCAACCCATGCGTTCAGGGACGTAGGAGTTTTCGGCTCCAACCACGATGACGCGCCCGATATGTGCGCGTCCGTTTTCGCCCCAGTACCACATGTAGAAAGGGTGGACGCCGTGATAGGCGTTTCCGCGCCGGTACATCTCGATGTAGTTCGGGTTATGGGCGAATTTCTCTTCCCATTTATGAGCCAGGACTTTCGAATCCCGCGTCTCTGAGAGGCAGAGATTGAAGAACTCGATATAGCTCGGGTGATGGTCTGGATCGAAGTCATCATAGCACGGGTGCGTGATGATGAGCGTTCCGCCCTTCTTGATGACCGGCTTACCGCGGTACATATTGAAGAAGTATCCGAGCGCCATCACGTGAACCAAAATAGGGTTCAGGATAGAGTTGACGTTGTACGGACTCTCGAAGGGGATTCCGTAGATCATGACGTCGGCTTGGCCTTCCATCTCCACAGCATGCTGTTGCCAACACTTTTCAAGGGTCTTGGCGTGCACAGCTTCGGTTTCACCTGCGTGTACACCCACCAGCCCGTAATCCGCGGGGATTTTGTGGAAGAGGGCGCGCTTTGCTGGACGAGGGACCCTCTCAAGCGCCTTTTGCATCGCCTTGAACTTGAGGTGGTCTGCGGGCGACCAGATATCCTCAGGCCTCGCCAAGAACATCAGGTTGTCGTCGTACATCTTGTTGTTCAAAGTGGTCTCAATGTGGAAGACATTGAGGTTCTCCCTGATCACTTTTCCGATGCGTTCGTTTGACGAGTAGAGCGCTGACTTCTCTGGATCCATGTAGGAATCGCTTGCCAGAATCGTCTTGGGATTGTGGTGGTGTCGAATTCCAGTGTAGCCGGCGAGCCCGGTGGCGATTGACTTATAGCCGCCGTTCATCGGGACGTAGTTGATGTTCACGTAGATGAGGAGGTCACTCTCCGCGGCCCTACGCACCATTTGGACTTCTTCGCCATGACGCGTGGTCCCGAGAATCACCATGTTTTCTTTATCCTCGCCGTCCATATTGTAGAGGCGGTGAGGATAGTATTTGTTAAAGATCTCGGAGCCGACCATGCGCTTGATTTCCGACGCAGTCATGGGTCGGTGTAGCGCGAGAGCAATGACCATCTCGTAGTCTTCGACCCCGTGGTCTTCCAGAATCTGGAGCACGACTTCCAACATTTGCTGACGCAAATCTGGAGTGCGCATCGGAGGCAGAGGTACCGAGATATCATCGATGGCGATGGTAACCTTCATACCTGGCTTGAGCTGGGCATAGAGAGGTTTTGCATCGCCTTCGGGATTGTTCAAGGCGTATCGAATGGCAGCTTTGCGGTTCTCGATGGGCTTCATCGGAGGCTTTGCGTAAACTACACGAGTTCCAGCCGGAAGCTTCACATTGATGAAGTCCTCGCCGTAATGCATGTAGCGGGGCACGGAGTCTTCGTCCAAAATGCGCACGCAACTATATGTCTTATCTTCGGCCATGGCCGTCCTTATTCAAATGGGGAGGGTGTTATTCCAACGTTAACACGGGCCATTGGTAGGCTCGCGCTGTGGTCTTTAGTCGGAAATCCGGATTTACAGCACATGGTTTTCCGACAACGGAAAGCAAGGGGAGGTCGCTGCCAGAGTCCGCATAAGCGAAAGATTCGTCGAGATTGAGGTTGTGCTTCTCGGCGTATTGGCGAACCCAGAGGGCTTTGTTCGCGCCAGCAAGCATGGGTTTGAGCAAGTTACCGGTGGCGACGTGGTCCTTGAACTCCAATCGGTTGGCCACAAAATCGTCCACACCTAGATAGCGCGCCAGCGGTTCGGTCACGAAGTCGAGCGCGCCGGTCACCAGGACTTGCTGATGGCCCTGTGCCTTCGAGTTTTGGATGAGGTCGCGCGCGCCTTTGAAAATATTGGGGCGGATCACATTTTCGAAGAGTTCTTCACCCAAAACGATGAGTCGGTCTTCGGTCAACCCCGCATAGTTCTTGTAGAATGCGTCATTGAACCATTTGCGGTCGTATTTATCTGCGACCCAGTAGAGCGGGAGGCTGGCTACCAGAGAGGCAGTTCTCTGAATTCTAGAAGTGATACTCGGGTCGTTGATTGCGTAGTATGCGTATGCGTGGACCACGTTGGTCTTGATCAAGGTGCCATCTACGTCATAGAAGGCCGCCGTTCGCCGCGCGGATTGTTGAGTCATACCTGTACTCCCTTTTGGGCCCGCTCCTTCAAACAACCAAAAAATCGTGAAAGGTGTGAGCAGGCCGAAATCAATAAGGACCGCATAAATACTTGTCAAGTTGGCATTTCTAATGACTCATGAGTCATGCCCAATATCGGGAGAACAAGCGAGACTAGGCACATGGATGCCTGCGTTGTATAGTGCCGATTGGTCGAGGATATCTGGTCTCCACGTGGGAAGTTAAGCGTGCAATCTGGACAAAATGTAATTGAGACGATTGGAGGGTTCTTCAGCGGAGGGTCTCGCTACCAAACCGAGAAGATCGCCGTGGTCGTCGTCTATGTCTTGATTGTCGTCGCCACAGTTATTTGGGTCGGCATGAGTCCGGACTCTGAAAACGAGTTGGGCGCCGGATATGGTTTTGAGATTCTGGAGCCGCTCAATCAGCAGATCTTCTTCCTCGAGAATAAGAGCGACGAAGATTGGAACAATGTGCGAGTCGTTCTGAATCGCAACTACCTCTACAAGGTAGAAACCATCGAAGCAGGAGCTCGAAGGGTCTTAAGGCCTGACGATTTCACCTATTATTACTGGGTTCCAAGGCCCTGGGGCCGCGATTCATGGGAAACTTTGGAAACCGATGCCAAGCCGGACTCGACGGGTCCCATGGATTTAAAGCCCAAGCTTCTAGAAGTTCGCGCGAATGAAGGGCGGATAAATATCGAAATTCCATGAGTGTGATCTTTGCCCCCGAGGGCCGCCCCGCCTCGATTTACGTCCATATTCCTTTTTGTGAGCGACTCTGTCCTTATTGCGATTTTGCGGTTGCGATTCGTAAAGAGATTCCAGAAGAGGACTACGTTCAGGCGCTTATCAAGGAGTGGGAAGCGAGGAAGTACAGGCTTAGCGGCAGAGAGCTGGTCAGTGTCTATTTTGGTGGAGGAACACCTTCGATTCTTAGCGGGGCCGCCATCCCAAGGGTCTTGGACTCATTTTCTAGTGTGATGAATGGTGTGCGCGAGGTTTGTGTCGAGGCAAACCCAACGAGCGTGACCGATGAAAAGATAAGAGCCTGGGCAGCGGCTGGCGTCACGAGGGTATCCCTTGGGGTTCAGACCTTTAGTGAGAGGTACCTGCGCGCGTTGGGGCGGAACCACGACTCCGACGGTGCGCTGCGCGCCGTGGAACTGCTTCTTGGATCTCCGCTGGATATCAGCCTCGATTTCATCGTTGGCGGCCCCGGAAATGATCGGGGCGAAGTTGAGGATGACCTGCGGCTGCTGGAGAAGTTTGGCGTGGACCATGTCTCGGCCTACCAGATGACCATCGAAGAGAACACGGCCTTTGGGAAGCAAAACAAGCGTGGCGAGCTCAGGGTTCCAAAGGACGATACTGTGGCAGAGCTCTTGGACCAAATGCGAGACGGCCTTGAGGCGATGGGCTTTGAACAATACGAAGTCTCCAATTTTGGGCGTGCAGGGGTGCGCAGCGTACACAATCAAAACTATTGGCGCGGCGGCGAGTATCTTGGTTTGGGCGTAGGTGCGCACTCTCTTTCCATCTCGGTTATTGCCGAGCGGCGCGCTAACTCGCGCAATCTCAAGGCATACTTAGCGGACCCAACCGAGGCCCACGAGCTCGAGACGCTCTACGATTTGGATCATTGCCGCGAAAGGCTCTTTCTCGGGATGCGTTCGATCAGCGGATTTGAGCTCGGAGCCTTGAGAAGGCAGTTTCCTCACCTGGATAACGACTACTTTGAACGGGTCGCTACTTCTCTTGCTCCCTTCGTGAATAGGGGGTGGCTTACGCAGGACGATGAGCTATATCAGCCCACGAAAGTAGGGCTCTATTTTTCCGATTCTATGGCTGAAGCAATTTTCGAGGTCGAATGAACGAGCACGTCCACAAGGTGCAGATTTACTACGAGGATACCGACCTTTCAGGGGTCGTGTATCACGCAAACTATCTTCGATATTTCGAGCGAGCCCGTGAGCACGTCATCGGCGCGGAGCGCCTGGTGAAGCTTCTGGAGGAGGGCGTGGCTTTTGTCGTCTATAAAGCGAGCCTCACCTACAAGGAGGGCGCGCGCCTCGGCGATATCATCGAGGTTCGCTCAACGTGGGTGAGGGAGAGCGACTACCGTGTCGTGTTCAAACAAAACGTTTGGAAGGAAGGGAAGTTGCTTGTCGAGGGCGAAGTCCAAATGGTCACGGTCGACCCAAACAACAAGCTCACGCCCCTTCCTCATTGGTAGAATTCAGAGCAGGCGGGTGATTTCTTCGACACTTCGTTGTTCAGCAAAGAAAACCTGCTGAAGCGAATCGTAGAGCTCATCATCGTTGTCCGGAAGAATCTGAAGGATGGCCCCGTAGGTCTCGGCGGCTTTCTTCTCGGTATTTAGGCACTCTTCGAGGATCTCACGGTAATCCGTGGTGTGCTTGATTGGCGCTTGGTCACGCTCAGTCACAGCGACACCCCCAAGTTTGACGATGGCTCCCCGAACTACGCTGGCATGGGTGAAAGACTCTTGCGCCTCGGCCGCGAAGAAGGGCTGGAGGTGCAAACGATGGATGCCTGCTACGTATGCCGAATAGTGGGCGTACATAATCTCTGCGCGCAATTCGAAGGCAAGGGCTTGGTTCAGGCTTTTGATAAGGGCTTCGTTTGACATGTCGTCTACTCCAATTGGAACTCAGAAATGAGATGTTCGAGCAATTGCTCACAACTTCGATGCACCATGTCAAAAACATCTTCAAAATGCGAGTCCCCATATCCCCAAGGGTCCGGAACATCTTGGCCTCGACCTTTGGAATCGAAGTCTCTCATCAGATGAATTGTGGCCTGTGGCGCGATCTTTAGGGCGTCGCGGCGATTGTTGGCATCCATCGCCACTAGAACATCGAATTCTTCCAAATGTCTGGCACTGAGCCTCTGAGCCTTTTGGCTGGAGATATCGGCGCCAAGGAGCTTCTTGACCGCTCTTTGTGAGCCGGGGTCAGGAGCTTCACCGGTGTGGTATCCACTGGTTCCGGAAGAATCGATGTCGAATTTGTCGGCGAGTCCACGCTCCTGAACAAGATGCTCGAATACCCCATGGGCAATGGGGGAGCGGCAAATATTACCCAGGCAGAAAAACATCACCTTAATGGGTGTTTGATTCATCAGAAATTAATGCGTCGGCAAGAGGAGTCGGGTTGAATGGCAACGCCATCCTTGTTGGTGCGCCAGAGATAGGCGAACTGATTGAGCATAAAGCACACGCCCTCGGCGGGGTCTGGAACCGTAGTGGTATCCAATACGACTTCCATGGCGTGAGTATCGTTCGGCTGGAACCTGTAGAGTTGCTGCTTAGGGCCAAGGGCCTGGTCCGAAATATTGGCTTCGCCAGGTTTCGGTAGATCTTCAGGCCAATTTTCTTCAGCGAACCCGGCATTAATCAAGTCTTCAAGTGTCATATACTTCTCACTGGTTAGAGTTGCGCGAGCGCATCACGAGTAGGTTGATGGTTAGGATCAATTCCAAGCGCTCGGGTAAACATATCCTTCGCGCGTCGAGCATCACCTTGATGCCACCGCACCATGCCAAGATAGTAGTAAACATCGACTTTATCGTCATCCCTTTCGATGTTCATTTGATGCAAAAGCAACGTTTGGAAGAGTTTTAGTGCCTGGTCCCAATCTTCTTTCTGGAAGGTGATCTTGCCAAGCGAGAGCAAGTTTGGAATGTACGAAGCATCCACTTTATGCGCCTCTTCGTAGGCTTGTAGGGCTTCTTCAACATTGCCTTTTTGTTCGGCAAGTTTACCCCGAAGGTGCATAAACTTCACCACGTCTTTCATCTTTCGATCGGCCTTGAGCTTCTCAATGACCTCAAGGAGCATGGGTTCCGCCCGATCAAACGCCTCTCCGCTGATATAGGCATCGAGCAGAGGTTCGATCACCTTCAGGTCCGCTGCGTCGAGCTGGTACGCCTTTTCCAAGGCAGCAATTCGCTTAGACGGATCCTTGAGTTTGTCGCGGGAGATGGCGGCCATTTCAAGGTAGGTGGCCTTTTTGGCTTCCGCATCAGCTTGGCCCGCCTCGAAGTCTAGAAAGCCGTAGAGCTGGTCCCACGCCCCGAGTTCTTCATAAATTGCCTTCAATTCCTTGAGTGCGTCTTGGTGCGAAGGATCGAGCTGAATGACCTCGATAAGGTCCGCACTCGCACTGGCGGGATCGTTCAACGTGTGGCGGTGGAGCAGGGCGCGCCTTAAGTAGACCGTTAGCCTCTGGGCGTTATCGGTCGCTACGTTGAGCTGTTGCTGCAGAATCGTGAGCAAACTCTGGTGGTCGCCGGCGGACTCGTAGATATCCCCGAGTGTGCTTAAGGCTTCCTGATGGCCTGGGGCAATCATCAACACAGCGTTCAGGTTTTCAACGGCCTTGATCGGGTCCCCGAGTCGATTGGCAAAGATATCAGCCATCGTGACTCGAAGTTGCGCAACGCGTTCCGGATCGTGCGATGAAGACGCGATAACACGGTCGTAGAGGCCGAGCAGGTCGTCCCATCGCTGCTCGCCAGTGTAGAGGCGGTCAAGGGCAGCAACGACTTCTGGGTGATTAGGGTCGATCTCCTGTGCCGCTTCAAAGTCGGTGATCGCTTGTGCGACGTCCGAGAACTTCTCGTAGCTAAGAGATGCGGAGCGAACCAGAAGGCTCAATCGCTCATTCGGGTCAGAGGTCAGTGTCAACTTGCGTTGGAAAACCTCCTGAAGTTCAACCCATTGTTCGGTCTCCGTGTAGAGCTCATCCAGGGCTTGAAGCACCGTTGCACTTTCGGGTTGGTATTCCAGAGCCTTTCGGTACGCGTCGATCGCTCCGAAGTTATCCTTGAGAAGAACTCGTTGGTATTGACCGATTCTGACGAAGAGTTGGAACCTCTCGTTTTCATCGAGCACAAAGTCGACAAGACGCTCGAGAAGTTCAACAAGCGAGACGTATTCCTCCACAATTTCATAGAGGTCCACAAGAGCGCGCATGATGGTCTGGTCGGACTCGTCGATCATTAACGCTTCACGATAGGCCTCGATTGCCCCTTCAAAGTCTTCCACGAAACTGAGGACCTTTCCGAGTTCAATCAAGGTGGTCTTTCGCTCAGTCGGGTCAAAGAGCGCCTCTGTCTTCTTCCGAAGTACGCGCGCGAGTTCGAGGTGGTTATTCTCGAGACGAGCGAGTTCTTCGAGCCAGTTTAGAGCCTCTTGATTCTCGAGATCGATCTCAAGTACCCGATGGAAGAGGCGTCTCGCCTCGTCTGGCTCGTTGAGTTTCTGGGCCCAACGTTTTGCAGCCACAAGCGAGAGTTCAAGCTCTCGGACAGGGTCGCTCAACTCAGCGATGATATCTTCGTAGAGTGCCACAAGCTCTTCATCGAGCCCGTTTTCATCGGCGAGCTTTTCGAGCCGTTCTTGAACTTCAGAGCTATTGGGTTCCTCTCTAAGAGATCGTCCCAGATAGGCATAGGCCACAGCAGGTCTTGCAAACACGCGTTCTTCGAGATCTGCAATACGCTCGAGGGTCAGCGCACGCTCAACATTTGTGTCCAAATGTTCCACACGAAGGTTCAGGATTCGAACGAGGCCTTCGGAGTCATCTGCAGATTCGTAGAGAGGAAGTAGGATCTCGCAAACTTCCTTTTGGACCTCTTCAACCTCGACAATTCGCTCCAAAGCAGCAATCGCGCCAGCATGTTCTGGCTCTTCAGAGACCACGGTTCGGTAGTGTTCCAGCGAAGTAATCGGATCCTCAAAGACGACTTCATGGAGGTAAGCCAATCGGTAGCGAACGTCATTGACGCGTGCGGGATTCGCAATGGTCAGCTCGCGTTCAAGGACGTCTCGCAGGTGGTTCCACTGATGCGTCATCTGATAGAGCCGGTCGAGGTAGTCAAGCGCTCCACCGTCATACTCGTCAAACTCCAACGCCTGCTCAAAATGAGAGATAGCGTCCTTAGCCTCGTCGAGTTCGAAGTAGAGGATGCCTAGCCTTCGATGAAGTGCCGCTGCACTCGCAGGGTCGGCGTCCATGGCATCCAGGCAGTCTTCGTAAACCGCAACGAGTTCGTCCTTGTTTCCAAGTTCCTCTGACAATCTCTCAATGTTTGAGCGCACATCTGGGGATGTCGGAGCGTCCCTGAGCGCACGCCCATAAGTCATAAACGCAAGGTTCGCGCTGCCCGAGTCTTCGTGCAGCCTTGCGAGCTTCAGATAGACACGCTCACGCTCCTCTGGGTCGGCCGAGTGCTCAAGTGCCACTTCATAGAGCTTGTCGAGCTCCTTTGCGTCTTCTGAGGCCTCATAGGCCTTCTCAAGCGTCTCAAACGCATCCGGATAGGTTTCCGGACGCTCAAGGAGGGTTGTCATGGCATCCCGAGCCATCACATTCTCAGGGTCCTCCTGAAGCACGGCATTGAAGCTTCCGAGTGCGTCGTAGGGGGCGTTCAGGGCTTCAAGCAAGACGTATCCCGCTTTCAACTCGAACACGGCGCGCTCCTGCCCACTGGTGCGATCTCGCTGCTTTTCCAGTACGTCCAGAAGTTCTGGCCAGCGTTCCGTAAGCTCATAGAGTCGGGTCAGAGCGTTGAGTGCTTTGGGGTCCGACGGCTCCATCACAAGGATTTGGCCCCATGACTCGATAGCTCTATCCCTATCTTGCAGGACTTCGTCCTGTAGGTTCGCGAGCTTTCTCAACACTGAGAGGCGCGGGGTGCCGTCGTCCACAAGATTGACCTTCAACGAAAGAATTCGTTCAAGTTCGTCGTTGAGGTTTTCCTGTTCGTAAAGCGATTCAAGAGTTTGCACGTACTCAAGTCGAGTGGGGTTGAGCTCGTGGAGCTTTTCCCAAGTTTGAATGCCGGAGTTAACATCACCGAGCACATCAACTTGAATGGACGCGATTCTTTTGAAGATGCGCTCTTGGTCACCTGGCTCGAAGACGTTTTCAGCCCGTTTCGAAAGGATTTCAACCAGGGGTTGCCACATCTCAAGTTCGCCCAAGAGTTTCTCAAGCTGCAACGCGGCTTCTTCGTGATTGGGCTCGAGCCGCAACACCTCTTGCCAAACCGCCACAGCGCTCTCGTGATCTTTGAGATTGTTCGCGAGGATATTCGCGGACGAGACCATCAAAGCCAGCTGCGCGTCGATATCGTCCGTCAGCTCGAGTCCGGAAAGGAAGAGAGATGGAAGTCTCTCCCACGCGTTCAACTCATCAGCAAGCTCTTGAACTCGATCAAAGAGGCCTTGGTCCCGAGGGTCAATCTGATAGGCGCGTGCCAAGAACGCCATGGCTTGCGAGCGTTCTTCGGCCTTTCGTGAACCGTCAAGGAGTTGTGCGAGTTGTCGGAAGATCTCGACTTTGCCTGGGATATCTTGAGTCAGCTCCACCTTTTGTTCCAAAGAACGAAGAACCTTCTCTCGGTCTCGACTTCGGTCATAGGAGTTCAAGAGGGTGTCCAAGATTTGCAAGCGTTGTTCTTCCCACTCGCCGTCTCGAATATCGAGGTCCCTGCTCAGGCCTTCCAAGGCACGACGCGCTTCGTCGTGCGATGGGTCGGTTTCCAGAATTTCTCGGTAGAGCACGAGTGATTCGTCTAGTTGGTCGAGCTCCGTCTCAAGGAGCTGGGCCAAACGGTAACGGTACTCGAGTTCTTCGTGTGTGTTCTGAGCTTGAGCTGCCTGATTCCGGTAGAGGTCGGCCAGGTCAAACCACCTTGCATTGTGATGGAGCAGACGCTCGAGCGCACGCTGAGCGCGTTTGTCGCCCGGGTCTAGACCAACGATCTCAGTATGAACATCGATTGAGGCCTCAGGGTCTTCAATCACGTCCTCATAAAGGCTCGCCAGGTGCTCTAGAACTTCCTTTCGGTCGATCGGGTCAACGATCAAATCCGCTTTTCTACGGTACAACTCGCCAAGATCTACCCATGACTCGAGTCTCGCGTAAATCCGTTCCAGCGCATCGAGAGCTTGTGCATTCTCGGGGTCGAGGAGTAGGGCGCCCTCCAGTGATTCACGAGCACTTTCAAGATTCTCAAGCCGACTCTCTTGGATGGTAGCGCACTCAAGGTTCAGCGCGACACGGGTCTGATCATCGACCTCAAAATTGTCCCGAAGCGTGGTCTCGTAGAGTTCCACCAGCTTCTCCCAACCCTGCGTTCGAAGGGCGGTTCGCTCAAGCGCCTCTCTAGCGTCGGGTTGGTTAGGTGAAAGCACAAAAACCTGTGCGTAGAGCGATTCCGCTCGCTCTAGGTTCTGACCCACCAATTCGGCCTCTCGCGCGGCATCCAAAAGTAGAGCCACTTTGCGTTCCGGATCCGTGGTGTCAGCAGCCTGAGCTTCGAGCGCATCGGCGAGTCTATCGCTTGCCTGAATGGCCCGGTAGTAGGGCTCTAGGAGTTGAGCAATCTCGGCGCGAAGTCCGACCTCTTCAGAAGTCTTGAAAATCACTTCAAGCGCATGAATCGTAGACTCTCTTGAAGGGTCCACGCTCAGGTTTTCCCTGAGGTAATCCACTGCAACCGACTCATTCAGCAAGAATTCTCGATTGAGAGTAGCGAGCTCCTCTCTCAAGCTAAGTGCTGTATCCGGGCCTGCCACTGCTAGTTGCTGGATGAGATGACTGTTCAAGCTATCCCAGTCCTCTTGAGCACCGTAGAGGCGTCGAAGCTCCTTGTCGGCGTCATTATCCTCAGGATTGAACTCAAGGACGCGGCGCCATGTCTGGGTCGCGCGAGCCTCGTCCTGAAGGAATTCTTCTTCGATGGTTGCGATTCGGCGCAGATGCTCGAGCGCGGTGTGATCTCCCGTGTTGATCTCGGCGTTGAACCGCGACTCCAACACGTCCACCAAATCGTGCCAGCGCTCCTCCGAGGTCAGTTGATGCGTCAAAAGCTCAAATGCGTCCGTGTGGAACTCATCGGCAAGCAATACCTCGCGGAGATGACGCTCAGCGTCATCGTGGCTTTCGAGTTGCTCCATATAAAGGAGCGCAAGCCTCAAATGCAGGTCTATCGCCGTCTCTTCAGCATGGGCCTCTAAAAGGGCGTCTTTGTAGGTCTGCGCCAACGCATCAAACGCATTGGTTTGGGCCGCGAGTGAAACGAGTTCATCACGAACTTCGTGGTTTTCAACGTCGAGCAACCAGGACTTCGCCAAGGTATCCTGAGCCGATTCGAGGTCGTTCAGGTGTTCTTTCTGAATTCGAGCGATTTCTCGAGCGCGAGCGATAAGGTCGGGACCCGTCTCTCGACTGAGGAGTCGTTCATGAATCGAGACCAGCTTCTCCCACTCTTGACGATTTGAGTATGCGGCGATCAGGTCAGGGGCCACATCCTCAAGTAGGGCCTCGTCTTCCGCCATCTCGGCCAATGCCTGGAGGGCGTCGTCAGAGCCTGGATTCCGGACGAAGATTTCCCGGTAGAGGTCGAGGGCTTCCTCCGTTGCGTAGAGTTCCTTCGCAAGAACCTCAGCAAGTTTGAGGTCATTTGCGTCCAGCTCCTCCAAGATTAGAAGCGGGCGTCTTTCTCGAAGGATCTCAGACAGCTCGGCCCACATGGACTCGAGCTCATATAGGCGTGCCAACTCGTCGAGGACACCGGTTGCATCAGGCTCTTGAACACGAACCTGATTCCAGACGTCGATGGCTCCTTGGATGTCACCGCTTCGGTCTTCACGAAGCCTAGCCAGCTTTTCAAGCGAAGAGCGACGAAGCTCCGGTTCGTGAACGTTTTCTGTAATTCGCTCTAGGATATCGGCCACGTCTTCCCATCGCTCTTCTTTTGCATAGAGGCGTTCCAAGGCGCCGAGCGAGACAGGATCATTGGGCTCAAGTGTGAGAACTTCGACAAATGCCTCAATTGCGGTGTCTGGCTCATCGACGATGTCGGAGTTCAGCGTCCCGATTTGGCGCCAGTAATCAGCCCGCGTGTGGTCTTCGCCAAAAACGGCCTGAAGCTTGAGGACACGCGTAAGGTTCGTCCAATCCTCGGTGGATTGATAAAGAACTTCGAGAGCTCCAAGCGTTTCGAGGTCAGATTCGTTCTTTTCGAGTGCTGTCTCAAACGCATCGATGGCGTCCAGCGGACGATCCAAGGAATCGTGAAGGAGCGTTCCAACTCGGCGCAAGATACTGCCCGCAACGATGGGGTCTGCGTTCTCAGCCGCTTCTTTGAGCGCGTCTACACAACGTTCTACCTGATCGATTCTCAGCGCGAGATCTTCAAGCTTTTCGCGCCTACCTTCGTCATCCGGGAGAATCTTGACCGCTTCAGCACATGCGTCAAAGGCTTCCTCGTTTCGTCCTTGCTCGGCAAGGAGCTCGGTGATCTCGTCGAGGAGAGCCACGCGTTCGAACACATCGGATTCGTCGTCCTTCCTAACACTGAGGACCGCCACAAGTTCAGCGCTCAACGCGTTGTCCCGATAATAGGGCTCGGTCAAGCGCCCAAGTGTAACACGAAGGGAAGTAGAGCCGCTTTCCGCCAAGGTTTGATCCCATTCTTCAGCGACGGCCACGAGCTCGTGGTCTGAAGGGTCGTCGATGAAAATCTGGCTAAGTGTGTCCACGCCCGAGAACTGGTCGGCCATTTCGTTAAAACGCAGTCTTGCAAGCTCGACTCTTAGCGCCTTCCGATACTCAGGATCTGAGGCCATATCGGCCTGCGAAGCGAGGTGTTCTCCAAGTTCGTTGAAGGACTCTCTATCTCGGAGGAGACGCCGAAGTTCGTCGGACGCCTTGCGATGCTCCGGCTCAATGAGGAGCAACTTACGATAGATATCCACGCCAAGGCCCGAGTCAGCGAGCACGTCATCACTGATGCTGGCGGCCTCGAGCAGCAGTTTTACCTGCTCGTCAGGGGTTTCCACCAAATCGGCTCGAGCCTGAAGAATCTTGACTAGCTCTTCATGCTTTCCGAGCTGCCGATAGAGGCGCTCAAGAGCTTCGACGTGCGCGCTATCAAGCGGGTCGTACTCGTACAAAGTTTCCCAGGCGCCGAGAGCCTTTTCCTTAAGGTTGAGTTGATACTCACGAATCGCCGCAAGGTGGCGCAACAAGTCAAAGCGAGTGGCACTCGCCGAGGCATCTGTGGGCGCAAAGCGCGAGAAAATTTCTTCGATTTCCACCCATCGATTGAGCTTTGCACCAAGCTGTTCAAGTCGTAGCCAGATCTCGGAGCGCTCAGCGTCGAGCTCAAACTGTCTGCAGGCCCGTTCAAAGGCTAGCGGAATGTTCTCGGTTCGTTGATAAAGTGGAATGAGCTCGTCGAGGATTTCTGCCTCTTCAAAACGATCTGAAGCCACGGCGCGTCGGGCTTCTAGCGCTCGAATGAGTTCTTCGGGCCGATCGTAATCTCGGAAGATAGGCTCAATCAATAGTGCGGCTTCGCGTGCCTGCTCGGGTTCAGAGAGCAGGGTTTCCACAGAAGTCAAAGCGCGTTCGTTTCGGGGATCTTCGGTTAAGACTTCAGCGTAGTTTCGAAGTGCCTCGTCAAAACGCCCTAGTTTCTCGCGGTTTAGGTCTGCGAGTTCAAGTATCGCATTAAGTCGATTTTCGGGGTCGTTTATCGCACAAACGTTGACTTCGCGGAGCAAGCACTCGTTGACGTCGTCCCAGCGCTCGTCTTCTCGATAGAGTTCCTTCATACCGCGAAGAGCACGCAGGTGCTCGGGGTCGATATCAAGAATCTCCTGATAGGTCTTACGGGCTGAATCAGACTCCCCGAGCGCTGAGCGTTGGACATCAGCAATCTTGGACAGTTCATCAACGAGGTCTTCACGCGCGGCACCACGTTCGGTGAGTACATCGATCTGGCGCCTGAGCACCTCGATTCTACGCTCGGATTCCCCGCTTTTGTCGAGTACCGACTCCAATTCCCCTAGAAACTCTAGGTCGGAGGGATGACGTTCGGTGAGTATCTCAAGGTACTTTCTCGAACTCGGCCAATTCTCCAGTTTTACGTATTCTTTGGCAATGAAGTACCAGAGCTGATCTTGGGTGGCGTCGTCGTCCACGTCTTTTGAGAGGTCCTCGAGGTTTTCGAGATAGACCTCCATCATATCGGTCTGAGCCGCGAGCTCACGCCCCGCCTCAAGAGCCTCAGAATCAGATGGGTTGAGCTTAAGTGACTCCAAAGCCCAGGTCAGCGCGTTAGCTTGCTCGCCTCGAGCAATCTCGAGCTCTCGCAGTCGATTTGTAGTTTGAAGCCTGACCTCTTCCGAATCCGAGTTCTCAAGGATCACTCGGTTCATCGTGATCTCTTTCTCCACGTCGCCAGTCTTCGCGTACCAAGGGAGTAATTCCGTGGCCACTTCCGTATGTTCCGCGGAATCGCCCTTTGCTTCTTCGCGCAGGGCCTCGAGGCTCATGATGACTCGCGAATCGTCCTCCAGGTCTTCTGCCGCGAGCGTCGCCATTCGGCGATAAATCGGACGAGGGTCGGATTGGCTCGGAGCGAGGTTATCGAGCAACTCGAAATACACGTCGAGCTTGTCCTGGGCTCGATAGACCTCGTCAAGACCTTCGAGATCCATCGCTCGGATCAGAGACCCAGTCAAAGACGCAAACGCTTTGACGTGGCCGGGCTCGGTTTCCAATATCTGGCGCCAGATAACGATGGCCTCGTCTTTTTGACCCAAATCGTTGTGAAGTATCTGTGCTGCTTCCTCGAGTAGCGAAATCCGATCTCCCTCGGAGAGCTCGGCTCTTCGCTTCAAGAGGTCAACGAGGCGCTCAGGCTCATTCGAACGGCGCACCATCGATTCGAGCTCGGCAAGGCTTTCGGCATCTTGAGGGTCGATTTCTAGAATTCGTTCGAGTACCGGGATCACCACGGCGGGCTCACGAGTCTTTTCCGAGGCCAAGACGCGAATCTCTTTGAGTCGCTTCAACTCGCCTTCTGCATCCTCGAGAGCAGCTTCTCGACAGAGGATCTCCACCAACGACTTGAAATCACGGCGTTGCTCATAAACTTCTTTAAGTTTTGAGAGGGTAGGGCCATGTGTCGGGTCGATGTCCAGGATTCGTTCAAGGAAAGGTAGAGCCTGTGTGACGTTCCTGAGATTGTCCTGCCAAATCGTTGCGGCCTCATCCAGGCATTCGATAGCTTGCGCGGTGTTCCCAGAGGCAATCGCACGCTCAGCACGCTGCTCCAGAATATGGGAGAGATCGTTGTACCTTCTGCCTGACTCGAGCAGAGATTTCAGTTTAGTGAAGGCATCTTGGTCATCTGGGTCGACTTCGAGGATCGACTGCAAAGTTTGAATGACCATAGGTTCAAGCCGCAAATGCTCTTCATAGATCCCGGCCATTTCGTGCAGAAGTTCAAGCTTCTCGGCGCCTTCCTGTGATTCGAGGTCTTCTTTGTAGACATCGATGAGTGCGCTCCACTTTTGATGCGATTTGTAGAGCGTTCGCAGCTCGTTGTGGGCGTTTTGGTCGTCGGGCACCATACGCTGATAAGATTTCCAGACGTTGATGGCCTTATCGGCACTACCCATCTGGTTTTCAGCGAGCTCGGCGAGTCGGCGCGTGATCTCGAGTTTTTGGTCGTCGGACTCTGCTTGTTGTTGAACGGAGCTAAGCAAAGCAAAGAGTTTTGGCCACTCTTCCTCCTGCTCGTACCATTCCTCATAGAACGCGAGCACGGCAGGATGTTCTGGATTCAGGAGCTTTAGCCGTTTGAACCAGTACTCAGCGCGTTCATAATCACCAAGAACGTTCCAATGCAATCTTGAGATGGCCAACATGGCCGTCTCCTCGCCGTCTTTCTTTCGCAGGCGCTTGAGTGCGTTCTCCAACGTTTCGTCCACGTCTTTGGACCGCGATTTGACGTCGGGATGCTCGAGAACAAAGTCGTATAGCTCGACGGACTCAGGATTTTTGCTGATTGCTTTGAGCAATTGGTCAAGGCTTTCGAGGTCCACCTCGCCAGAATCCCCTTCTTGCCGCTTGGCCAGATCTTCTTCGATCTCCTTCTTTTGGATAGGAGTCAGCATCTGAGTGGGTTCGCGATCCTCTGGATCGGAATCCTCGTCCAAGTCTTCTTCTTCGGCTTGTTCCTCGGCCTGTTCTTGCTTGGCTGGTTCTTCCTCGGCTTGTTCTTCTTCGGCTTCTTCACGCGCGTCGGACGTGTCCAAATGAACCGGTGCCATCACGGAAACTACGGAGTCCTGCGGCTCTGGTTCGCGCCCCAAACGGTCCAGAACACCGTCTCTGAGTGACTGAGCCTCAGGGTTTCTCGCATCCAGCGTTAAAGCTTCTCGAGCCCATTCGAGTGCGCTCTCGAGGTCGCCGCCCTCGCGGAGCGATTCCCATTTGGCAGCCCGGATGAGCTTCTTGGCGGCTTCCTTTGTGTCTCCGTCCCTGAGAAGCTCGTGGCCACGTTTGACCTCTTCTTGAACTTCGGTGTGAAGTGAGGATTTGCGTGTGTAGATCTCTTTGAGGTCTGCAGCCAGTGCGTTATTCGAATCGAGCTCGATCGCTTGGTCGAGAACTTCGAGCGCCTTTTTGAGGTCTCGAAGGTCATCTCCATAAATCTGTGCGGCGCACGTCAAAGTGCGGCTTCGCTCGATAGGCTCCGTTTTAACTTTAAGTTCGAGCTTATAGAGCAAAATAATGCGCTCAAAATCTGAACTCTTTCGATAGATCGCTCGCGCCCGATCTAAACATGTGACGTCGGCAGGGAACACCACATACGACTCTTGGTATGCTTTCATCGCCTCATCACGGCTTCCCGCGTAGTTCATGAGCGCGTCACCGAGGGCCACGAGGAATGGTCCACGTTCTTCAGGTTCTGTGACCTGCTCGCCGATGTACTTCATCCTCTTGACAAGATTCGTCCCAAATTCCGGATCGCTCCCGAATTTTGAAGACGCGTCTTGGTAGAGGCGCATGAGTTCTCGCCAGTTTCCACGCTCGGCGTAGAGCTCTTGGAGAGCGGCGAAGGTGTCGTAATTGCCGGGTTGTTCCCGCCAGAGAATCTCAAGTTCGTTTAGATCGGTGGCCATCAACTCCATCCGTGCGGAAGTGGTTGAGAAAAGTGATGCTAGCTTCTGAGGCGCGCGGATCGTATCAGACGTATACTAGGGCCGCAACGCGCGAGTGGTTGACATTGCACGGTGAGTTTGGCCCGTGTTAGTAGGAATTGATACTGAATGGAGTGGCATCGATGTTGGAAACAGTGTGGGTGAATCTAGTTCTCGCTCAAAGTGCAAACCCTACGAAGCCAAAGGGTGTGCTTGAGATTCTGCTGGAAGCAGACGGCGTGGTCATGGGTGTGATCTTCATCCTCGTCGCCCTGAGCGTGGTGTCTTGGTACATCATTGGCTACAAGGCGTGGTACATGCGACGGGCTCGCGTCGAAACCCAGAAGTTTTTAGAGATCTTCTGGCAATCCAAACGCTTGGACGCGATTTACCAGTCCGCTGAACAAACAAGCCGATCGCCGGTCTCCCAAGTCTTTAAGGCGGGCTATATCGAGCTTTCCAAGCTGAAGAGTGCGGAAGGAGACGATAAAGAAACGATGCGCACCCAACTCGGTGGCATTGAGAACGTGGAGCGTGCTCTTCGACGTGCGATGACCACAGAAACTACACAGCTCGAAAGTCTCTTGCCATTCCTCGCGACCGTGGGCTCGAACGCAGTGTTCATCGGTCTCTTCGGTACTGTCTGGGGAATTATGGTCGCGTTCGTCAACATCAACGCCCAAGGGGCGGCGGGCCTCGATGTGGTTGCAGCCCCGATCGCTGAGGCGTTGATCGTGACAGCAATGGGCCTCGTGGCGGCTATCCCTGCTGGTGTGGCCTACAACTTTTACGTGACGCGCGTGAACATCATGTCGGCCGAGATGGACAACTTCTCAAACGACTTTCTGAATATCGTGAAGCGACACTTCTTCAAGTAGGCGCGAGTTATGGGTGCAAAAATTCCAAGCGGCAGGGGGATGGTCTCCGAGATCAACGTGGCGCCAATGGTGGACGTCATGCTCGTGCTTCTCATCATCTTCATGGTTACAGCGCCGATGATCGCGAAGGACGAAGAAAAGCGGAAGGTCGATCTGGACCTGCCTGTGACTCGGGAGAACGCCAACCGTATCGATCCCGAGCAAACCGACAAGATGATCCTGGAGATCGATGCGGACCTGGTGGTGCGAATCAAAGACGAAGTCATTACGAATTGCACAGAATCGTTGAGTCAAACGAATAAAGATCGCTTCGAGGTGTGTTTCGACGAGGTAGAGACGAAGCTCGGCCAGAACGTCAAGCTTCAAGAGGATCAGGAGATTTATCTGTTGGCACATACGGACATCCCATACGGTTTTGTGGTGGGGACCATGGCGCGGATTAAACGCGCGGGTGTCAACAAGGTCGGCATGATCACGAATCCCGAGTATTTGGACGAGACCGCGAAATGAGTGCCTCTGCTCAGATCCCAGGGTGGGAGAAGCACGAGGTTTTGACCTCGCATATCGTCATGGGGGTGGTGGTCTCTATCTTGACCCACGGTCTTCTGATTGGCGTGGTTGTCTTTGGGACGATGCGCGGTGAGGCAAAGCTGGAAGCTGATATTGAGCCGAAAATGCTCGAGTTTGAAGAGGTCGAGCTGCTCGCATTGGGAGTTGAGAAGCCTCCCGAGCAGCTGGTCCGGATTTCGAACCCAGAGCCGGCCACCAAGGCGCCTGATGAAATCGTCATTGAACAACCGAACGAGCCCGTCGTCGAACTCGAGAAACCTGAGCCCGAACCCGAGGCCAAGGAAGACGACAGGAAACGAAAGATGATGGAAGCTTTGAGCGCGCTACATAATCCGAACCGTCCCACCAACGAGGACGTCCCGGAGGGGAGCGAAGAAGGCGTGATCGGCGGAACCGCCCTCAATTCGATTTTGGGCGGCTACGCGTCCAAACTCGTAGCCGAAATCACCAAAGAATGGGAAATCCCGGCCACCATCACCGCCGACGAAGCTCGTGGGCTCGCCGACAAAGTCGAAGTCTATGTGCGACTTTCTGAGAGCGGCAATATCGTTACCTTCCAATTCAGGCGTCGAAGCGGCAACGAACAATTTGACGATAGTATCGAGCGGCGCCTCAAGCGCTTTCAGGTGCAATACGGGGGAAACAAGCTTCCACTGCCGGAAGAGCCGTCAGCGCGTGCTGCGGTGATTCGGGAAGGTCTTAATTTGAAGAACTGGGAGTACACAGGACTCTAGATGAGTATGAGAATGATGAAATTGGTACAGGGATTGGTGCTCGTGTTCTTTTGTTGCTTTGCGACCATGGCGGGTGCACAGGACGCACCTCCACCGCCTCCCAAAGGGATTGATATCTCGGTGAAAGGCGGGGCACGCCGTGTCCTCTTACCGATGGCTGTGCCGGATACCTTGGAAGAAGGCAGTACCAAAGGCGCCGCCGCACGCGTTCAGGAGACTTTGAGGCGTGACCTCGATCTGGCCGGCCTCTTTAAGGTCTTGCCATCGGATTCGTTTTTTTTCGACCCGTCAAAGGAGGGAATGAACGTCACAGATATCAATTTCCAGAACTGGTTTAATGTCGGCGCGCAGGGTTTGATTAAGAGTTCGGCAAAACTCAAAGGGGACTCCGTGGTCCTCGACCTCCGCCTCTACATTGTGGACAAAGGTGAGCAGGTCAAACTCAAGTACACTCCCGGCCCCGTGGGGCGGGACAAAGTTGCTGACGAAGTACATAAATTTGTGAACGCTGTTGTGGAGCACTTCACCGGAACTCCAGGGATTTTTGGAACCCGAGTGGCCTACGTTCAGAAAATGAAAGGCGGAACCAAACAGATTTACGTCATGGACATGGACGGGACTAACGCTGGCCGGGTCTCAAAGCACGACGCCATCAATATTTTGCCGACCTGGGGCCCGAATGGTGGCGTCTACTACACGAGTTATGCCGACAAGAACCCGGACCTATGGATGGCTCGTGCAGGGAAGGTAAAGAAGGTTTCCTCGAAACGCGGACAAAACTCAGGTGCGGCCTATTGCAACGGGAAGGTCGCCTTGACGCTCTCTATGGGAGGCGAGAATGCGGACGTCTATCTGGTCAATCCAGAGACGGGCGACGTTGTGAAGCGACTCACGGACCATTGGGCCATCGACACATCGCCAAGTTGGAGCCCGGACTGCTCAAAGATCGCCTTTGTATCCAGTCGCTCCGGTGGACCTCAAATTTATGTGATGAATGCTGATGGATCCGACCAGCGTCGCCTCACATTTCAGGGCACGTACAACACATCGCCTGATTGGTCGCCAAAAGGAGATAAGATCGCGTTCACCGCTCGCGACGAGCGCGCCCGCTTCGATATCTTCGTCGTTGATTTGGAAGGTGCGATAGAACGTCTGACCCAGGACCAGGGAAACAATCAGGACCCTAGTTGGAGCCCTGATGGCCGCTACATCATGTTCTCAAGCGACCGCGGCGGCAAAGGCGACCGAATCTGGATGATGACGGACGATGGCGAGATTCAGAGGCTGATTACAACTTCTGGGTCGGGATATACTTCACCAGTTTGGGCACGCTGAATGACGCCAATAAAGAAGAAACTGGACGCGATCGAAGCGGAGCTCGGACGTGCGGTGTTCGTTGTAGCATCCGCCCATGAGCGCTTCTTTGAGCCCGACGAGGATGCGATTCGGGTGTTCATGGAGGCTGCGCATCGTCGCTCAGAGAAAGGACGGCCTTTCGAAAAAGCTGCGCTCCTGCTGATAGGGCAGGGCGGTCATCCGGCGTTTGCTGAAGGTGTTGTCCGCGCCTTGAGGGCATTTTGGCCTGCCTTCGACCTGATTCTTGTCAGCCGAACACGCGGGGTGGCCACGCTCCTGACATTCAAGGCAGAACGCGTGGTTATGCACCCTTGGGCGAGCGTTGGCGCCTACGATGCTGGCCCAATCTTAAATGGTCCTTCGAAACTCAGTCCGTCGGTTTGGGATGATATCCCGGCGATGCAAGGGGTTGAGACCGAGGAGCATTTCGCGTCACAACTGGCTCGACACCGTCATCACGCCCGGCTTGCCCGCTCGCTAGCTCGACGATGGGCCGGCGACTCTAAGGCGCTCCTCGATTCTCTCTCGGAATACGAGTTGGGTGCGGGTCTAGGTCTTGGAGCTGATGAGTTGGAAGAGTTTGGGATTAAGGCCGAAATTGCCGAGGATCCTTTGCGCAGTACTGTTTGGGATCTCTACCAGATCTACGAAAAGGAACTTGGCCTTTTGAAAGAACCCGCACCACGTTATTCGCCGTCAGATATTGCGGATGAGGTGGAGTTTGAGCCGGCCGAGTATTTGAGCGCTGGAATCGTGGAAACTACCGTTGATGACTTCGTTTATCAGGTGGACACCGGTCGTCCGCATCCCGAGACGGGAGCATTGTTGGGGGAGTGGATGATGGAAAAATCAGAAATTTGAAACTTCGAGGTTGCGGGTTCATACGAGTTTGTATACGTTCCCTCACCTTCGCCGGAGTGGCGGAATCGGTAGACGCACCGGATTCAAAATCCGGCGGCCGCGAGGCTGTGCGGGTTCAAGTCCCGCCTCCGGTATGAAAAAGCCCCGTTCTTTAACAAGACGGGGCTTTTTTCGTTTTTGTCCGTCTCTTTTCACTTGGTCAATATGGTGTGTGTCCAGTAGTCTCCGTGTGCTATGACGAGGTGTATGATGTGGAGATGGCTCATCTTTGCGATGATTTTTGGGGCTTGCGAAAAACCCAAAGAGAAACCTTATGTGGATAAGAAGAACGAAGAGCTCAAGGAGCTGAAGTCGGACCTTCAAGGCACGATGGATGACCGTGATAACTTCGAGAAACCTGAACAACCGGCAAAGGAAGAATGAGAATGCGAGTACTAATCACGCTAGCTTTGTTGAGCATGCCAGTGTTGGGCTTTGCTTATCAACCGTTTACCAGCGTTCAAAGCGTCTGTGAGACGTGTCCAAATCCCAAATCAGACGTGCTTACGTTGAATGATGGGAACAAGATTCGCGGAAGCATTATCGGCGAGAATACAGCGTTCTACGTGATGCTGAAGCATCTTGAGGTCCGTGCCATCCAGAAGACGGAGGTGCAGACCGTGGAATACGCCGGTGGCACAAAGCCTGGATTTTTGGCGTCTCAAGATCAAATCTTGCTGAAGACCGGACACGTGCTTAACGGCGAGATTACTGAGGACAAAGAGAAACCGGCGTTGTTCCAAGTGCGTTCCTCTCACGGCAACGTGTCTTTTGTGGTGTTTAAGTCCGAAGTTTCTAAGGTCTATAAGAAAGGCCTTGAGTCGTCGTTCTAGTCCACAAGTACGTTGATCCTTTAGGTTTGAGAATAACGAGGTTTCCATGACTCAAGAGCGCCGCAGTTCGGTGAGGGTAAGAAGTTTATTGCCATGCGCGATGCGCCGGGTAGAGGCCGAGGAAGTGCCTGTAGTTGAGGCCAAGATCTTGGACGCCGCGGTTCTTGAGGCTGAAAGCGTAATGAGCGACAAGGCGGACTGGAGCGAGCGAACCGACGACATCCCTAAAGAAACCGTCTTTTTGCTCAAGGAAATCCGGGCGCTTCGCCAACAGATTGCAGGCCTTCAGACGCTGGTGGAGCGGCAAGGCGGCGTGGCGCTTCAACCGCGATGGGTTGTTATCAATGATAACGGGCTTTTTCTCGCCAAGGACGAGTCCGAGTCTTGGTCGATCGGCGATTTGTGCGAAATCCGTGTTCAGATTCCAAGTCTTCAAAATCCCGATATCGTCGCATTGGGTGAGGTGGTTCGCGTGGGTGATGGAGATGACGGACCCGGGGTGGCGATCATTTTCCGGCATATTTCTGAGGCGCATTCCAAGGCGATTCTTCGCTATGCACTTCGCCGAGAGCGCCAAGGTGCACGTTCCTTACGATTCAAGTTCGAATAGACCATGTTACATCTTGCACAGGACACGGATCCCGGCTGGTTCGAGCGGATTCGGGATAGTTTGGACACGATTCTGGTGGACCACTGCCATCTTGAGAAAAGGGCAGCCTCCAACGCATTGAATCTTATCTTCAGATACACCGGGTGTGAAGGTATTCCTCGCGAACTCTCAGAGGTAGTGCGCGAGGAGATGGAGCATTTCACCCAGGTCCTTGACATCCTCGATGCCCGTGGAATTGAGTTCACGCGTCTGCCTCCGAGCCCTTACGCGACAGCGTTGCAGGCGGAATTGCGAAAGAACGAGCCGGGTGCCTTCTTGGATAAGCTCTTGATGGCGGGCTTTATTGAAGCTCGTAGTTGTGAGCGGTTCAAGATTTTGAGTCAGGGCTTGGCGGAGGACGAGCCTGAGCTGGCGGCGTTCTACCGCGAATTGATGATCGCCGAGGCCCGGCACCATCTGCTCTACACGAATATCGCTCGTCGTTTTTACTCCGACTCCGTCGTCAAAGCTCGCCTCAAAGAACTCGCGCCCGCTGAAGTAGCCGCTCTCAAGGCTGCCGGTGAGGTTCCGCGTTTGCACAGTTGGTAGTGGGTTAATCCTCGCGTTTGATGGGGCAACTTGCTATGTTCTTCGACAATCGATTGGAGGTTGGAATGTTGCGATTGTTGTTCGTTACGACGTTGATTCTTGGTTTTGGTAGCGCATGCGGCAAAGACGCGCTGCAGCGTGCATGTGCGGACGATGAAGACTGCCGTTCCGGCGAAGTTTGCGCCGGAGGATTGTGTCTCGATGAGTCCGATGTAGATGCCGGCGAAAATAACCCTCCATGCGAAGGCGACGAGTGCCCGAGCGTATGTGAGGACGATAGCGATTGCCCAGACGGCGATTCCTGCAACCGTGAGATTGGTGCATGTGTCTCCGGCGAGTGCCGTGCCGAAGGCATGCTTTGCGTTCAAACACTTTGTACAGAAGAAGGATGTGGAGACGAGTTGTGCCCGGTAGGCCCATGTCCTCCTGGATTTGCCGCTGAGGGTTGCGATTGCGCTCCTGCTCCTTGCGAGTCCAATGAAGCATGTGACGGCCTCTTTTGCGTGGAAGGTCAGTGTCAAGGATGCGCTGATGATAGTTGGTGCGCCGAAGGCGAGTTCTGCGACGAAAGTGGTGCCTGCCTCGAAGATACCCGATGCATGTCAGACGATGATTGTGATCCTGAAGAGCGTTGTCGCCGAGACGTGTGTATTCCACGCGCCGAATGCTTCTTGGACGACGATTGCCGCAGGGCAGGGGAACTCTGTATCGGTGGCCAGTGCATTTTGGCTCCTGAGTGCTCGGAAGACCAGGATTGCCGCGAAGGATTTGAATGTATCGGTGGAAATTGCCTCGAGCAGTTGTGCCGCGGCCCTCAAGATTGTGAGAACGGCCAGCTTTGCGACGGTGGCGAATGTATCGACCCTCCAATTGCGACCTCTTGTTTCGTGGCAACCCCAAGCGGCTTGATTAGCCCTGGCGAGCAGGTCCGGCTTGAGGCGTTTGCGGTCAATGCCCAAGGCGTTGGAGTGTCGGCAACCTTCGCGTGGACCTCCAGCAATCCAGCTGTGGCAGCTGTCAACCAGCAAGTCGCCGTTGGTGGAAATGGCACGGGCGCTACCACCATTACGGCAACTCTCGCGGGTGGCGATCCAGTGGTATGTTCGGGCGAGGTTCGTTTGACCAATCCGGGGCCTGTGCCGGTCACAGGCATGCGGGTTGTGGTCGTGAATCTCCAAACCGGTGCACCGATCACGAACGCGAACGTTATCGTCGGCAACAATACCCAAACGACGAATCAGGCGGGCGTAGCCAATCTCCCGAATCCCAACGGTACGTATGAAGTCACCGTTGTTCACCCGGATTACAATATTCTGACAGTACAAGGCGTTGATTCGACTGATATTCGTCTGCCCTTGAGTCAGCGCCGTGGCTCCGGCCCCGTCGGCGGTTTCACCGGACAGTTCGATACCTCGGCAATTGGTTCATCAGGAGAAGTCACGATTGGTCTCGCTGGCGCATCGTTGGCAGGCGGTCTCTTGGAAGTCGACCTGATTTCCCTGCTGGGTGACACGTTTGACTCGGCAATTCAGATTCCTGGCATCGTAGACACCACGTTCCCGCTGCCGGGGGGGATCGTGGCGTACGGCGCGGCGTTCGGGTTCACTTTGAACATCAAGGACACCTACTACGCGCGGTCCGCGGCGGGAGCGCGTATGGCGTGGGGGCTCGCCGGAAAGATTCCTCTCAGCGAGATTTTGAGCCTTGCACAAGGCGGTGGACAAGACTTGGTGCTCGCCACCTTGTTGCCGCTTTTCAATCGCTTTGATCATCAGGCGACGCCGTTCCTTTCGGCCGCGATTCCTCAAGTTCCGGATACTCAAGACATCAACGCCAACGGCGATACGACGGAGTTGATCCCTGACTACGACTCCATGCCCGAGATCGAGCTTCGACCTTCGCAGCGTCAGACCTTGAGTACAGATGTCGAGATTTCGAACTTCCCTGTTTTGACCAATGGGCCGGCTGAGTTGGCGGTACTTATTGGGGGAACAGTGCTCGACTCACCAGGTTTGGTTCCTCTGGGGATTAGTGCGACAAACGACGAAGACCAGGATGGACGCCCAGATTCAAGGCGTCTCTCAATTGCGCCGCCATCGGGCTCGTTGGTCGGCGGGCGTTACGCTCTGGTTGCAATTGCCTTCACCACGGACGGTGGCGGCTTCGGCCCAGATGGTCTGCCGAACGATTTGTCGGTTTCACTTTGGAACGGACAAAGTTTCCCCTCGTCGATTAGGCTTGGCACATTCCCAGGCGCCTCCACGACGTCGTTCGACGCAAGCAGCCGTCAGGTGAGCTTCACTGCCTCCGCGGGCCCCGTCTACAGGGTTCGAGTCGTGGGCCCAAATCGTACGTGGGATATTTGGTCCACGGGGGCAGCAGGCCAAATGGGAACCTTTAACCATACGATTTCGATTCCAAATTCACCTCTCTCCGGTGTAGACCCACTGCAGAACGGCGAGATATTGCTCGATGCGATTCGGACCAACGTGACGACCGATGATTTGGTCAGGTCCACCGGTGTGGGCCTCAAGAATGCAGGTCTCGTTTCGACGGCTTTCAATCGTTCGACCGTTCGTTAAAAAACGATTCAGCAGGTAGTACCCATGCGAAACAAGGAAGTTTTTGCGTGGCTGGGCTTTGCGGCCGTATTGAGCGGTTGTCAGCCCAAGCCCTCTCAGGTCGATGTAATTGACTCTCCGGATACGAGAGCAACACAGGAGAGTCCGGAAACGGCACAGGCCGAAGTGGTGCCTGAAAAGCCTCCGGAACCCGTCATACCCAAGGTCAAGGAGCCGTTTCGGGTGGCCTTCGATCTGGTGGCCAATAAGCCGCTTGCTCATCGGTTTGACCCTTCAGCCAACGCTTATCTCGTGGACGCTAGTGGTTTGGACTTCGTGCGCTACATCCACGGAAATCACCCCGGGGAGTGGAGCCTAGACGTAGACATGGACGGTCGAAAGGGTGCGGCTCTGAGCAAGAAGCGCATCGGGAAGATTTGGGCACCGTCACCCGTCGAAGGTGAGGGAATCATCGCGATGGAGGTGTTTGCTGCTTCGAAGACCAAGCTCAAGCTTGAGGTCAACTCCGAGGAAACTCAAGAGTTAGCCCTTGAGGAAGGTTGGCAGAAGGTGGAGTTTGCCTCCAAGTCTCTAAAGGGAGAAAATGAGATTCGGCTTATCTTCTCTGGGATGGGACGGATTGCGAAAGTCCTCTCTGGTGGTGGGCTAGCTAGCCTCAGCATCGGAGCAAAGGCCTCTGAGACGGCTCCTCTCGCGTTGGAGCAAGCGGCGATTCAGCTCGGCACCCAAAGTGGTCTCTCGTATCATCTCTGGGCTTTGAAGGAGTCTAAGCTCGCCTTTTCAGCCAAGCCTTCCGAATGCGATTTGAAGTTGGAGTGGTTTGGCGAAAAAGAGGGCGGCGTAGTCTCGATTGGCGTTGAGACTTTGGACCTTGAAAAGGGGCTCGATTCGTACGTGACCCCTCCGGTTTTTGACGAGGTGGTACGTCTACACGTTCAGGCGGCTGGTGAATGCGGAGGTGTGGAGTTGGACAAGGCCGAGCTTGTGGTCGAAGGCGCCCCAATCGCTCGGCCAGATGTTCCAAAGCCTAAGCGAATCGTTTTTTGGCTCATCGACACTTTGCGCGCCGATTACCTTCCCATCCACTTTGAGACTAATGTCCGCGCTCCTAATCTCAAGCGACTCGCAGCCGAAGGTGCAAGTTTCAAACTCGCCTACGTGCAAGGCAATGAGTCAAAGACCTCTCATGCTTCGCTCTTCTCGGCCATGTACCCCAGCAAACATGGTGTTGTCGGCAGAGGAAGTCTGAAGCCGCATCATGAGATTATGTCTGAAGCCATCAAAGCTCAGGGTTACAAGACACTAGCGAGCGTCTCGAACGGCTACGTCTCAGGTCCGTGGGGCTTTGAGCAGGGATGGGATTTCTACAAGAACAACATCCGGCAAGAACTGCGTATAGACGGAAAGTCGATGGCTAAAGAAGGCCTTGAGTGGTCGATTGAAAACGCGGAAAAGCCGTTTTTCCTCTATCTCGGTACCATCGATCCCCATGTCACATATCGTGAACACGAAGATATCATTGGAAATTACGACACCACGCCGTACTCAGGCCGATTTAAGCGCGCCTGTTATGGCGAGGACTTGGGCCAAATTAAAAATGGGTCTTTAAAGGTCACTGAGCGAGACAAAGAGCGAATCATCAATCTCTACAAGAACGAGATTGAGTTCAACGATAGGTCATTTGGGGAGCTCCGGGCTGGCCTGGAGGAGGCTGGTCTCTGGGAAGACACCATGGTGGTCGTTACCTCTGACCACGGCGACGAGTTCTGGGAACATGGAAGCGTCGGACACGGTCATTCACTCTATCAGGATCAGGTCCACGTGCCGTTCATCGTGTACTATCCACCCTTGATTCCTGCAGGAACGGTGGTCGAAGCGGGTGTGGACGTGTTGGACATGTACCCAACGATTGTGGATGCGATGAGGGCGGAGCGCCCCGAAAACCTTCAAGGCAAAAGCGTGTTGCCATTGATTTTCAAAGAGCATGCGGATTACCCGGAGCCCTCGATCGCCACGCAGTACAAGCTTCATTATGCGATGCAAATGCAAGAGTGGAAGCTCTACCTTCGACGAGGTGAGTACCAACTCTACGATCGCAAGGCAGATAGCCTTGAACTAAAGGATGTGGCCAAGGATCATCCGTTGGCCTCTCGTTGGCTCTTGGACTCGATGGGATGGTTTAGACCCTATCGAACGGAATGGGACAAGCAGTCCTGGGGTGTAGCAAGCCGCTTGAGCCCTGAGTTCCTCGAGCTCGCTTCAAAAGCCAAGCGGAACTAATCTCGGGAAAGCCAGAGAAGGCCGATATGAAGGATGGTCAACGCGACCAGGCCCAGCCCTGCTACAGGCAATGGAACCGTGCCTGAGAGTAATACGAGATAGAATGGAAAGGCCCAGAATCTGGGGGATGTGATTCTGAGGAGTCGAACACTCTTGCGACTCAGATCAAGAGGCCTTTCTAGCTTGCCAGAATCCTCGAGAATCCATCGGGCGAACTCCGACACACTCATCAACCCAAGTCCCGCCAAGAGCAGCGTGGTTTGTCCCTCTTGCGTAAAGAGGCTCGCTCCCAGTCCTAAAAAGACGAGAGCCAAAGAGAGTTGTTCGGCGGCCTTGAGCCCACGCATTGCTAAGATTGGGCTTCAAGAGTCGGGGAGACCGGTGAGCGTGCTTCCTCGGGGTGAGTCCATGCCTCTTCCCAGGTATAGCCGAGGTCAGAAAGGCCAACCTCTTCTCCTTTGGGTCGCTCGAATCTTTCGATGTCCCAAATTCTGAACCCACGGAAGTTCGCTCCACGAAGCTTACGGCTTGCGTCGAACTCGTTAGGTCGAATTCGGATGACGTCGAGGTTAACGGACGCTGCCTTAGGGTCGTGAATACCTTTGTTAAGCAAGAGGATTACGTCCGGGCCATCTACGCGCATTCTCCTCAAGTCAAAATCATCAGACGCAGGTAACTTAAACTCGCCTTGGTCTGAAGCGAGGAGGAACGCTTCAAGGGTCGGGTATTTCTTACGGAGCGGTCCTTCTTCGTGCAGGAATTCGTAGAAGAGCGCACTGAGATTATCTTCGTGAATCATGCGCAGGAGCTTGTAAAAGTTCCACGCGTGAGTGTTCGGACCGACGAGTTGCTGAACAGAACGAGTCTTTTTCTCGGCAACTTTCTGAAGCTTGAGCGTCTTCTCGTGACACTTCTTAAATTTTTGTCCGCTTCCGCATGGGCAAGGGTCATTCCGACTCACGTCTTTAAACAATTCGGGATTCACTTCAGTCATATTTAGGTCTCGTTTGAATCTAATCTCAATCTTAAGAGGCCCGCATTAGCGGCGCCGGAACTGCATTTGCGCTTGCTGAGCAGGAGGAGCATCCAGATGGAACTGGTACCAGAGAAGGTTCCATCCGCGCATCTTCATCTTCTTGTTGTTCTGGAGCGCTTTAAGGTTCGAACTGGTCTTGTCGTCGGCCTTGATGTGCTCGAGAGCTCGGTTGAGTACTTTGATAGCTTCGTCTCGCTCATTGGTCTTCCAGAGGCAATACGCATAGATATTCCAGAGAAGCGCTTCCTTCTTGTTGTGCTGAACTGCGTCCTCGAAGACTTCTTTCATTTCATCGTACTTCTTGCGCTTGTAGAGAAGGGTGCCGAGCATGGCTCGAGGTACCCAATTTTTCTTAAATGCCCGGCGCAAGTAGGGCTCAGCATCATCAAATTTCTTCGACATGTAGAGGATGTAGCCGATCTGACCGTCGATTTGTGAGGAAACCAGAAATTGCCATTTACCGATTGGGTAGGCCGATTTCATGATCTCGACGCCGCGTTCAATCCTCTGGTTCTTCATTTCCTCTTGGGCAGAGTTCATGATGCCCTCGACCTGCTTCATCGAGCGACGGGCCAGAAGAATATAAGCCACGATGAGGGCAATGACACCGGGGCCAATCCCGTACCAAATCTTGCCACCAAGAACGGCAGAAAAGAGAGCCGTTGTGGCCACCGAAATTGCGATGGAGATCAGGAGATTATACATGATTTAGAGTTCAATCAGGGCACAGGAAACGATTGGCAAAATTCACGAACTTCTTGATTGATACGGCCAAGAGCGCTTTCGTCTTCGCGAGAAAGCACCGCTTTGTCAATCCATCCAACGATCGTATCCATATGCTCGGGCTTCATGCCGCGGGTGGTGATTGCTGCGGTTCCTATCCGCACGCCCGAAGGGTCGAAGGGCTTTCGCGTGTCGAACGGAATCGAATTCGCGTTGGCCACGATGCCGGCCTTTTCCATGGCGACCGCAGCCGCTTTTCCGCCGACATCTTTCGACGTGAGATCCACAAGAAGCAAGTGGTTGTCGGTGCCGCCCGTAACCAGGCGATATCCGCGCGATAGAAACGCCTCAGCCATGGCTTTTGCGTTCGCGACCACCGTAGATGCGTAGTCCTTAAAGTCAGGCTGAGAGGCCTCATGGAGTGCAACGGCTAAGGCTGCGATGGCGTGGACATGGGGCCCGCCCTGACAAGCAGGGAACACAGCGCGGTCAATATCCTTTGCGAATTTATCTTTGCAAAGAATGATGCCTGACCTCGGTCCCCTTAGAGTCTTATGGGTGGTCGAGGTTACGACGTCGGCTACTGGAACCGGACTCGGGTGTACGCCTGCAGCCACAAGTCCAGAGATATGAGCAATGTCGGCCACGAGATACGCGCCGACTTCGTCCGCAATGGATTTGAAGGCTTCGAAGTCTATCTCGCGAGGGTACGCTGAGGCTCCGCACATCAAGAGTTTTGGACGCTCCTGAAGGGCGATTCGGCGGACTTCGTCGTAGTCAATTCTCTCGGTTTCCGGATTCACGCCGTAGGCCGAGGCTGTGTAGAATCGACCTGAGAAGTTGACGTTCCAACCGTGTGTCAGGTGACCGCCATGTGGAAGTCCCATACCGAGAATCTTGTCTCCGAGTTCAAGGAGCGCGTAGTACATCTCGAGATTTGCCGGAGAGCCAGAGTAGGGCTGAACATTGACGTGCTCAGCACCGAAGACACTCTTCGCACGCTCGATGGCCAGTCTTTCGATCTGGTCGACGAACTCTTGCCCCAGATAGTAACGCTTTCCGGCATAACCTTCAGCGTATTTGTTCGTAAAGACAGACCCTGAAGCCTGCATCACAGCTTGCGATGCGTAGTTCTCGCTCGCGATGAGCCGGATGGTATTGCGCTGCCGGTCTTCTTCGTTGGAGATGATTTCCCAGGTAGTGGGATCGATTTCTTTTACGGCGTCCATCCACGACATAGATTTTACTCGGCTGCGGCCACGTGTGGCACTTCTGGAGCTTCATCGGCCAAATTCTCGGCCACGATCTCTGCAAGGTCTTTGAGAGGAATGCCCTCGGCACCCCGATTCTTGAGACCGTCATCAAACATCGTCAAACAGAACGGACACGCCACGGCGATGGCGTCTGGGTTCGTCGCGAGAGCTTGGTCGGTTCTTTCGATATTGACGCGTTTGCCTTCGTGCTCTTCCATCCACATACGTCCGCCACCGGCACCACAGCAGAAGCTCTGAGCCTTGTTCAGCTCCATCTCTTGGGCTTGGATGTTCGGAATCGAGTTCAGGATCGCGCGTGGAGCGTCGTAGGAATTGTTCCAACGTCCGATATAACACGAGTCGTGATACGTGATCTTGGTGTTCACAGCGGGCTTGAGACGAATCCGATTCTCGTTGATCAAGCTGTTCAAGAGTTCGGTGTGGTGGACCACTTCGTACTCACCACCGAGCTGTGGATATTCTTTTCCAATCGTGTGGAAACAGTGCGGGCATGTGGTGATGATCTTTCGCACCTTGTAGGAATTTAGCGTCTCGATGTTCTGGGTCGCGAGCATCCAATAAAGGTACTCGTTACCAATGCGTCGAGCGGGGTCGCCGGTGCATCCCTCTTCTGATCCAAGGATTGCGAAGCTTACGCCAGCGTTCTTGAGGATTTTTGCAAAGGCCTGAGAGACCTTTTTCTGCCGGTCATCGAAGCTTCCTGCGCATCCCACCCAGAAGAGATACTCTGGCGGCTCAGCGAGTTCGCTAAGCATCGGGATGTCGAGGCCGTCGGCCCAGTCTCCACGATACGACGAGGAGATACCCCAAGGGTTGGAGTTGTTCTCCATATTCTTGAAGGTACGGCTGACCTCTGGGCTAAAGTCTGCTTCCATCAGCGCGATATAGCGCCGCATATCGATGATGGTGTCCACATGTTCGATGAACACAGGGCAGTTCGCCACACATGCGCCGCACGTGGTGCAGGCCATGAGCTCTTCCTTGCTGATGATGCCACCGGCGAGCACGGGCCACTCATGGTCCTCGCCCACCGATTTCTTGCGGAGCACGGCTTCGCCTTTCTCCCTCATATGGTCTTTCAATTTGTGGATGACCATCATCGGGTTGAGCGCTTTGCCGGTGTTGAATGCTGGGCAGTAGTGCTCGCATCGTCCACATTCAGTGCACGCATAGGTGTCCAGGAGTTGTTTCCAGCTCAAGTCCTCTACTTTTGCGGCTCCATAGGACTCGATATTTTCGTCTTCCATATCGATGGGCTTAAGCGCACCGAGTAGACCGAGCTTGCGGAAGAACACGTTCGGCATGGCACCGATCAGGTGAAGGTGCTTTCCAAAAGGGATATAGCAAGAGAGCGCGCCAACGATGAGCAAGTGAGCCGAGAAGTTGATGTGATACATCCAAGGCTGGGCGACGCCGATATTTGCCATCTGGGCGCCTAACCAGGCCGCGATGGGTGTGTAAGCTGGGTCGTGAGCCAGTGCTTCACCTGCGAGTTGGATCTCGGCACCATTGGTGAAGAATTTCGTGATCATGAGCAATGAAATACCCACGATAATTACGAGGGCATCTATACTGTTCTTGATGTGTTTGGGGCGCACCACGTAACGGCGGACAGCAGCGAGTCCAAGCGCTGTCAATACGAGCGCGCCGGCCATATCCTGCAAGAAGAGGAGCAGGTTGTAGAGGGTATCCCCAATCAACATACTCGTATGGAAATTGTAGAAGATCCCGCGGACGAGATACTCCAATGTTTCCAGCTGCAAGATGACGAATCCCCAGAAGATGAAGAGGTGAAGCACCCCAGCTGGTTCACTGATCACGCGTCGTTGTCCGACTACGTAAACGAGGAATCCTCGAACTCTTTCACCGATCTGGTCAAAACCTGGCCGACCTGAGCCTGCCGCTACGTATCGAAGCAGCCAGTACACTATTCCGCCCGCAACTACGAAGCAGGACAGCGTGATTAGGGTTGTCGCTCCACGTAGGATGACCCAGATACCATCAACATACTCGGGATATGCGTCCACTCAAACCTCTCACAAAAGTCGCCGTTTGGTGCTTTCGGCAGGGCCCTACATAGCCGACGCCGTGTGCAACCGCAACACTCCAACACACGAGTGAGCGGAAAGATTCTTCTGAAGATGTTGAATCTGGACTTTTAAGGTTGGCTGGGGGAGTCTAATCTCGCAAAAGCGCAAATTCAGAAAGCAGAGAGTGAGTTGTCATGAGTGACATTGTACTTGGAATCGATCTTGGGACGTCCAATTCGGTGGTTTCGGTCATGTTGGAGGGCGAGCCAATCGTGATTCCGGATGAGGCAGGGAACCGAATTCACCCATCTATCGTGTACTTCTTCGAGGATGGCTCTACGGTTATTGGCAATGACGCGCGGCCCTTCTTGATGAAGGACCCGGCACACACGGTCTACTCCGCAAAGCGCTTGATTGGTCGTCCATTTGATAGTCCAGACCTTCGCGTCCTAATCGGGTCTTTCCCTTTCAAGATTGTGTCGTCTGGTGATGGTGCACCACGCCTTAATATCTACGGGGCGCTTCACCCTCCGGAAGGAATCTCAGCACGCGTTCTCTTGCATCTCAAAGAGCTCGCGGAAAACTACCTCGGAATGTCGGTTTCCAAGGCCGTCATCACCGTACCGGCGAATTTTGATGAAGGTCAGCGTCGCGCCACCAAACGGGCAGGGGAGCTCGCCGGGCTCGAAGTCCTTCGTCTAATCAACGAGCCCACCGCCGCCGCGCTTGCCTACGGCCATGGGCAGAATCGTCGAGAGAAAGTAGCCATCTACGATTTCGGGGGAGGAACCTTTGACATTACGGTGCTCGAGATCCGACAGAACGTGTTCCAAGTCTTAAGTACTGCAGGCAACAGCTATCTTGGGGGCGACGATTTCGATAATCGCCTCGTTCAATCCATGCTCACAGCGTTCGAAAAACAGTACGGCTACGATTTGTCAGGCGAAGAGGTGATTATCCAACGCCTCAAGAACGTGGCTCAGAACATTAAGCATCGTCTAAGCGAGCAAGATCTAGTGACGGCGCGCGTAAGCGAAATGGTTCCTGGCACGCTGACCGAGCTCGAGCTCGAGTTTTCGCTTTCACGCGACGCGTTTAATAAGCGCTGCGGGGATATCGTGGAGCAAAGCCTCACGACGTGTGAAGAGGCGCTTCAGATTGCCGGGATGCAGCGTGCCGAGATCGACCATCTTGTTTTGGTCGGCGGTACGACTCGCGTGCCCTTGGTCGCGCAACGCGTCCGAGAGTTCTTCAACCGCGAACCGGTCGCCGGGATCAATCCCGATGAAGTGGTCAGCGTGGGTGCAGCAATTTTCGGTGCGTCTATGATCGAGACCGAAGAAGCGCCCGAGCCTATGGCGCCTGCCATGCCCGTCTCGCATATGGATCATATGTCGGACGACGAGTGGATCGAGGAGCTCGACGAGTTCGAGGAGGACACCGGGATCCATCGGTCCTCGCCGCCCCCGCTCCGTCAGGCTCCGCCAGAGATTCCTTCCTCGAACGACTGGGGTGCGACCGGGCAGTGGGAACATCGGCCGCAAACGCCTCCTGTGACTCCTGGTCAAATCCACGGTGGTAATGCCCACGGCGGGGATGCTTTTCAGAGACAGCCAGCCTATCAACCGGCACCGCAAGCACCTGCTCCAGCGCGCTCCCCGCTCTTGATCGACGTGACGCCCCACGCCTTGGGTATCGCCACGGTCGGTGGCGTGATGGACATTATCATCGAGCGTAACGGTTCATTGCCTCTGGCAAGAGCACGGCACTTCTCGACATCGAGGGACGATCAGACCCGCGTCGTGTTGCCGATCTACTCGGGAAATAGCCGCCGGATCGAAGAGAACAGCCAGCTCGGCGTTCTGGAATTGGTGAATATCCCGCCGGGCCCCAGAGAAGATGTGCAGATCGAAGTTCAGTTCGAAGTAGACACCAACGGCATGCTCAACGTGCGGGCCACGGATTTGCGAACAGGCATGAACCAAATGGCGCGCCTCTCGATCCTGGGCGACTCCAACGCCGACTATTACGACACATCCGACCTCTTGATGTAGAAATTTCGTCCGTGTGGGTTTGACATCGAGGCACGGGTTTGGAATCCTCCGCTGGCCTTTTGTCTGGCGGAGGAGAGAACATGAAGTATTGGGCGTTGATTGCGGTAGGGCTTGTCTTTGCAGCCTGTGATAAAAACGATGAGTTCGCTGAGGCTCCGAGTGTAGAAGCGCCAGCGCCTGCAGAAGGTGCTGCTCCCGCCAAGGGAAGTGCGACGGACTTGCCTCAAAATCATCCGACAATGCCCACGAACGCACCTCAAGCGGGTGCAGCGCTTCCGGGTTCTCCTGTCAGTTTCAATAGCGTTGATGAGTTTGGCAAAACTGGAGCATTGCTCTGGGAGGCTCCAGAAGGTTGGGAGGCGCGCAAGCCCTCGAGCTCCATGAGACTCGCCGAATATATCGTGAACGCAGAAGCGGGCCCGGCGGAGCTCACGATCTTCTATTTTGGTGTGGGCGGCGGTGGCGGTGTGGATGCAAATATCACCCGCTGGATTGGCCAGTTTTCAAATCCTGACGGGTCGGCGGTTAACGCTGAGCGCAGTACCTTGGAGAGCCCCGTGAAGACGCACCTCGTGAGTGCCGAGGGAACGTTCAATCCGGGCATGGCTGGCTCGAGTCCTCCAAAGGAAGGTCAGAAGATGCTTGGCGCGATCGCTGAGAGTTCTGTCGGCCTCTTTTTCTTTAAGTTGGTTGGGCCTAAGGCCACAGTGGATGCAAACGCGCAAGCCTTTGATAGTTTTGTAAAGTCTTTCAAGCCAGGTAAGTCCTGAGTTGGAGTTGTACCGATGAGTTCAGAAATTCACGAGTTACCAGAGATCAAGCCATCATCGTGTTCGCATGATACGCCACGCGAAGACGATCAGGGCAGCGTTGAGTTCCCGGCACGAGCGATGTCGGAGTGGAAGTTGCATCGCCGATGGGACCGAGCAGGTAGGCTGCTCGGTGAGCCCGCGATGGAGAGTTTGAGTCAAAAGCACGTGGTTGTGTTCGGCTTGGGAGGCGTAGGTAGCTTCACAGCTGAAAGCCTCGCGCGTACCGGGTTTGGCAAGCTTACACTGGTCGACTTCGACAAGGTATGCGGCACCAACACCAACCGGCAGCTTCACGCGATGAAAGGTACTTACGGCAAGTGGAAGGCCGACCTCATGGCGGAGCGCTGTTCGATGATTGCACCAGAGACTCACGTGATTGGCCGCCGAGCCTTCTACCACGAAGCGACGAGCGATGATTTGCTCGGACCTGATGTGGATTATGTTGTGGATGCCATCGACAATATCAGCGCGAAAGTCCATTTGCTCAAGACGTGTCTGGAGCGGGGCATTCCCGTGGTCTCCTGTATGGGTGCGGCCGGAAAAATGGACCCCACCAAGGTTCAAATCGACGACCTCTCCAAGACCCATACGGACCCATTGGCGAGGGCGGTTCGACGCATCATGCGTGAAAAATACGATATCGACACATCGAAGCGTACCGGTATCAAGACGGTGTTTAGCGTTGAGCCACGTCATGAGCCTCAAGGCCTTAGCTACGATGGTACAGCGGGCTTCGTGTGCATTTGCCCTACCAAAGGCAATAATTTGCACGGCTGTGAGACTCGCAATCTGATCGAAGGCACCATGAGTTTCATCACCGGGACCTTCGGTTTGATGGCTGCCAGTGTGGTCGTTCGCGACCTGACTGCTGAGTTCTTCCAAGAAGCCGAGAAGCCCCAGGCAAACCATGCTTGACGAAGAACGCCGGCATCTCATTGAAGAGAAGTGCGGTGTCTTCGGAATCGTAGGACATAACGAAGCTGCACACATGACCTATCTGGGTCTGCACGCCTTGCAGCATCGTGGTCAGGAAAGTGCGGGTATTGTGACGTGGTCGGCGGAAGGGATGTGTGTGCAGCGGCGCACAGGCTTGGTGTCCGAAGGCTTTACGGAGGAAGTTCTAGAAACTCTTCCTGGTCCGGTGGCCATCGGCCATGTCCGGTATAGCACCACAGGTGGAACGGGGATTAAGAACGCTCAGCCGCTGACGTTTTTCACGAAATTTGGACGGCTCGCCCTCGCGCATAATGGAAATTTAACAAACGCCGTACGGCTCCGAAAAGAGCTTGAGTCTGAAGGCAGCATCTTCGGTACTGCGACGGATACTGAGGTCATTGCTCACCTCGTGGCGCGTTCTCAATGCGAGAATATCGTTGATGCCCTCGTGGATGCTCTTCGAAAGGTTACCGGAGCCTATTCGTTGTTGGCCTTGACCGAGGAGCATCTCATCGCGTGCCGAGACCCTAATGGGGTTCGTCCATTGGTGCTTGGTCGTGTGGGCGAGTCGAGCGCGATTGCGAGCGAGCCCGTTAGTTTTGGACTCATGGGTGGGGTGCTCGAACGCGAGATTGAGCCCGGCGAGATGCTTATTCTCAAGAATTCCGACGGCGGGCGTGTCTGGAGAAAGCCTTTTGACGTGGTCTCACCTACGCCTTGTATCTTTGAACTCGTCTATTTTGCGCGGCCCGACAACACCATTTTTGGTCGGGATGTTTATGAAACGCGCAAGGAGATGGGGCGAACGCTCGCCCGCGAGGCGCCGGCTAAAGCCGACCTCGTGATCCCCGTGCCAGATAGCGGTGTTCCGGCTGCCCTCGGATATGCGCAAGAATCGGGTTTGCCGTTCGAAATGGGGCTTGTGCGCTCGCACTACATCGGGCGGACTTTCATCGAACCGTCCAATTCCATTCGACATTTCGGCGTGAAACTCAAACTCTCGCCGGTTCGGTCGTTGATCGAAGGAAAGCGGATCGTCGTGGTGGATGACTCGATTGTGCGCGGTACAACGTGCCGGAAGATCATTAAGATGCTCAGGGAAGCCGGAGCGGCCGAGATTCATTTTCGAGTATCCTCTCCGCCAACCACCCATCCTTGTTTCTATGGAATCGATACTCCGGAGCGCTCGCAACTCATCGCGTTCACGCACACCGTCGAGGAAACACGGCGCTACATCACGGCCGACACACTCGCGTATCTATCTCGCGAAGGCCTCTTTCGCTCAGCATCAGCCACGATCGGACAAATGTGCGACGCGTGTTTCACGGGCGAATACCCGATAAGTTTAGAGTCGGAATCGCGCTCTACTTGATAAGCTTTCCAAAACGTTCCCAGCGTACGCCATCTTCTCCAAGCGAGAGCCAAAGTACCAAGGCTCTGCCTTTGATATGAGAAATGGGCACCTGACCCCAACAACGGCTGTCGAGGGACTGATTGCGGTTGTCTCCCATTACGAACACATGTCCTGGGGCGATTTTGACGGGCCCGAAGTTTTCCTCAACAGGGCTTACGAACCGTACCGTATAGGTGTGTTCATCTAGCTTTTCTCGTTCGAGGTTTTCATAGGGTGTCAGATAGTTTCCGGTGGGCTCCTTGGCCAAGAAGACGCGCTTAAGAGGCTCGGAGTTAACTACGAGCGTCCCTTTGCGAATCTCGAGCGTATCGCCTTCGACGGCGACAATACGCTTGATGATGTCCTTTTCTTCTTTGAGGCTTCGAGAGTCGATGCAGGCGCGTTTCGCGGCCGGCTGCATCTGGATGTGTTTGGTGGCCTCTTGCACCGGGAAGTTGAACACCACAATCTCGCCGCGCTCGGGTCGCGAAAACTCGACCAAATATTTGTCGGCGAACGGAAGTCGGATGCCATACGAGAACTTCGTCACAAAGAGGTGGTCGCCGACTAGGAGCGTGGGTTTCATGCTGCCGGACGGGATTTTAAACGCCTCGATGGCAAAGGCCCGCAAGAATAATGCGGCGAGGATAGCGATGCCGATGGCTTCAAAGTACTCGCGAGTCGCACTTTTTTCGTACGGGAGTAGGTGCGTTTCGGCGAGGTTTTCAACTTTTTGCCGTTTCTCCCGAACGCTTGAAATCTCGTCTTCACGAAGGCTCTTTCTGAGCTCGTTGAGCGCCGACTCTATGGCCTTTCGCCCGTCTTCAGGGGCCCGCTTGGCACGCCCAAGTCTCTCATCGAGGTCTTTTGTGAGACGTCTCGTTTCGTCGAGAAATCGGCTATCGGAATTTTCTTTAGTCACGGACGTCCTGCATTGCTTTGGCAAGAGTAGGCAGACTTTTGCGGGGAAACAAGTGCGGAGGATATAAGGGCGGCGCATTGACAGTTTATGCCCCTGATGGTTACAAGGTCGGGCCTTCGAGTGGACCACCAATTCAGTGGCGTTTTGGGCATATGGAGTAGAGGGATGACACCCGCAGAAATTAAAGAAGAAATCAAAGAGCTTGGCGAGCGATTAGCCGAGCTCGGGAGGCATCTTTGACCTGGCTCAGAAAGAAGCTCGGTTAGAAGAATTGGATGCGATTTCGCAAGACCCTAGTTTTTGGAATGACGCCGCAAAGGCGCAAACGTTGATGCGTGAGCGCGGCGATATCTCCGAAGTGCTCACGAATATGCGTGGGTTGAAGCAGAGTATTGAAGATGCGGGCGTCTTCCTTGAACTTTCGGAAGAATCCGGCGGTGACCAGGGGCTGATCGACGATGCAGCCACAGCGCTCAAAGCCGTCGAGAACACCCTGAACGAGATGGAAAAGCTTCGAATGCTCAGTGGTCCGCACGACCAGTTGAGCGCGATTGTCACGATCAAGCCAGGTGCCGGTGGCACAGAGAGCCAAGATTGGGCCAGCATTCTCTATCGGATGTACCTGCGCTACTGCCAGCAAAAGGGTTGGGCGGTTGAAGTCACCGACTATCAGGACGGAGAAGAAGCGGGCATCAAGATGGCCGAATTTCGAGTCGAAGGACCGTTCGCCTTTGGGTATCTGAAGGCCGAAGATGGTGTGCATCGACTTGTTCGCATCTCGCCGTTTGACTCGAATAAGCGGCGTCACACGAGCTTTGCCGCTGTGTCAGTGGTGCCGGAGATCGACGACGATATCGAGGTCGAGATCAACAACGCAGACTTGCGAATCGACACGTACCGCGCGTCGGGAGCGGGTGGCCAGCACGTCAACCGTACGGATTCGGCCGTGAGGATTACTCACTTGCCGACGGGTGTGGTGGTTCAGTGTCAGGCTGAGAGATCGCAGCATAAGAACCGCGACAAAGCCTTTAAGATGCTTCGAGCAAAACTATACGAGCGCGAGCTCAAGGCGCGTGAGGCTGCTGCAGAACAAAGTTTTGCGGAACAGAAAGACGTCGCCTTCGGTTCTCAGATTCGCTCTTACGTGCTCCACCCCTATAAGCAGATCAAAGATTTGAGGACCGGGTACACCGTGGGCAATGTTGAGCCGGTTCTCGACGGGCACCTCGAGCCATTTGTGGAAGCCTATCTGCTTAAGGCAGGCAGCGGAGAGCTCCTTGAGGGCGTGGAAGACATTGATTGATGAGTTATGAACGCTTCATAGGCACGCGCTACTTGATGGCGAAAAAGAGCGCGAGCTTGCTCTCGATCATCACCCTGATTTCGGTCTTAGGCGTAGCCCTCGGTGTTACGGCGCTGATCGTAGTCTTGAGCGTGATGGGGGGCTTTAAGAAGGACCTCAAAGAAAAGATTTTGGGGACGAAGGCTCACGCGGTCGTTCGACCGGTAGATGGTGAGGTTCTGCGCGAGTGGGAGCCTCTCGTGAAGATCACTAGCGAGGTGCCCGAGGTTGTCGGCGTTAGTCCCTACATAGAGTCAGAGGTGATGATTTCATCGCCCACCAATTTGAGCGGTGTGTTCCTTCGTGGGATCGACACCAAAAGGGTGGCGTCGGTCTCGAATCTCGTGACGAGCATTGAAGAGGGGAAGATAGAGTACCTTGTGGACGACTCTGAGCTCGACGCGGATCTTCGAAAGAAGCGCGGCGAGGAACTCGATGACCTGCTCAAGAAAGTGCAGAATGAGCGCGATGAAGCTGAGTTGGAAATCGAGGCCGCCGAAGAGGACCGCTACGGAGAGGAGGGATTTATGCCCTCGATATTCGACGACGAGGCTGAGTCGGAAGAGGGTGAAATGCCTGGAATATTCGACGAGCCCGAGCCCTCGAAGCTCCCTGGTTTGATCATTGGAAAGGAACTCGCCCGAAGCCTACAGGTTTCACTTGGTCAAGAGGTCAATGTGGTCACCCCGAATGGGGAAATGGGCCCGATGGGGCCTATGCCTCGTTCCCGTCCATTTAAGATCGTGGGTGTGTTCTACAGCGGCATGTACGAGTACGACGCGAATATGGCGTATACAGCGCTCTCAGACACCCAGGACTTTCTAGATATCGATGGGGTCACGGGACTCGAGATCAAGACCGTGGATGTTGAGCGGGCGGATGTCATCGCTCAGGGTGTGAGAGCCGCGGTTTCGGATAGAGCGCGGGTGCTCGACTGGCAGGAGCTCAACCGAAGTCTCTTCTACGCGCTTAAACTCGAAAAGATCGCCATGTTCGTAGTCCTGACGTTCATCATTTTGGTGGCGAGTTTTAGCATTGTGGCGATGCTCGTCATGATCGTGATCGAGAAAGGGCGGGAAATCGCGATTCTGAAGGCTCTCGGGGCCCCCAATGTGGGGATTATGAGGACCTTTGTTTTTCAAGGTACTGTGATCGGAGTGGTAGGCGCATTTGCCGGTTTATGCCTCGGGTTGGGAATCTGCTACTTCCTATCGGAGTTCGGGTTCCCTCTAAATTCCGAGGTCTACTACATCTCGACTCTGCCGGTTGACGTCGACCCCGTCGAGATCGTGTCTGTCGTGATCGCGGCTATCCTCATCAGTTTTTTAGCGACGATTTATCCGTCGATCCAAGCGGCCAAACTTAATCCGGTGGAAGGGCTTCGAAATGAGTGAAAATGCGTTGATTCAGATGCGAAATCTGAGCAAGACATTCCTTCATCGTGGGCGCGAGCTCAACGTGCTTCGAAGTGTCGATCTGACCATTCAAGCCGGCGACCGCGTGGCCATCATGGGCTCAAGTGGTGCTGGAAAGAGCACGCTTCTTCAGATTATGGGAACTCTTGATTCTCCGTCGGCTGGGCAGCTCTTGTTCAACGGCGAAGAGATCTTTAAGCGTTCTGAAAAGAGCCTCGCGAAGTTTCGCAATGAGCATGTCGGTTTTGTGTTTCAGTTTCACCACCTTTTGCCGGAGTTCACGGCGTTGGAAAATGTGATGATGCCAGGGCTCATTCACCGACAGAAGCGCGCCGAGGCCGAGAACCACGCTACGGAGCTTTTGGAAAAGGTTGGTTTGAAGGAGCGCTTGCACCACCAGCCGGGTGAACTATCAGGCGGTGAGCAGCAACGTGTGGCCATCGCGCGAGCGCTCTTTATGAAGCCCCGAATTTTGCTCGCCGACGAACCCACGGGGAACCTTGACCTTACGACCGGTGGTGAGATACATGGCCTTTTGCGCGAGCTCAATGAGAGCACGGGAATCACTGTGGTTGTGGTGACTCACGACCCAATGTTGGCCAATCAAATGGATGTACGCTTGTTGGTGGATGACGGAGAGATTATTCCGATGGTGACCGGGGACCCTAAAGTTGGCGACCGCGTGCCAGAGGCGTTGTTGCACCGCAAACCCACTCGTCCAATCGTGACTTCCCGAGAACAAAGTGAGTTGGCCACGTGAAAGTTGTATTGGTGGTACTACTCTTTTGCTTGCCCTGGGTCGCAAGCGCTCAGGAAGCAGGTCTGCCGACGTCAGATAGCTTTCAACCTGCTGAGGCCGCTGTGGAGGTTCCAAAGCGGTTCGAGCCTGACCAGCCGCTCCCTGAAGGAAGTCCGGCACAACCTGGTGACACGATCGATGAGATTCGAGTCAACGGCAACCGACGTGTAGAAACTCAAGCCGTGATTTCGCAGCTGCGTACCACCGCAGGCCAACCGCTCTCGGCGCAGACGATTTCGGAAGACTTGAAACGCGTGTTTCGCCTGGGATTCTTCGATGACGTGAAGGTCGACGGCACAAAGACTGCCGACTCGAAGGTTATCGTGACCTTTATCGTAAGCGAGAAGCCAGCGGTTGCTGAAATCACCTACGAAGGGATTAACGAGCTTGAGCTCGACGATGTGACCGCGGTGATCAACATCGAGCCGAACTCCATCCTCGATGTGAGCGTTGTCAAAGCCAATGCCGAAAAGCTCAGGGAACTCTATGCTGAGAAGGGTTTCTTCTTGGCCGAGGTCGACTATGAAATCGTCATCGACCCTGAGATTCCAGAACTCGCCAATGTAGTCTTTAAGGTCACTGAATTCGCGAAGATCGAAGTCCGGAAAATTTCATTCCTTGGAAATGAGGCGCTCTCTGATGAAGAACTCAAGAGCGTGATGATGACCCGCGAGGGAGATTGGGGCTCGTTCTTGACGAGTTTTGGCTCGTTCAAAGAGACGGACTTCCAGCAGGACCTGCAGCGAATTACGGCGTTTTATTACGACAAAGGCTACGTTCAAGTGAAAGTCAAACGCCCAGTCGTAAGGCTATCGCGCGATAAGAAGCATTTGTTTATCACCATAGCCGTTGAAGAAGGCCCGCAATTTGGCGTGGGGACGGTTGATATTCAAGGAGACTTCATCAAGGACAAAGAAGAGCTTTTGGAGAACGTGAAGCTCGGTGAAGATGAGATTTTCAGCTACACGCGACTTAGGTCGGATATGGAGGGATTGCGCCGTGAATACATGGATGCCGGCTATGCGTACGTGAACATCAATCCTTTGACTCAGGTTCTGGAGGACACGCGCAAAGTCAACGTTTCCTACGATATTCAGCGTGGAGAGAAGGTCTATATCGGCCGCATTGAAGTCGTAGGTAACACCAAGACTCGGGACAAAGTAATTCGCCGCGAGCTCGCGATTGAAGAGGGTGAGTTGTTCTCTCAATCCAAGATTGAGACGAGCAAGAGTCTTGTGACGCGTCTGGGTTATTTTGAGCGAGTAGAGCTCAATACCAAGCGGGTAGAGCGTAGTGACACAATCGATCTTGAAGTCGTGGTCGCAGAACGTCCAACGGGTACTTTCCAAGTCGGCGCAGGATTTTCGAGCCTTGAGAGTTTCATTTTGAACGCTCAGGTCTCGCAGAACAACCTTTTTGGTCGAGGACAGACCCTGGCTTTCCAGGCGCAGATCTCAAGCATTAGAACGCTCTTCAACATCCAGTTCGCTGAGCCGTACTTCCTTGATTCCAACTGGTCGTTTGCCTTCGAACTCTACAACTTCGACTACCTATTCCAAGATTTCGCTCGTAGGTCTCGCGGAGGTAACCTCTCTTTTGGTTATCCGATTACCGACGAGCTGCGAGCCAATCTCACCTACAAGCTCGAGGACGTGGATTTGAGGCCGGGAGGGCGGACAGGACGAAACGCGCAGCGTGTGGGCAACCTCTTTCGGGGTGGTTTGACGAGTTCGTTGCAATTCGGTCTCTCGTACGACTCACGCGATGATCGCATGTTCCCTAAAAACGGGACGTTTTCGAGCGCTCGAGTGGAGTGGGCTGATGATAACTTCACGCTGAGCGAAGTGGAGTTCATTAAATACGACATGGACTCTCGCTGGTATTTCCCGCTCTTCTGGGAGTTTGTCCTCCGCCTAAACGTGGAGGCTGGTTACGTCCAGAGTACCGACCCAACCAAGCCCGTGCCCCTTTTTCAGCGCTATTTTGTTGGAGGACCGACCACTGTGCGCGGGTTTGATCGTTTCAGCCTCGGACCCACGAGAACTGTTGCGCGCGACACGAGTGACCCCGGAACCTTGAGCTCCGAGTTCAATATCGGCGGTAACAAACGCTTACAGCTGACGGCTGAGATCGAGTTCCCGATCTTGACCGCGATTGGCATCCGAGGCGTAGTATTTGCAGACGCCGGGAATGCTTTTGATGACGGGGAACCTATAACACTTGCGTTGGATCTTTTGTCCGACGACGAAGATGAATACATGGATGTTCTGAGAACATCAGTCGGTTTGGGATTCCGATGGCTAAGTCCGATTGGACCACTCCGATTTGAATGGGGTATTCCCCTCGCGCGTCTCCGAGATGAGAAGCCGCTGGTCTTTGACTTCAGTATCGGAAACGCTTTTTAAGAGAGAGAAATTTATGACATTTAGAACGACACAAAAACTCGTCCAGATTCTGCTCGCTGTATTCGCCACCTTCTTGATTGCGATTCCCAGCGTAAGTGCTCAAGACATGAAGGTCGCTTACGTGGACCTTCAAAAAGCACTCAATGAAGTGGGAGAGGGCAAGAGCGCAAAAGCGAAGCTCAAGAAAGAGTTCGATGAGAAGCAAAAGCAGCTCGACAAGAAGCAAGAGGACGTCAAGAAACTCAAGGAGAACCTTGAGTCTCAAGCGATGATGCTCTCTGAAGATGCACGTCGCGAGCGAGCCATGGAACTCCAGAAGAAGATGTATGAGCTGCAACAACTCTACATCCAGCTCCAAGGTGATTTGTCGAAAAAGGAAGCCGAAGCCACGAAGAAGATTTTCGAAAAGATGGGCAAAATCATTGAGGAAATCGGCAAAGAGAAAGGCTACGACATGATTCTTGAACGGTCTGAGTCCTCGATCCTCTTTGCGAAACCCGGCATGGATATCACCGACGAACTAGTGCGCCGCTACAACAAAAAGTGAAATGAAGCGCGCTTTTTTGCTCTTTGCATCTCTGGGGATACTTGGACCAGCATGTGATTGTGAAGACACAATTCGTAAGAAGGTCTCGGACCGTCCCGCCGAGGCGAAACCTGTTGAAGTTCCTACCGAGTCGTCAGCGCCTTCTGAAACCGAGCCGAACGATTCAGCCGAGTCCGCAACTCGAATCGAGATTCATAAGGAATTGCGACCGCTCAAAGCAGAGCTTGGAACGGTTTCAGACGTGGACTGGTTCGCGATTTCGGGAATGCCAGGCGCGTACGAAATTACAGTACAACCTTCGTCCGAACTTGATATCTCGCTGCATCTGGCCGGAACTCAGTTTTCCATTCCGGCAAGCACTTACAACGTAGGCGGGGTAGGCGAGCAAGAGAGCATACCACTGGTCTTCTTGAATGAGGGAGAGGTTGTATACTTCGCGCTCCGGTCGGTTGGCAGCGGTTCTGGTCCATATGAAATTAGGTTGATGCGTCGAATCGTTTCCGGAGGGCTCGAAGCCGAGCCTAACGACCGACGCGAGAACGCCAACGAACTCAAGATCGGTGGGCAGGTCCAAGGAATGTTCGATCGTAGCGATGATCGAGATTTCTACCGTATTCCTTCGTCTGATACAGACCGCTACTTTCAAGTCGAACTCACTCCAGCGTCGAATCTGACACAGAAGTTCCGTGTGTATGGGAGTGATTCAACGACAAAGCTGGTCGAGCTCACGGTCGGCCAAGAGCCTTTGAGAATTCCTGCCTTCAAGCAGGCAGCGGGAGAGGAGTTGTGGTTGAAGCTCAAGACCGAGTCGGGGTTTGACATCAAGTCGATGTACACGCTCTCGCTGGTGGACCTGAAGGAAGTGGCTCCGGATGTGGAGCTTGAGCCAAACGATATTGCGCCCCAAGTTTTTGGGATTCCAGCCGAGGTTCGAGGAAAGCTCTTCTATGCGGGTGATATTGACCGACTCGGCTTTGGAAAGCCGCTTGAGGAAGCCGCGAAGCCTCCAACGGTGGAAGGTGAGCGACAACGTTGGGACTCGATAAGTAACGTCGAAGTTAGGGCTGTGTCGGAATCGAAGTTGGATGTGAATATCATCACGTCCAAGGGTTTGGCGGAACTTGGGGTTGATGCTGAAGGTACGGCGTGGAACGCATGTGGACTGAGTTTTCGGCCTGGAGAGCTTGAGATTTCAATTAAGGCCAAGGAATACGTGACCACTTCGGATCTGGACTATCACGTCAAGATTAGCGATTTGAGCCAGATTGAGGGGTTTGAGTGGGAGCCGAATAATAGCCTGGATGAAGCGGAGGAGATGTTTGGAGTCCGGCGTGGTGTTATCGAATCCGCGCAAACATCGGACTACTACAGTTTCGAAGTTTTCGATGAGTTAGAGACGCTCGATTTGAGTCTCTCGCCGTCGGAAACCAATTTTGAGCTCTTGGACTCAGCAGGAGCTAGGGTTGCGGCAGGGAACCAGGGAAAGATTCAGGTGGATTTGCCAAAGGGTAAGTATTTTGTGCGCGTTTTTGCAGCCGAGATCGGAGAGTGCCCTATCTATTCGCTCGAGGTCGACCCTCCTCGTGTTCCTCTGGTTGAGCCTCCCAAAGAAACTGAGGGTTTGGCTCCCGTCTTAGAAGGGGAGAAGAGCCCGTAGCGCTGGCACGAAAAAGAAGAGCGCGGCAAGGAGTACAAGAACACCTAAGACAAACGGCCAGATTGGAGGACGTGTTGAGATCGCCGAAAAGTCCGAACTCTGTGCTGGATGGTCGCCAGTGGGGACGCTTTCGCCCCATTGCCAACCGTCCTCTGGAACCACGGCAGCTGTTCCCTGTTGTGGGGTTGTCAGCGGCTGTGAGGCGACCATTGAGGTGTCTACCCGCTGAATACGTTCGTGTGAATCACCCGCGCCACTTGGGGTAGGTTCCTTGCGAGTAGTCAAAACGATGACTTCGTCATCTTGAGCCGCTTCAATCACCCTGATGATTGAGGATGAGGTGGTGGAGCCCTGCGCCACAATTGCTGCGGGTGGTGGCGTTAGATGTGACCCATTTTTGAGTGAATCAAAAGGAATCTCGTCTGCGGATTTGCGCTGGGAATCTACGAACTGAAGAGTCTGATGAAAAACGTCCTCTTCAGCCTCGGAGCTTGGCGCTGAAAGTTCTTCGAGCTTGCGAAGCTCCACTCCTTGCACTTTGGGTCTTGCGACCGGTTCGCCGGCCAAGGCTAGAAGAAATTCATTGGCGTTTTGGAACCGGTCGGGGAGTTCCTTTTCAAGAGCCTTGCGGATGACTCTCTCGATGACGCTCCCTTCGAGTTCTTTGATCCTCATGGGAGGAACATCATCAAAGAGATGAGATCTCATGACTTTGACGGGGTCTCGGTTGTGGAAGGGCGGTCGCCCGTTGATCATCTCGTAGAGGATCACGCCCAGCGTGTAGAGGTCGCTTTGTCCTGTGACTTCCTCACCAGCAGCCTGTTCCGGAGACATGTAGGTGGGCGTTCCCACCGTAGAGCCTGAAATGGTCAACGCGCGGTTCTTCTCGTCATGCGCGTCTTCGGGGCGCGGAGAGGCGAGCTTTGCGATACCAAAATCGAGGACTTTGACGACGTCGGTATCTTCCCCGACGATGCTCAGGAACACGTTTTCCGGCTTCAGGTCTCGGTGAACAATCCCTTGTTCGTGCGCCTCCGAAAGGCTCTTGAGCACCTGCCGCGCAATCTTTATCGCGCGCTTCACCGGGAGCTTTCCGTCTCGCTTCAGCACGTCAGCCAGGTCTTCACCGGTCAGTAGTTCCATCACGATATAGAGCACGTTCTCGTGGCTACCGTAGTCGTGAAGGGTGATGGTGTTGGGGTGTCTGAGCCGACTTGCGAGCTGGGCTTCGCGCTTAAAACGCTCCACAACGTCAGGGATTGCCATGAAGTTGGGCGGTAGCAACTTCACCGCGACCTCGCGGTCCATGTTCAACTGCTTTGCTCGATAGACCATGCCAAAGCCGCCACGACCGATTTCATCAATCAGTTCGTAACGCTCAGCGAGGATAGTCCCCGGGCCCACTGTAGGAGTTAGGTCGGACATCGGACGTTTTGTGAAATTGGGGTTTTTCCCCAGACGCCCAGTAGCATAGATTGAAACAGATGTATGAAGCAAGCGCGATACCTGAGAGTACGAGGCAACGGTGCACAAATTTGGTGGCAACTCTGTGCCAAGTGGTCGAGGTTTCATTAGGTAAGCCCGTCACTCGCCTAGACTTTGTGACGTGGCTTGGCCAACGCGTGAGTTCGAACCTTTCGGATTTTGTATGTTCGGTGAGTGAAGTTGGCGTTCCGATTGAGTCCTTCGAGATTGAACGCGCTGATCGACTTTTTGCCCAGAAAGACCGAAAACGTGGAGGGATTTACTTCACACCTCGGTCTCTCGCTGAGCGCATGTTGGCTCATTTGGGGGGCTGCGATGGGACGGTTGTCGATATTTCATGCGGTTCGGGCGAACTGCTTCTTGCCGCTCTGAGACACGGCGCTAGTGGCGTTTATGGGGTTGAGATTGAGCCGGAGAGCGCTCTTGTGGCTGCAACTCGATTGGCGATTGAGTTTCCAGACGCCGATGTGTTTATCGAGTGGGGCGATGGCCTTTTGCCGAGGCAGATAGAGGACGTTGGGGCCGTGGTAGGAAATCCTCCATATCTCGGCGAAAAGGGAAACCGTGAGTTCTTTCAGAGCGTGCGCCACGCCTACCCCGACCTCGCCGCGATTCACGCTGCGCGGATGGACCTCGCGTACTTCTTCATCGCAAGGAGTGCTGCAATCGCTGACGGAAAGCCACTCGTTCTCTTGACGAGTGAGTATTGGCTGCAAGCGGATAGCGCCGCGAAGTTGAGAAGCTATCTATGTGAACTTGCTCCTCCCACAACGTTGGAAACTCTAGGAGCGGAGAATTTCGATGATGCCCCCGGCCATCATTCGCTCATCTTTGTCAGTCAAGCTGGAAAGCCGCCACTCTTTCAGAACGGAGACGCCTGGAACAGGGGGGAAATAGCAGTTCCGGAATCTCATGTGTCACTTGAGGTGCTTTGCCTCGATCGCCAAGGTTTTGTGAGTGGGGCGGACAGAGTTGATGGGAAATCCTGCTTTTTGAGAGATGACGTGGAAGGGGCGTGGTCAGGGGCTATTCGGCCAGTATTGCGGTCGAGTCTGTGTGCGGCAAATCGGGTTTTTTTGGTCGCGCCTCAAACGCCGCAGGTTATCTGGATTGATGAAGAGCTGAATCCCGATGACGTTGAATTTGTATCTGAATGGTTGGGCGGCGCGCGCACGAGACTTGAGGGACGGCGCGAAGTTCAGAACGGCATGCCGTGGTATCGGCTTCACTGGCCGCGCAGGCGCGAGGAGATGGTAGGGCCAAAACTCGTGGTGCCCCGGCGTGCTCCGGAGCCAAGATTTTGTCTAGATCTTTCGGGAAGTGCGATATCGAGTGATTGCACCTATCTCGTGGCGCCACCCGAAGTAGAAGAACCCGTGGAGTACTTGATTCGGCTGATGTTGGCTTTGAATTCCCCTTGGGTTTCCAAGTGGTTGGAGTGCAATGGCAAACGCAAGGGCAAGATGTTTGAGTTCTATTCGACACCGCTTCGCTCGTTGCCGGTGGAGCCTTTGAAGGATTTTTCGGAGCGTGCCCGCCTTGGACTGAGTCAAGTGCTCGAAAGCAAAGAAGCGTTTGTCGATCTGCGTTGAAGATCGCGGACATGCTCGTTATGCTCCGCGCCCGTTTCTGAGCGGAAGGCCATGCGACTTCGTCGAATCGACATTGTGGGATTCAAATCGTTCAGGGACAAGATGTCTCTGGAGTTCAGCGAGGGAATGACCGCCATCGTCGGGCCCAATGGGTGCGGCAAAAGCAACGTCGTTGATGCCATGAAGTGGGCTATGGGAGACATGTCTCCGAAGAGCCTTCGCGGTCAGTCGATGGAGGATGTGATCTTCGCGGGGAGCGAAAGTGCGCGTCCTTTGGGGATGGCTGAAGTCACGTTGACCTTCGAGAATGACGGATCCGCTCAATGGGATGACTCCATTCCCCGCGAATTCCGAGAGATCAGCGAAATCGCAGTCACTCGCCGACTCCATCGTTCCGGAGATTCGGAATATTTGATCAATAGGGTGGGCTGCCGCTTGATGGATATTCAGAATCTCCTAGCGGGAACCGGCGTTGGAAAGCAGGGCTACAGCATCATCGAGCAAAATCAGGTCGGCTTTATCGTCAGTGCCCGACCCTCCGAGCGTCGACTGCTCATCGAGGAAGCCAGCGGGATTACGCGCTACAAGGCGCAGCGAGAGCGCACGGTAAAGCGCCTGGAGAAGGCTGAAGAAAACCTACAGCGGTCCGAAGACGTGCTCTTGGAAGTGACACGTCAGATCCGGTCGTTGGAACGGCAGGCCCAAAGGGCAGCCCAGCATCGACGTCTGAGCGAAGAACTCTTTGGATTAGAGCTTGCGTTGTTAACTCGTAGGTACGACGCGCTTCATGAGAGGGAAGGGCGAGAACGAGAACGTTTGGCCGCGGCAAAAAATGAACTCGAAGAAGCGGTCGAGAGGCTCGAGCGACATGAGAAGGCATTGGGCGACCTCCGAGACGCAGTCCAGATTTCGGAAAGGCATCTGAGCGATGCTCGAGAAGCATTCTTCAAGCTGGAGACGCGCAACTCGCTCGCCCAAACGAACTTGAGCCACGCAACCACAAGTCTGAGGGACGTCCAAGAACGTCTGTCAAATGCGAGACATGAAGCGTCGTCTCAGGCGGACCGTGCAGCACGACTTAAGCGCGAGCTCGAGGGGGTTGAGAGAGAACTCGCGGAGCTCGATCAGGGCTCGCGCGTGGATTCACAGGTCAACGAAGAGGAGAAGGAGTTAAGAGAACTCAGGGATGCTCTTGTTCGGACTGAAACTGACGCCCAGGAAGTTAAAGCTGCGCTTGAGAGGGTTCGCTCGGAGTTCCATCGGGCGCAGGATCGCGTGGCGTGGCTTAAGTCTCAACTTGAAGAAATGGCCGGCCGTGAAGCCGAGATCAATGAGGTCATCAAGTCGAGTTCCGTGCAGATGGATCGATGGTCTAAGCGGGTGGATGAAGAGTTGAACGCGTTGGAGGCTCTCGAGGAGCAGGTCGCCAAGGGCAAAGTTAACCTCGATGGGCTCAGAGTGGCGAAGACCGAGCTAGAATCGAGGTGCCTTGCTTTGAGACGTGAGCACGAGAAGGCACGAGGAGAGCTGCTTTCGACTCAGGCGAGGCTTGATTCAATGAAGTCGATCCGCGCGTCAGGTGAAGGTTTTGCCGGGTCTGTTCAAGACGTGATGAAGTGGGCGAGTCGTGAAGGAGAAAACGAGGTTTTGGGACCGCTGGGCAATTTCCTCGACGTTCCGGCTCACCTTGAATCAGCTGTGGCACGTTGGCTTGGTCCAAGGCTTGAGCACATCATTGTGAGGTCTCGAGAAGTCGCATTTCGTGCGGCACAAAGGCGCATCAAAGGGCGAATCGTGTTCGAAGTCTGGAGTGATTTCGACGGTCCGACGTTTTCTGAAACTCTCGTGTCCTCCTTCGAGTCTCTGGCCGCAGATTCTGGGCTCCCCCCAAAGGAACAAAAGGTTTTTGTGTTCGAATCCGGGGTTTTGGTCGCTGATGAATTGGTGGTGGCTGGTGAGGCCCTACCTGCCGGTGCTGAAGCCCTTAGGCGGGCCAACCAGATCAAGGAGTTGGAGAGCACCGTGGTCGCCATGGACTCGGGTGAGAAAGAAGCTCTCAAGGCACTTGAGATTGCCCAGGCCGAGCGCGAAGAGACCTGGGGCAAGTGGGACGAAGCTCGGCGCAGTCTTGAATCAGCAGAGCTCGGAGCTCGTGAACAATCCCGAAAGATCGAGGAGTTTCGGCGTGAGGTCACGCGCTCAAAAGCAGAGATCGACCGCTCACGAAGTCAACTCTTGCCTATGCTGCGTCGACGAGAACAGTGTCAGGAGGAACTCGAAGACCTGCAAGGGAGGGAGTCACAGAACGTGGCAACGAGGGAGGAGCTCGCTCAGCAATTTGCGGCCCGCGAGTCCGAGGTCAAAGAGCTTCGTCGTGCTGTTGAGACCCTTCACCTCTCACTTACGGAAAAGCGAGTTGAACAGGCCAAAGCCAGGGAACGGCGGCGAAGCCTCGAAGAGAGTTTTGAGCGGATAAGAAGAGGGATTCAATCTGCCGTATCGCTTGAAGAACGCTACGTGAACGAACGAAAGGAGTTGGAAAAGAAGTCGGCTGAATTCGAGGTCATAATAAAGGATTCGAACCAGGGATTGGCTCAGATGTCGGGCGAACTCGAGCAGGCGAAGGCCACGGTGGAGATCCGTACCAAGGAGGCGAGCGAGGCTCAGAATCGTTCCCGCGAAGCCGAACTCATGTTGCGTGAAAAGAGGGCGCAAACCGAGAAGGCTCGGGAGGCGTTGATGGTTGGTGAGGGCGCACTACGAGAGGTCCAGATTGAAATCGAGCATACCAATGAGAAGTTGAAGGAAAGGTTCGATGGGAATTGGCAAGAGGCGCGCGTCATCGCGGCTCAGGTGGAGCTCCCCGAAGGTGAACAAGAGTCTCGCCGCGACTATCTTCGGCGCCGTCTTGAACAGATGGGGCCGGTAAACGCCATGGCGGAAGAGGAATACGAAGAGGCGCAGGGCCGCGAGGTCTTCTTAACTGAGCAACGAGACGATCTCCTTCGCAGTGTCTCGGATTTGAGGAAAGCGATTGCCGAGATGGATCGGGAAAGTCGAAAGCGATTCCGAGAAACGTTTGATGCGGTGGACGCTCAGTTTCGAGAGATTTTCCCAAAGCTCTTTAGAGGTGGACATGCGCGCCTCATTCTCACGGACCCGAACGATATGTTGACGACGGGTGTGGATATTGAGGTGTGTCCGCCCGGAAAACGGCTCCAAAATGTGACGCTTCTCTCAGGTGGTGAAAAGGCTCTGACGGCTGTCAGTCTGATCTTCTCCATTTTCATGCTTAAACCGACGCCATTCTCAATCCTTGACGAGGTTGACGCACCGCTTGACGAGGCAAACGTGGGCCGATTCGCGGAGATGGTGCGTCAAATGAGTGAGATGTCTCAGATGATCGTGATCACGCACAGTCGAAGGACTATGGAGGCTGCGCAAATGTTGTATGGCGTCACGATGGAGGACGCAGGCATTTCGAAGATCGTCTCCGTCAAGCTCTCGGACGCCGAAGAACTCGTGTCATGACTTGACCTTTTGAAATCGTTCCAACATTGTCCCCGACGATGAGAGCGGTAGAACGATATTTTACAGATGAACCGGAACTAAAATGCAGATGATTCCTTTACTCGCAAATACTGGTCAGGGCGTTGATCCCATCGTGATTGGCGTGATTGCCGCAATCCTTGTGATTGTCGCGATCGTGTTCTTCGTGATGCGGAGCAAACCGAAGCCTCCTGCAGACATTGAGGTTAAGGCTGACGCTCCTAAGCCGAAGAAGAGCGCGCTTGATGACAGGCTCGAGGTAGAGGCGCCCGTCGAAATTACCGACGATATGTCTCTGGCAGAGATCAAACGTGCCAAGGCGGCGAAAATCACCGGGGACAAAGGAAAGCGAGAAACCGCAGTTGAGGCCACCGAAAAGTCGAAAGTGGATCACGAGGCCCAAAAGCCCAAGGAAGACGCGGGTGAAGACAAGCTTGAGGAGGTTTCAGCGGGCTGGGATGCGATGCTCGAGGAAGAGTCCGTCTCGGAAACTGGAACGAAGCTCTCCGAAGGTCTTGCAAAGACACGGACGGGGTTCATTGGCAGGCTCTCGGCTCTCTTTAAGGGCGAAGAGCTCAACGAGAATCTCGTTGATGAAATCGAGGAAGTTCTCTTCACAGCGGATATCGGAACCTCTGCGGCCAACGATATTCTGGAAGCAGTGCAAGAACACCTCAATGGGGATCAGAAACAAGATCCCGCAACAGTTTGGGCGTTCGTACGTCAATACGTGCTGAAGAAGCTCAAGGCGCGGGAAGGAAAACTCGATCTCGATGCTCATCATCCCTTCGTAATTCTGGTGGTGGGCGTCAACGGTGTTGGCAAGACAACGACCATTGGAAAGCTCGCCAGTAAGTACAAGAAGCAAGGGAAGTCAGTGCTGATGGTAGCCGGGGACACATTTCGCGCCGCTGCAGTAGAACAGCTAGGCGTGTGGGGCGAGCGTACGAATATCCCGGTTCATCAAGGTGAGCAGGACTCAGATCCGTCCTCGGTGATTTATGCCGGGATCGAGCGGGGTGCAAAAGAAGGTTTTGACGTTATCATTTGTGATACGGCGGGACGATTGCACACAAAAGCCAATCTTTTAGACGAGCTGCGCAAGATGAATCGTGTGGCCTCAAAAGTCATCGATACCGCGCCGCATGAGACGATCCTCGTGTTGGACGCGAATACCGGCCAGAACGCGATTCAACAGGCGAAGCTTTTCAAAGAAGCCGTAGACATCTCGGGAATCGTACTCACGAAGCTCGACGGCACCGCCAAAGGTGGTGTGATTCTTGGTATATGTGAAGAACTTGACTCACCCATTCGCTTTATCGGTATCGGTGAATCGGTCACCGATTTACGTGAGTTTAAGGCGGATGAGTTTGTGGAAGCACTTTTCATGTGACCAAACTTCCTTGTCGACCGTTTGAGGCTCATGGTATAGCCTTGGCGGTCTCATAGAGTTAGCAAGTATTACGACGGACGGCGCATGACAAAGGCAACAGTTTCGCTCTTGGGGTGCACTTTAGTTTCCCTGCTGAGCATAGCCCTTCCCTCGGTCGCTGAGGCTCAGCAAGTTAGAGCCCAGTTTGACGACAAAATTCACGTACTTCAGCCGAAACCCGTGCTGCAGAAGGGCCGTTTTGAACTGGCTCCACGCTTCGGTGTTTCCGTGAACGACGATGTCTATCGTTCGTTTAAGCTGGGATTAAACGCGAATTACCATTTGTCGGAGACCTTCTACATCGGCGGATTGTTCGATTGGTTCGATTTTGGTGACGCCATAGGCGGCGTCACTGCCTCGTATGAGGCAATCGCGAACCAGACGGGCGCTTCGGCAGATTCACCCGTTGTGCAGTGGGCAGGCGGTCTGGAGTTGGGATACGTGCCTTTTATGGGCAAGCTCTCCCTCTTCAACTCAGCCATCGTCTACTACGACTTCGCAGTGAGTGTGGGAGGTATGTGGATCAACGCAGGTAGCGTCTCGATTCCAAGTGCTGCAGGAAAGCCGGGCGGGACGATCGCTCTTTCCGGCCGTTTCTTCACCAACAAGTGGATCGCATTTACGGTCGAGGTTCGAGACCTGATCTTCATGCAAGACCTCGAGGGCGTCAGTGGGGCTCTTTCGAATGTGTTGACGTTCGCAGGTGGCTTTAGTTTCTATCTGCCAACGACGTTTGAATATACCCAAGAGTTCGTGGATTCGGAGGACTGAGATGTTGATTGAACAAGTATCGAATCGGCGAATTTTGGTGGCGGTAATTTCATGCTTCATGGCCTTCGCCATGGTGGTTGTGGAACCCAGCGACGCCTTCGCAGAGGATGCGGCGGTGAGCCAGGGTGATATCGTCCGACGCAAACTGCTCTACCGTTCCACAAGGTTTGAAGTAGCTCCAACTATCGGGTTTACGTTGGCCGACTCATTTCGGCGCAACATGCTCGTGGGTGCAAACCTCTCGTATCACCTGACGAACGAATGGTCGCTTGGTGTCTCAGGTGGCTACGGGTTGCTCCAGCTCGAGACCGATCTCTCGAACAATATCGCAGACACACTCAGCCCGGGCCGGCTCAATGAGGTTTCATACTCGTACCTCGCCTGGCAGGCCGACGTGGGAATTCACTGGGTTCCGATCTTCGGCAAATTCAGTCTCTTCAAAAGCACCAGCGTGTCTTACGACTTCCACATGGGCGCGGGTTTCCTCTTCGCAAATGAAGATGCTGTCGCGGCTGGAAACGGAGAGGTCGATGAGGCTTTGACCGGCATCAAGCCAGGTGCTGCGTTGACATTCGGCGTACGTCTTTTCCTCTCCGACATGCTTTCCCTCAATATCGATCTCAAGAATATGCTCTATTCGCGCGCAGAGATCAGCCGAGGGACCGCCACACCTGAATTCACCGACACCGTGCTTCTGAATATCGGGCTCGGAATTTTCCTCCCCGGTGACGTCAAGATTTCCAAATAGCCCTCACTCCGATGAGTTTCGTCAAACGGGCTGAACGTGCACACACAAGAGGGGACGAGACTCGGGCCATTATGGTCCTCATTGAGGGCCTAAAGAGGGAGCCCGGACGTCAGGATGCCATCGAGCTTTTGGTCCTTTGGTTTAGCGTGGAATCGCCAACCAGGGGTCTTGAGGCGGACCTCGTCAAAATGCTTGGGGTCCAGCCTGAAAAGGACGATATTTTCAGCGCGATTTTGGACAATCTGCGAGCCAATGGTCGCGACGATATCGCCGAGGCTCTGGTCGGGCCTGCGAGCCGCGCGGGCTTGACCTATATTCCGATGAAACCAAAGAAAGACGAACCTCTTGAGAACGAGCCTGCAGAGGACACGCACTTAGATGTCTCGCAATTTGATGTCTCGCAATCCGACCAAACCGTGGACGGATTTGCGCACGTTGAGCTTGAAGAGCCTGAGGAAGTTGAACACGTTGAAGCTCCGGTTGAACAAGCTATTCCGGAACCTGAGCGAGAGCCAGCTCCAAAGCCTCCGGAACCTGCCCGGGAAAAGGCCACAAAGAGGAGAGAAATCCGCTGGACTAAGAGGCATAGCTTTGGAGCAATCTTCTTGATGTTGGTTACTCTAGGCGTCTCTTGGTACTGGGTTGAAGGTCGTCGAGTCGCTGAGATTCATTCCCTGGACACATTGATTGGAACGCTAGATCCCCTTGATTTCAATGAGGCTCTTGGACAGGCGGGGACGGCTGCTCGAAATCACCCGGGGTCAAAAGAGATCGAGGAACGATATCAGTTCTTACTCGCGCTCCAAGGTTCAGAAAGTCAGTACGAACTACAAGATGGTGCAGGAGAGTGGGGCGTAACGCACGCCTTCTTGAAGGCGTTGGAGGCCAAGGACCTTGAAAGTGCGATTCGGCTCTCCAAGGAGTTGGAACTCAAGTACCCAGACTCGCTTGCCTCGCTTTGGACAGCGGCCATGCTGGCCGAGTTCCGGGGTGATGAAGGTGCCCAAGACCTTGCTTTCGACGAGTTAAACCGGCTCTATCCTGAATTCTTAGATGGGTGGCTTGGGAAACTAAGACTGGCGGTCCGACGCGGGGATGCTCAAGGAGTAGAGCTTGCACGAGAGCGTATCGGACAGTTGGTTCCAGACCATCCCTACTTGCGTCTCAATTACGAGAACCAGCGTCTGCAGACCGTGTTGATGGGAGCTGAGCTAGACGACACTGGCGGACTTGTTCTCCGGGAAGGTGCACAAGGTTCGATGTGGGAGTTCGATTCGCCCCCAGTTAAAACCTCTGCCGCACGTTTCTTCTCCGCTTTTGGCCACTATCAGCGAGCCCTTTGGGCTGCGGAGGGAGGCGAGCGAGCGAAGGCCCAAGAGGAGGTTGCTCTCGCGTTGGAGATCGAGACTGAACTTGGGCCAGCCCGAGTCCTTCAAGGCGCGTTGCGATTGCGAGGTTTCGATGCAGAAGGAATTCAGGATTTGCGCCTCTTGAGGTTCGTCGGGTCAGCGCATGGTGACTTCCTTGATCTAGGGTTTGGATTTGGGGCGATTGCTTCGGTAGGCATCGGAAATCCTAGTTTGGCCCATGGTTTGCTGAAAGGCCAAGATGGTCCGTGGAGTAAACTGGCTGCAAGTCATCTTGACCACGAGCTACGCGGAGAAGCGCTTCAATCCGATGCCAATTTCTTCCAGGCTACCGAGGATTTCAGAACCGCCTTTCAGGTCTCCGATACAGAAGCTGAGCGTTTACTTGGTGCTCGAACGGGCCTCTTGCCTGACCTCTTGCTCGAAGGCCCTCGTTTGTGGATGCGGGCCTACTTAAAGGACCCAAACGTGGCGGAGGACCTCAAACACCGTATGTCCTCGTTGGGCAAGGAGAGTGTTTTCTTACGCGTTTGGCTGATCGACTCACTTCTCTGGCTTGGAGATCGAGGTGCGTTCGACCACTTGGAATCGATAGAGGAAGGCCACGGTTTTCATTTCCATTGGGTCTCCGCGATCGTTTCTCGTGCGAAGGGGGAATATCGAGACGCTGATGTTCACTTTAGCAATGCAGGAGTTGAGAACTCGGCAAGCCTCGCGAATTACGCCATGAGATTGGAGCGCCTCGGCGCATGGGATGAATCACGAAAGATGTATCACAAGTCTTTGCTATCCGACCGAGCCAACATGGAAGCCATTCAGGGCCTTGGAAGGACGTATCTCAAACTCGGGGGAGAAACCGCGGCCCGTGACATGGAGCGGATTGCGCTCGGCTACAACGGCGGAGACTACGTGGCGCAACGTGCGGAGAGTTTGAAGTGGTTCGGGATCATCCTGGGAGTTCGCTCAGGGGATGAGACCGCTCTTTCAAAGATTGAAGCTGCGATAGAGGCCGTGGGACCGAGAGCCGATCTCTTGGTGGAGGTCGGGCATTATTGGTTCGCGCGTTCAGACCTCAATCAGGCCAGAGTATCCTTTTCGCAGGCACTACAAGCCGATTCCACAAACGCCGACGCGCATTATGGCTTGGGCCGCGTCGCATGGGAGACCCGTGATTTTCAGATCGCTGAGGATCATCTCAGGAAGTATCTTGAACTTCAGCCCCGTGGTGAACATCGAAAATGGGTAGAGGAACGACTCTCCAGGCTGAAATGAATCAGAAGCCCACAAAAATCCGCGCACTTCATGCAAACGTGGCCATGTTTTTCATGGGCCTTGCATTGTGGACCGGCGCTGCCCACGCCCTGGAGCTGAGGGTTAAGGGCAAAGCCAATCTGGAGGTTAGTGCGGTTGCTGCGGGGACGCTCGCTCAGGTAAGTGGTACCCTTAGCGACGAGACGGGTCGGGCGATTGGATACCGCAGCGTGGTCGTCCGCATTATCGGACCTCAAGGCAGGAACATCACTCAAGAGGTCTCAACCAAAGAGACAGGGCAGTTCATTTTCCAAGACGAATTGCCGCCCGGCGAGTATCGAGTCGTCGTAGAGCGCGCGAACGATATCCATTTTGAAGGGGACGTTCGGGATGTGTCGATGACACTTGAACCCGTGGCATTTGAGCTTGATGCAATAGCTCCAGAACACGTCTTTGGGCGAGAAAGTCCAGTCTTGGTTTATGCGAATGCTCGCGCAGCAGGTGTGCCCGTGACTCTTGGGCCTCAGGTGTACCTGAACGGTGTCTGGTTGGGGCAGATCGACATGGATACATCCGGGCGCGGAAGCTTCAACGTCAACGACTACCTCAAAGAGGGCATCAACACGTTAGAGCTTGTGCTCCCGCCCTCCAACTATCGCGACGAGGTCCGCGCGAGCGCCCAGATTCGTTTCACGGAAAAGGCCCAGATAAGCGCGGATATGCAAGTTCGGATTTCTGGTCTCTCACGCGGAATGAGTATCAGCGGGAAGGTCGAGTCCCTGGGCGATCCACTTGCGAATCTGCGGGTCCAAGGCTCTTTTGTGCCGGTATTGGAAGGACACGACGACCTTCGAGAATCCATTACCGAATCCACTCGGACCGACGACGAAGGAAACTTCGAGGTCTTTGTTCCGAGCCTGAGATTGGGGAACGGGGTTTGGGAAGGGCGTGTGCGAGTTATTCCGAATGTTGGAAAGACTGAAACCGTGGACGTGACCCCCGTTCTCATCGAACCGTCTAGAGCGCGGAAGGTGACGGGTTGGTTCGGGGTAGTTGCTATCGTGATTGGACTGCTCTTTATCTTTCAACAGGGCCTCCTGAGGCTTAGAGAGCGCTGGAAAGCCTGGCGCAATGCTCAGGCGAAGCAGAAGCGCGATCGACAAGCCCTGGAAAAAGAGGAAGTTCTCGTGCCCGTTTTCCTGGAAGAGGTGACCGAGGCTGGGGCGCGTGATGACCTGGGCGGGGTGGTTTGGGACGTGTGGCAAAATCAGCCCGCAAAGGGGTGTCAGGTTCGGCTGGTCAGAGGTGAGCGCCATTCAGAGCCGCTAGAAGTCGACTCACGAGGGAGATTTCGCTTCGTCGATGTGGAGCCCGGTGAGTGGGAGATGGAGGTTCGTGGGCGAGGCTTTGTGACCGGAAAGATGCGCGTGAAAGTCCCACATCAAGGGCGTTGGGCCGCGATGAGAGTGGATATGGTGGCGGTTCCGTTGAAAATTCGAAGGCTCTACCAGACAACGCTTGAAGGGGTGTTTGGAGACGACCCGTGGGGGCAGCTCAGCCCCGACGAGATCGACAAGGAGCTGCGTCAACTTCTTGAAGTTGTGGAGCCCCGAGAGCGTGAGTCGCTCGAGGCGTTGGCTCGCGAATCTGAAAACCTTTCTCATATCCTCGATGCACTGGCATCACTGGTGGAAGAGAGCTACTTCTCAGGAAAAATCTATGACGAAGGGGTTTGGCTAAATGCCCGAGATTTGGTGGTGAACCTGCGTCGTCGAGCAGGGGTTGAGGTTCACGAATGAGAATACTCGCCGTGCTTCTCTTCATTTTGGGCGTTGCGTTGCCCTCGTCGGCTCAGGATTTGGCCGATTACGACCCTCTTAGTGACGAGTGGCACGGTCTTCGAGACTTTGTGGGCGCGGCTGAGACGCTCGGGATTCAGGTTGAAATTACTTCAACGTTGGACCTGGCGTCGCTCGATGAGAACTCAAGATTGGTCGTCGTCTATCCGCAAGCTCCGATGAACGGTCAAGAGCTTGGCCAGTGGCTTTCCGACGGCGGGCGAATGCTCCTTTTTGATGATTTTGGAACGAGCGAACAACTCTTAGAAAGGCTTGAGATCACGCGCGTTGTGCCGTCTAAAGGGAACTTTCCACACGGAGAGTTTGCCGACGGGCGCTTTGCATTTCCCGTTTTCTCGCCTCTTGGACGCCACCCCCTTCTCGAAGGGGTAGGGCGTGTGGTGGCTAATCACCCGGCGGTCCTGACAAACCCTGGAGGCGCAGTAATCGGATACGAGGCGGGCGGCGCGCTGGTCTACGACATGAACCTCGGCTCCGGAAAGGCTATCGTGGTGGCGGATTCGAGCCTCGTGATTAATCAGATGCTCGAGAGTGCGGATAATCTGATTTTCGCGCGGAACGCGCTGTCCTATGTGTGTGATAGCGCCCCGAATTGCGTGGTTACGCTCTTGACGGGCGAGTTCGAGGTCAGCGGCACGTATCGCGGGGAACCGACCATTGGAGCCGAAGATGTCGGCGACACAATCAGCGCTCTGAATGAAGCCATCGAACAAGCCATGCGCACGATTCTTGGCGAGCTGCTCTTTTACATGTCCATTCTTCTCGTGATCGGCATAGGGGCTTACCTCCTGACGATCCTACCGATGCGGCCCACGAGGGCGTATAGTGCGTATGTGAGTGATTTTTTCGCAAAGATTCCAAATCCTCAGAGTGAGTTTGACTGGAATATTTCAAGGTTTGGTCGAGGTGCTCGTGCCGCGAATCACGCTCTACCCATGTCGATCCTGAAGGAGACCTTCGAAGAGCTCTTTCTCAAAGAGATGGGGTATTGGGGAAGCAAAGCAACTGAGCGCCCAGGAATTGAAAACATCGCTGATGCGTTCACCCAACGTTATTTGGAGCGGTTTCCAGAACCCAAGAAGAAGGCGCTGCGTTCGGCTACACTTGAGCTTCTGGCGCTAATGGCGACGATTCCGCCTCGAAATCGAGTGTTTTTGGATAGTGATGCGCATTTTACTCAAGCTGATTTGTTGAAAGCGCACAGAAGAGTTCGTGAAACTTTGACCTTAATGGGAATAGATAATGAGTACATTAGACGTGCCTCCGGTGATTTCTGATCCTCTCGAAGCGCGCATGGCGCCTTATAGAGAGCCAATCCATAAGGTCTTGTCCGAGGTGTCCCGTATCTATATCGGGCCCGCCACCGTGGTAGAGGGGCTCCTAATCACGCTCTTTGCGGCCGGTCATGCCCTTTTGGAAGGGGTGCCAGGCGTTGCAAAAACTACTCTTGTAAGGACGTTTTCGCAAACCATCGATTCGGAGTTCAAACGCATTCAGTTTACGCCGGACATGCTGCCTTCGGACATCACTGGGGTCTACATTCCCAACCTGCAGACGCAGGAGTTTACGCTGAGAAAGGGGCCGATTTTCGCCAACGTGATCCTGGGCGATGAAATCAACCGCGCGCCCGCCAAAACTCAATCGGCGCTCCTCGAAGCCATGCAGGAATATCAGGTCACAATCGAAGGTGTGACCCACGTTCTACCTCGACCATTTTTGGTACTCGCCACGCAAAACCCTATCGAGCAAGAGGGGGTCTACGAGCTTCCAGAAGCCCAGCTCGACCGATTCTTGATGAAGCTCCATATCGACTACCCAAGCGCCGATCAGGAACTCAAAGTCCTGAAGACCCATCAGCGTGCGCACGAAGCGGTGCCCAAGGTGTTGAGTGGCGCGGATATTCTGGAGATTAGGAAGATCGTAGAGGACGTTCATGTATCGGATGAGCTCGCGCAGTATATCGTGCGTATCGTGCGATTCACGCGCGAGCACCCGCAAACGGCGCTCGGAGCTTCTCCAAGGGCGGCGCTCGCGCTCCTGCGTGCTTCGAAAGCTCGGGCGATTGTCAACGAGCGGACCTTTGTCTTACCCGATGACGTCAAGGCGTTAGTGAGAAAGGTTCTCGCGCATCGCATCATCATGCAGCCTGAAGCCGAGCTCTCGGGCGTCAGCGGTGAAGACGTGGTCAAACAGGCTTTGGATAGAGTGAAGTACTCGGAGTCAGCTTGAACCCATTCTTGCGAAATCAAGGCAAGTGGGTCTTCTTGGCAGGAGCGTGTTTTCTAGTCGGTGGCGTGTTCCTTTCAAGCCCCTTGCTGGTGCTGCTCGGACAGGTACACATCGTACTTTTGATGGTGTCTCTTGTGCTTCTCGTGCCAGGTGTACTTGCGCTCGACCGAAGATTTGTCTCGATCGATGTGCTGGACGCCGCGGAATCTCCTGGCACGGGCAAGGTGGTCGGTGAGCGAGAACGCCTCGCGCTGGGATTTCGAAACACTTCGGGTGTTGGGCTCTACCACGTGCGCGCCAAGCCGTTCGCTTCAGCCGGGTTGGATATTGAGCCCCTCTCGCTACGTGACCCTTTGAGAGGCGGTCGGGCGTTGGCCACTGAGGTGGCCGTTGAAGGCAAGCGGGCAGGGCGTTGGGTTCTACATGGGTTTGACCTGACGGTATCGGACCCGCTCGGGCTCGTGGATGGGCGCGACTATCTGCCGTGCACTCATGCCTTTGAGGTGTATCCACTTGCGGGCCCCATCTTGCGTCGTAAGAGTGCACGAAGAAATCAGGCGATAAGCGATCTTGGAGTTCATGTGGTGGACCAGGTAGGGTCCGGCTCCGACCTGAGAGAGTTGCGAGACTATCAGCCGGGCGACCCTCTGCGTGATATCGCTTGGAAGACCTCGTTAAGGGCTCGGAAACTCGTCTCTCGCGACTACGAAAACGAGATAACCACCAATACCTACCTCGTCTTGGATATCTCGAGCTCGATGCGTGGAGGGCAATGGGCGGGCCAGAAGCTTGATTTTGGTCTTCAGCTCCTTGTGGACCGCGCGGATGCGGTGATTCGGCGCAAGGATCGTGTAGGCATCGTGACGTTTGACGAGCGCGTCTATGGGCATGTTCCCCTGGGACATTCGAGCGCCCACATGAAGCGGATTCTTCACCATTTGGTGGGGCTAAACGCGGTTGTCGATCCTGACCTCACAGAACTTGATGAAACAGATGTTGAGCGGCTCGCGGCTGACTATCTGCTGGTGCAGGAACGACTGGATTTCCGCAAAGGCGAGACCGATCCCGAGTCCGGTGTAAACGGGGGATTGCTGCGACGATGGATTGAGACTCAGCCCGAATCAAAGAGCCTCAAGAGTCCGGTTTTGACTCAGGGTATCGTGAACGGTCACGCCTCGGGATTGCGGCGCTTCTTGCAGCTACGTGGAGTCGACGTGCCGTTTCGAGTTGAGGCACGTCTCGGGATGAAGGAGCGCGGCATCGCCCACGCTATTGAAACGATCATGAGCCACGCCCCGAAGGGTACCAAAGTCGTGGTCATCTCGGATCTTTGTGGGATCTTGAATCCAGACATGCTTTCCAAGGTCTTGAGGCAGGCGGCAGCCAATAGGTTTGATATTGAGTTCGAAGTGCTATTCACACCGGATTTTTATCAAGATTCCGAAATGACGCAGAGTTATCAGGTGGTTCGCGGCCTTTTTACGTCGGCCGAAGCCGAGGAACGCTCAAAAATAGTTAAGAAATTGCGTGCGATGGGGGTTAAGGTCAGAGTAAAAGGACCCTCGAAGGGGCTTGCGTTGGAAAATCGCAGTGTTTAGTCTCGGGGAAACTCGGAGGTTTCGATGAAATGGATGATTTTGGGTCTGGTTGGTGTGATTGTGACGGGGTGTTCCGGTGCTGACGAGCGACCTGATTCAGAGTTGATCCTCGGAGGCCAAACGAAGATGACGCGGGCTAAAGATGGTAACTGGCTTCAGGAATTCGACGTCGACGGGGACGGGCGTGTAGACGTGACCAAAGTGATGGAGGAGTACCCGGACCCCAACGACCCCTCTGTGACCAAGACCCGCATGATCGAAAAGCGAGTAGATGTGAACTCCGACGGCAAGCTCAATATCGTTCGAAAGTACAACGAGGAAGGCCGTGTGATGTTGGAAGACGTGGATACCGATCTCGACGGTGTTTTTGACTTCCGAAACCATCTCGATGCAGGCCGTATCGTAAAAAAAGAACTCTACGACGCTGAAGGGCGCATTGTGGCTACTCGTTATTACGACAAAGGCGAAATACAGCGGGTAGAAAAGGATACGACCGGTGATCAGAAAGTGGATTACTGGGAGTTCTATGAACAAGGTGTTCTGGACCGAATTGGTCGCGATCTCAATGCGGATGGGCGTGCAGATACGTGGCAGACCCAATAATATCACCACCAGATTTTTCCTCTTTCAATAAGTGACCAGGTGAAAGACCGACTTAAGCAGTATTTCGGCGGTGCTTGGGAAGATATCGCGAACAACGGTGGAGTCGATCTACCGCTAGATCGACGCAGCGTAGCTGTGTTGATTTTGACGAGCGTACTTCTGACGTTCTTCTATTACTACGGGCGCCCTGTATTCTTTCGCTCATCGTTGGAGCGCGACGTCGTGGAGCTCTTGGGAATGGAGAAATCCACGTACCGAGGGCTGCTTTCTTACACGTATTGGGCGGTCACAAGCGTTACGTTTCGAATTGCGTTGCCCATGGTTATCATCTGGTTCTGGTTCAAAGACTCGGTCGGAAACTATGGGTTTAGGCTCTGGGAGAAAGGGCACGGGAAGTACTACCTTGGGATGTTCCTCTTTATGTTGCCGCTCCTTGTGGGCGTGAGCTTTATGGAGAGTTTTCAGGACAAATATCCGTTCTACGATGATGCCGGGAAATCGGTGATTCACTTCGGAACCTACCAGGTCATGTACGGCATTCAGTTCTTCGCGCTCGAGGCCTTCTTTAGGGGCTTCTTGGTCTTCGCTCTCTTTAAGCGATTCGGATATTACGCCGTGATTATCATGACGATTCCGTACTGTATGATTCACTTTGGTAAGCCCATCGCTGAGACTTTGGGAGCGGTAATCGCCGGTGTGATTCTGGGATACGCGGCTCTGAAGAGCAAATCTTGGCTTCCGGGAGCATTACTGCACTGGAGCGTAGGGTTTACTATGGATGTGCTTTGCACGATCCACGACAAAATCCGCTGAGATTCGCATCGAAACACAGGAGAGGGGTTTGACCTTGATCGGTCTGCTAAGGTAAAGAAACTCGCCCTATGGTGGGCGCTTGTTGCGCTCGGAAGTTGAACGAATGTCAAAAAATACCGTCGATCAGTCTAAAATCAGGAACTTTTCCATCATCGCCCATATCGATCATGGCAAGTCTACGCTTGCCGACCGAATTTTGGATGCGACGCACGCGGTCACAGACCGCGAGAAGAAAGAGCAATTTTTGGACAACATGGATCTTGAGCGTGAACGGGGAATCACGATTAAGGCTCAAACCGTGCGCTTGAGTTTCACGTCCCAAGACGGTCAGACGTATATCTTGAATTTGATCGACACTCCCGGACACGTGGACTTTGCCTACGAAGTTTCTCGCAGCCTTGCGTGTTGCGAAGGCGCTCTCCTGGTTGTGGATTCTTCTCAGGGCGTCGAGGCTCAAACCGTGGCCAACGTCTATATGGCTGTGGATGCGAACCTTGAGATCGTGCCGGTTTTGAACAAGATCGACCTTCCCGCAGCAGATCCCACACGAGTGCGCGCCGAGATTGAAGATGTCATCGGAATTGACGCAAGTGAGGCTGTCGAAGCCAGTGCCAAAGCGGGAATCGGAATCGTTGAGATTCTGGAAGCCATCGTCAAGAATGTTCCCCCACCGACCGGCAACGCCGAAGCTCCGCTCAAAGCGCTGATCTTCGACTCCTGGTTTGATCCCTATCGCGGTGTGATCAACCTTGTACGGGTCATGGATGGCCGTTTGAAGAAGGGGCAAAAGGTTCGGTGGATGGCCAGTGGAGCTGAGTCTGAAGTTCAGGAACTGGGTGTCTATGGGCCTTTCCCGCGACCGGTATCCGAACTGGGCCCCGGAGAGGTAGGTTTTGTTATCTCGATGATTAAAGAGGTTTCAAAGACCAAGATGGGCGATACGCTAACGGGCGTTCAGAACCCAGCGAAGGATCCTTTGCCAGGTTTCAAAGATGTCCAGCCCATGGTGTTTTGCGGTATCTTCCCGACCGATACCAAGGACTATCAGGAACTCCGGGATGCCCTGGACAAACTGGTGCTCAACGACTCGGCGTTCTCCTACGAACCCGAGACCTCGCAGGCGCTAGGCTTTGGCTTCCGCTGTGGATTCCTCGGCCTTTTGCACATGGAAATCGTGCAGGAGCGTCTAGAGCGTGAGTACAACCTTGAATTGATCACCACTGCGCCTTCGGTGATTTACAAAGTCCATCTCAAGGACGGCACTATGGTGGATGTTGAAAACCCATCAAAACTGCCGCCCCTGATGGAGATCGACAAGATCACCGAGCCGTTTATCAAGGCAACCATTCATGTGCCACCAGAGCACGTTGGACCGGTTCTCCAGCTTTGCGAAGAGCGCCGCGGAACTCAAATAGACATGCGCTATTCGGGTATGAGTCGCCTTATTTTGACCTACGAATTGCCGATGAACGAGGTTGTCTTTGACTTCTTCGACCGACTCAAGTCAGTGTCGCGCGGTTACGCGAGTTTTGATTATGAAATGATCGGACACCGTGCGGGAGATCTGGTCAAGCTCGACGTCTTGGTAAACGCAGAACCTGTAGATGCGCTGAGTTTCATCGTACACCGCAGCACTGCGTATGAGCGTGGGAAAGCCGTGTGCAAACGTCTTAAAGAGGTCATTCCTCGTCAGATGTTTGAGGTCCCAATTCAGACCGCGATCGGTACGAAAGTAGTTGCACGCGAGACGATCAAGGCGTACCGAAAGAACGTGACCGCTAAGTGCTACGGTGGTGATATCAGCCGAAAGCGAAAGCTCTTGGAAAAACAAAAGGAAGGCAAGAAGCGCATGAAGCAGGTTGGCTCGGTGGAGATTCCACAAGAGGCTTTCCTTGCGGTGCTAAAAGTCGATCAAGACTGAGGAACGTCATTTGGCCGGTAAAGATGAAAAAAGTCGCTCGTTGAGTGAAATCCGCAGTGTTCTAAAGCGGGTCGAGCGGCATTTGGCTAAGTCGAAGGTCGGCGATGACGTGGCGCGTGATGTCGAAGCGTACGTGGTCAAGCTCAAAGCGGCCATCGAATCCGATAAGACCGGCGGTTTTCGCAAAGACCTGAGCGCATCGAGGCAGGCGGCGAAAGAGCTCGAAGATATTGCGGTCGCGAAGCTTGGTTATAAACCCAAGAGTCCAACCCGCGAGTACGTAGAGTCGATTGGCGTCGCGGTCCTAGTGGCGTTGCTTCTTCGTGCCTTTGTCGTGGAACCGTTTAAGATTCCAACAGGTTCCATGATCCCGACACTGCTCATCGGTGACCATATCTTCGTGAGCAAGTTCACCTATGGTCTTCGGGTTCCATTTACAGAAATCTTCATGGTGGAGTTCGCAAAACCAGCACGCGGCGAAGTGGTGGTTTTCACCTTCCCGGTGAAAGAGGCGCGTGCCCACGTCAAGAATACGCCTCGAGAGCAAGCGTGTATTGACGAGGGCTCCCTTAGAGAACCCAAAGACTTCATCAAACGAATCATCGGTCTGCCTGGCGATGTGATCGAAATTCGAGAGGGGCAACTCTATCTGAATCAGAACCCTCTTCCACGAACGTTGGAATCGCGCACTCCAACAGGTAGCTTTATGGCTCCCGTGTTGACCCAAGAGCGGGAGACGTCGGGTGAATACACCTACACGATTCAGTATCGACGTCCTCACGAAGACTTCGGTCCAGTGAAGGTCAATGAAGGGCACTTCTTCGTCATGGGAGATCACCGAGACGATAGCTCAGACAGCCGTTGTTGGGGACAAGTCCCCATGGAAAATATCAAGGGTCGGGCACTCTTCATTTGGCTCTCTCTAAGTGACCAAGAGGGCGAGTTCATACGCTGGAGCCGGTTCGGCTCGACAATTCACTGAGGCACATATGGATTTGTTGGGAATAGATACTCTCGGTCGCACAGATATCGAGGGCTATTTGTCTCTTGCTTCCCGCTTCGTGGACAAGAACGAAAAGGCCATCACTCCGCCGGAGTTCAGGGATGCGCTACGTGGGGAAGTGGTTGGCTTGATGTTCATGGAGCCGAGCACCCGTACGCGCTCAAGCTTCGAAATCTCTGCGGTAAGACTCGGTGCGCATCCGCTTGTACTGCAGGCTCAGATGTCGAGTATCGAGAAGGGAGAAACGCTCCTTGATACCTGCCAGAACCTCGAAGCGATGGGTGTGGGAGCGTTTGTGATTCGTGACTCACAGCGTGCTCTTCCGTTAAGTATCGCTGAGCGGGTCGAGGCTGCTGTGATCAATGCCGGCAATGGTACCGGTGAACATCCCACCCAGGCTTTGATCGATGCGTTCACACTTACGCGAGCGCTAGGTCGAGAAGATTTGGACGGAGTCCGTGTCGCGATCATCGGCGATGTGTTGCACTCGCGGGTCGCACGAAGCAATGTCTTGGCGCTCTCAAAACTCGGTGCGGATGTCGTACTAGCTGGGCCACCGCAGCTCCTTCCTCGCTCCACGGACGGTTGGAACGCGCAAACCATGACGTCACGCTCCGAGGCTCTAAAGGACGTGGATGCGGTGATTATGCTCAGATTGCAGGTGGAGCGTATGGTCGAGAATCTCGACCTCGACCAGTATGTTCAGGATTGGGGTGTCGACATGTCTGTCGTGGAGACGGAAATGCCGAAGCACGCCTTGATCATGCATCCGGGGCCCGTAATTCGAGGCGTTGAGCTCTCTACCGACGTGGTAGAATCTCACCGCAGTTTGATTCTGAAGCAGACCGGAAACGGTGTCGCGATTCGGCAAGCCGTGTTGTTAAAGGCGTTTGGGAGAGCATGATGTACAAAGCGATTCTGGTTTTGGAAGATGGGACGGTCTACGAGGGGTACTCACAGTTTGAACATGCCCAGAAATACGTCGGCGAATTGGTGTTCAACACCAGCATGACTGGTTATCAAGAGGTGATGACCGACCCATCCTACGCCGGACAAATCGTGATGTTCACCCAGCCTCATGTTGGGAACTATGGCGTCAGTTCCCGCGACAATGAATCGGAAGGGATCAAAGCGGCGGGCCTCGTGGCTCGCGAAGTGTCTATGGTTCCTAGCAATTACCGCTCTGAGTCGAGTTTGACCCAATGGCTTGGCAATGACGACGTTCCGGCATTCTGGGGCATCGATACGCGTGAGTTGACTCGCAGAATTCGGGACAAGGGAGCTCTTTTGGCATGCATCGCAACAGGCGAATCTCTCGACCCTGCGGCGACGTTGAGCTGGCTGAAAGCACAGCCCAAGTACGGTGAGCGTGATTTTGTCTCGGAGGTGAGCGTCAGCGAACCGGTGGCGCTTCGGCTCGAAGGACAGGGCGATCTTGAGAAGGTTTTGACCGGTGAAGCCGGCGGGGCAAAGCATGTGGTGGTTGTGGACTACGGGGTTAAGCGCTCCATTGTTCGAAATCTCCTGCGACGTGGCGTCAACGTCACGCTTGTGCCCAACTCTTACGGCGTAGAGGAAATCGAGCGACTGCGGCCTGACGGGGTGCTTCTCTCGAACGGGCCTGGCGATCCTCAAGTTTTGTCGGCGCAGAGCGAAAAGATTTTGCGTCTAACCGAGCGATGGCCCACCTGGGGCATTTGCCTTGGGCACCAACTCCTCGCGCTCGCCTTTGGCGGAAAGACATACAAGCTAAAGTTTGGCCATCGAGGGCCGAACCAACCTGTGCAGTACTTGCCCACCGGCAAAGTGGAAATGACGAGCCAGAATCACGGTTATGCGGTTTCAGAATTGCCTGAGTTCTTGGAGCTAACCCATATCAATCTCAATGATGAAACGATTGAAGGGTTTCGCCATAAAGACAAGAATGTCGAAGCGGTGCAGTTCCACCCCGAAGCCGGGCCGGGTCCACACGATGCCGAAAACTTCTTCGACAGGTTCTGTGGAGCAATTTGAGCTTTGGTCGGGATTTTTCGGGTGCGTGCTACTCAAGCTAAAGGTATAGTTTGAACAGGTACAGCTCGGAAAGTTCCAAAGACGCCACTCGCGGTGGCTTTCCTAAGTCGGTGTGACCATAGGATGGTCTCGCGCCACGCGAGGGTATGCAGGTGATTTAATGGATTTAGAGTTTTGGGCCGCCACAGACGTCGGTCGAGTCCGTGATCATAACGAAGACAATTTCCTGGTCGATAAGCGTCTGAAGCTCTTTGTCGTATGTGACGGAATGGGTGGTCACGCAGCGGGTGAAGTTGCGAGCGCCATGAGCGTTAAGGTGGTTCGGGAGGTTTTCTCGGCTTCGCGAGAGGTTTTTGAAAAGCTTGACCAAGACCCCGACCACCCTGAAAACCGCAAGGCCGTGTTAGCACTCTGTGAAAGGGCTATCCAAGAGGCTTGTCAGAGGATTTACCACGCGGCACAGGAAGACCAGAGCCGTCGCGGAATGGGTACGACATGTTCTCTGCTTGTACTGCACGATGGGCGAGGCTTTATCGGACATGTTGGCGATTCACGAGTCTATCTCTCGCGAAACAACCAAATCCATCAAATCACCGAAGACCATTCTTTGATTAACGAGATGCTTCGACTCGGTAAGATCAAGCCGGGCGAAGAGCATCTCTTGCCGCACAAGAACGCTGTGACACGTGCCGTGGGCGTCAACGAGTTCGTCGAGGTCGATACCTTCGAGCTCGATGTGTTCTCGGGCGATGAATTCCTTCTCTGCTCCGACGGTCTCTGCGGTTATTTCCATGCCAATGAAGAGATCCTTGGCATGATGGGCCATTCGGATATCCGCGCAGCGACTGAAACCTTCATTCAATTCGCCAACGAGGCGGGTGGAAAAGACAATATCACCACGATTTTGGTTAGGGTTTCTGGCGAGGTTGGCAAGCGCCGCCATATCCAACAAGCCATCGACATCATGCGTCAATCTCCGCTATTCCAGTACCTCGCGTACAAAGAACTCGTGCAGGTCTTGAATCTCTCGGAGAGATTTGAGCTCAAGGCAGGAGATTTGGCGTGCGATGGCAAGTCCAATGATGGGCTTTTTCTGGTGCTGAGTGGGCATCTCGAGGTCGACCGACGAGGGGATAGCCTGGGCGTCTTTTCGGGTGGCTCTCATTTTGGAGACCACGGTTTGGTAGACGAAGACGCGACACCACTTAAGGCCGTGGCGCTGGAACAAAGCCAGATCATGGTGATTAGACGTGGAAGGTTCCTCGAACTCTTGCGTCAAGAGCCGGACCTCGCGGTAAAACTCCTCTGGAATTTCTTGCAGAGCTTTTCGCGCCGTTTACGCGACGCAGAAGCCAGGATTCCAAATTCGGAGCCTGAAGATATGGCGGACTCGACGCCCGCGAGTGGCGTGCTCGTTTTCGAAGAGGACCTGCGCGAGACAGCGACCATCGATACGGATCAAACCATCGATATCAACGCGGCTCGGGAAGAGCTGAGGAACGATTTTAGTCAAGCCCAAGAGGAATCGGTTTCTTTTGGCGGCGAGCCTCTGGATCCTGACGCAACGCTTGCACCTGGGTCACTTGCTCCAAACCTCTCTTCGGTGAAGGAAGAGAATACGGTGGATTGGGATGGACTCGAGGCCCTTATTTCATCAGGAGATGACGATGAGGAAGACCTTCGTAAAACCGTTCGGATCGATGAGCTAAAGTCTAGGGATGACGCGAAGTTTTCGGGGATTTCAGGAGAGTCCGTAGTCAAGGATAACTTGCCTCGAGCCCAAGTCCTCAAACGGACCAAGCTCACCGGTGATACCGCCACCGAAACCAACCTCGCCGAGCGTCTGAAGGAAAAGCGTGCCAATTTGAAGAAGTCGGATCGGAGCTAATAGAATGAAAATTCTTATTCTGCTTACGATGCTCGTCTTGGTGTCCTGCCAAACCCGAGAGATTGGGAGCGTAGCGAGCACCGATAAGAAGCTCGTTTTTTCAGATGACTTTGAACGCGCAGATCTTGGCGAGAACTGGGTGAGAGGCTCTGGCGAGGGCGGACCGGGTCAATGGACGATCAAAGATGGATGGGTGGCCGGCGATCGCATAAAGAACGACCCTTTGTGGTACCGCGCGGCTTTGCCGGCCAAAGTTCGCGTGGAGTTCGACGCGCGTTCGCGTTCGGCCGATGGTGACCTAAAGTTCGAGATTTTTGGAGACGGAGATCGACACGAGTCAGGTTATATCGTGGTCTTGGGCGGCTGGAAAAACAGCCTTGATATCGTGGCTCGACTCGATGAGCACGGAGAAGATCGGCTCGAACAACCCACGATGAAGGTAGAGGCGAACAAAGTTTATAAGATTGCGGCTGAACGTGTTGACTCCGAGATTCGCATTTTTGTGGATGGGCGTTTGCACATGACCTATGCCGACGAGATTCCTCTCAAGGGTGCCAAACACAGATTTTTCGCCTTCAACGACTGGATGGTCCCAGTCGAGTTCGACAGCTTTCGTGTTTATGAACTTCAATGACGAACCGTTCGGCTTGGGGTAGACTCCAGAAAACTTGGTGGTTTCGTTTTAATTTGTCCAGGGCCCTCTTGGCCTGAATGTAGTGCAGGGAACGATGGAAACTCGTACCATTTTGCAGATCGTGCTTGGGGTGATTGTCACACTTATCGTGGCGTTGGGTGGATTCATTATCTACCAGCTTACAAGAGAAGCTGAGACCGTGGTGGTCAAGGAGATCATCGAGCCAGAGGTCGAGGAGCGCATCAACCCCTGGGCGGACAAAGGTGAAGCTGCAATATCCCTCGTTAAGCGACTAGAGGTGGTGCAACCACTCATCCCGAAAAAGGAAGAGCCCAAACCGAAGTCACGGCGCAAACGAAAAGTCGAGGAGGAGGTCGAGCTTCCTCCGGTGACTTTCGACGAGGCATTTGCCAACGAAGAATTCGTGAAGTCGGTGCTCGGTGTTTCGGCCGAGGCCGTAGGTTGGGAGTCGCAATGGTGGGAAGAGACCAAGTTCGGACCACATTTCTTCATGGTGCGATTCGCGTTTAAGGACGGCGATATCAAACTAGGACCGGAGTGGATCGTTGACCTCAAGAATCGCAAGGTGGTTCCAAAGAACCTTCTTGCTCAAGTTGTCCAGAACCCAACCGAGGGTGTTAAGTCCGAGTATTACGGCAAGAATCAGCAGATTGTTTCAGCGATTGGCAACCACCGGTTTGAATCGCGAATGTCGCTTGCGGGCGCATTATTGCTTTATTTTGAGCAGCGAGCGGACTCTCAAAGTGATGACACCATCATCGGATGGACCATCAATCACGAGCGTGGAAACCTCTTTAAGGCGTATTTTCAGTGGTTGGAGAACAACGAATCAACCTACGCCGAGTTTGAGTTTGATTTCGACCGTAAGGCACTCAAGCCGATCAATCTGCAAGCGGCGAATCTGATGAACGTAGGCGAAGATTTCGATCGTCAAAGGGTGTCGATCATGCCGATGACCTACAATGCTTCGGCTCCGAACCCAGCAAATCGTTGGATTGATGGTGCACGCAAGCAATGCCGAAAACCTGCGAACAAACCTGGTTGCGATGCTCTCGCGACAATCTTCGACCAGAAAGAGGTCGTCGAGACACTTGAGTGGCTCTTGACCGCTCAAGCAAATACCGCCGATGAGTTCGAAGAGTGCAAGAAGAAGCGCGAGTGCCGCTGGATTCCTTCGCCAAAATCAGGTTCGGAGTTCAACGTGAAGTACGCCTTCAATTTGAAGGGCAAGGAGCAAAACGTGTCCTGGGATGTCGATTTGAAGTCGAACGAAATCAAACCGGCCGATCGTGTCAGCAAACTTGCGTTGAGTGTGATTCGTGCACGTTGAAGAGATGGATTTGCCCGACGCGATCTCCAGAGAGGCGCCTCGAAACTCAAAGCGTATTTGGGTGCATAATCTGGGCGATGACTCCGACCAACCCGTCCGGTATTTTGTATACGCCGATATGTTGGAAGCCCTGGTGGATTCGGCGCGACAGCTAGGTTCTAGCTGCGCCGTCCTACACGGAAATTTTGGGGTCGACCCAGACGGTGGGTTTGTTGAGATTTCCGGTTTTGAGAATTTGGGCCCGTGCGAGGCGCCAACCGTTAAACACGCGCGAGAACAGACGGATGAGTGGATCTTTGACTCCAATCAGGGACGACCGCTGCTCGGGCTCTTTTACTGCCTTCCAGACAGCGAAGCACTGCTCAGCGAAGAGCTCGGTCGAATCTTCCTGAGCCTTCTGAATGTTCCTTTTCAGGTGATTGCTGTTTTCGACCCCAACTCCCAGAGGTTTGGGCTCTACACGAGGCTTCCGCGCGGCAAGTTTCGGAATATGGCAATTCGCTGGGTTAAAGAACGCCCATAGTGGTTGTGACTTGATGGGGGAATCTCAACGGAGTAGATCGTCCGTGTGAGTATGACCAAAATTAGGAGAAAAGATGTTCGAAATCATTGATATTTCAGCGCGTGAGATTCTGGACAGTCGCGGCAACCCGACCGTCGAGTGTGACGTTTACTTGGATGGCGGATCCGTAGGGCGTGCCGCTGTTCCAAGCGGTGCGTCGACCGGCGAGTTTGAAGCGACTGAGCTCCGCGACGGCGATAAAGGGCGCTACCTTGGAAAGGGCGTTCAAAAGGCAGTTCAGAACGTTCGCGAAACCATTGCGAACGAGCTCTTGGGATTTGACGCCTCGAATCAGCGCGGCTTGGACTCGCTCCTTTTGGAGCTCGACGGTACACCCAATAAATCCAAGTTAGGCGCGAACGCGTTGCTCGCTGTGAGCTTGGCCTCGGCTCGGGCGGCTGCGGAGCTATACGGCATGCCGCTCTACCGCTACATCGGTGGCGCAGGTGCTCACGTCCTGCCGGTTCCGATGATGAATATCATCAATGGTGGCTCTCACGCCGACAACTCCATCGACTTCCAAGAGTTCATGATTGTTCCGGTGGAAGCTCCAAGTATCGCGGAGGCTATTCGATGTGGAGCCGAGGTTTTTCATCACCTCAAGGCAGTCCTGAAGAAAGATGGCCATATCACCAGCGTGGGCGATGAAGGCGGCTTCGCGCCCAACCTTGGGTCGAATCGCGAAGCACTTGATTTCATTCTGCGCGCCATCGAGTCCGCAGGCTACGCACCAGGTAAGGATGTGGTCTTGGCGCTCGACGTTGCCGCGAGTGAGTTCTACGACAAGGCTTCACAAAAGTACGTCCTCGCAGGCGAAGGCAAGGAGCTGACTTCTTTGGAAATGGTCGACTTCTACGAGTCTCTGATCGGCGACTATCCGATTGTGTCCATTGAAGATGGGCTCGACGAAAACGATTGGGCAGGCTGGAAGGTTCTTACCGACCGCTTGGCTTCTCGCCTCCAGATTATGGGCGATGACCTCTTTGTGACGAACACTGAACGCCTGGCGCGTGGCATTCGTGAGGGTGTTGGAAACTCGATCTTGGTGAAGCTCAATCAAATCGGGACTCTGACTGAGACCCTCGATGCGATCGATCTAGCCCACCGAAATGGCTACACCACGGTTATCTCGCATCGTTCCGGAGAAACCTCTGACACCACGATTGCGCAGGTCGCTGTTGCCGTCGGAAGTGGCCAAATTAAGACTGGAAGCCTGTCTCGATCCGACAGGGTTGCTAAGTATAACGAGCTTCTACGCATTGAAGAGGAGCTCGGCTCAAGCGCCCGATATCCCGGGAAATCTGCATTTAGGCAGAAATTCTAGATTAGTCTGCACAAAATCCTTTTGAATATCCGACCAAGGTTTTGTGTCGAATCTCGTGCAAGGTCCTAGAAAGGCACGTAATCGAGAATAGGAGTTCAAAATGGATAATCAGCGAAATCATTGGTCACCTAAGGCGGGGAGAGTTTTACGACTCGTCGGCCTTATTTCCGCGCTCTTTTTCACGGCGTGCGGAGGATGCGGCGACAAGGGCGAAACAGATGTGACGTGCGACGACGGACCATGTCCGGTCGCATGTACCACGAACGCGGACTGTACAGATGGCGCCTGCCATCTCGGCTATTGTGTAGATACATGTGCTATCGACGGTGATTGCGCCGAAGGTACCGTGTGTTCACGCGACCGATTCTGCGTACTGCCTGACGATCCCGGGCAATGCACCCTGGATAGTGATTGCCTCTCGAGGCGATGCGATGACGGCATGTGCGCACCTGCTCGTAGATGCGACGAGGATACTCAGTGCTTCGAAGGCGAGTTCTGTACCGTTGAGGGTGTGTGTGTTCCAAGCTGTTCACAAAACGTCGAGTGTGGCGTCGAAGAGGTCTGCCAGGACGGTCGTTGTGTCGTTGGTGGTGAATGTACCCAAGACGCTGAATGTGGCGTTGGCGGTGCCTGCGTTGATGGCTCGTGTGCGATCGCATGTGGCGATGACGAAGAATGTGGCCAGGATGGTGCGTGCTTCAGGGGTCAATGCAGCAGCGGCTGTGACGAGACCTCATGCGGCGACGACGCGGTATGCTGGAGAGGCGTTTGTGTAGACGCGGATCCAACAAATCCAAGCGTACCTGCGCCGAACACCGACCCTACAAACCCGAACACCAATAACCCAGATCCAAACAACCCGGACCCGAATAATCCAGATCCAAACAACCCGGACCCTAACAATCCGGATCCGAATAACCCAGATCCGAACGACCCGAACCCGGACAACGCTCAAGAGTGCTCGAGTGCGAATGAGTGCGCTACAAATGAGCGGTGTGAGGACGGAAAGTGTGTGATCGACGATATCTGTACGACAGATACGCAATGTGGTCCTGGTGCTTATTGCAACCGCGGCACTTGCCGGCTCGGGTGTAACGACAATGCAGATTGTCGAGATGGCGAGACATGCGGCGCTGATAACAAGTGTGTGGCCAACACGCCTGTGGACCTCAGCTGCTCTTCAACTGCCGATTGTGGTCCTTGTGAGACCTGTATCGGCGGCCAATGCGAAGTCGTAGCTGTGGTCTGTGTGACGGACTCACAATGCGGAATCGAGAAGGGTTGCCTTGACGGATTCTGCCACTTCGAGTGTTCAACTAACGCGGATTGCCCATTCAGCCATTCGTGCCAGTCCGGCATCTGTCAGGCAGATGCGACACTGCCCGCTGAATGTACGGCGAACTCCGAGTGCGCGCAGAACGAGACGTGCGTCAACGGTCTTTGCTTCAGCGAGTGTACGTCTGACACACAGTGCGGAGACATGATGATGTGTAACCAAGGTGTGTGTGAGCCCGACTTCCGCCGCGGTATCGAATGTTACCGAAGCGCGGATTGTGGCGGGGAAGGCGTCTGTGTGGACGGACTTTGCACGGTTGCGTGTGACGGAAACTCCGAGTGTCGCACAGGTACATGTGACCTGGGTTACTGCACCCGCTAATCTCCGAATCTCGATTACTTGCCTCGAACGCACGCCTAACTTAACGTAGGCGTGCGTTCTTCTTTTGGTCAAAGTGATGAGTAAACTGATCGTCTTGATGTTGGGGCTTTTGTTGCCATGTGTGGCGTGGGCCGACCTCTATAAGTATCGAGGCAAAGACGGTGAAATCATCATTACGACTGAAAAGCGCTCGGACTTGAAATTGATCGAAGTGATCAGCTCTGGTGGTTCCAAGGGCAGCACGAGCAAAACAAGTGCGGCCCCGGGCTCGAAAAAGGCCAAGAACCAAGAAGCGGCCCAGCGTATTGCCGAGAGTTCGAAGTCTCGCTCCGATAACGTGATTTTGCCCGTTAGAGAGCGACAAAGCGCATACGATGACATCATTCGAGAAGCTGCCGAAGCCTACAACGTTCCGTTTGGTTTCGTGAAAGCTGTGATTCGTATCGAAAGCAATTTTAACCCGAATGCGATTAGCCATGCCGGTGCCATGGGGCTCATGCAACTGATGCCCAGAACGGCCGAGGCTATGAACGTGCGGGATCCCTTCGACCCTCGGCAGAATATCTTCGGTGGTGCGAAATTCCTGCGAATCCTCACGGATCGCTATCACGGGGACATCAATCTGATCTTGGCGGCGTACAATGCAGGGGATGCTGCCGTTGCAAGGTATAGCGGTATTCCCTATCCGCAGACGAGAGGGTATGTAGCAGCGGTGTATAAGTGGTACCTGGAATACAACGCTGAAGAGGTCGAGCCTTGAGCAAGAGCACCATCCGTCAGGACATTGTCAACATTCCCAATCTCTTGACTCTCTTCCGGATCGCCTTGATTCCGGTGGTTTGTTGGTTGATCTATGATGGGACTCCGATCTCATGTCTGTGGGCGTTCTTCTTCTTTTGGGTCGCGAGCGTCACAGATTGGCTCGATGGCTATATTGCTCGAAAGCAAAATCTCGTGAGCATTACGGGGAAGTTCTTGGATCCGCTCGCGGACAAACTTCTGGTGATGGCCTCATTGATCATGCTGGTGGGGCTAGGGCGAGTTCCCGGTTGGATCGTCATACTCTTGCTCTCCCGTGAAATTACGATCACAAGTCTGCGAGCTCTCGCAAGCTCCGAAGGGATGGTCATCGCAGCAGGAGAGGGCGGAAAAATGAAGACTGCACTGCAGATGGTCGGGCTGATCGGATTGCTGGTGCATTTCACCTACGAGGTGAATTGGGGATTCATTTCCGCGAAGGTCAATTTTCATATTCTCGGCCTCTGGCTGATCATCGTTTCGCTCTTCTTCAGCATCGGTAGTGCAGTCGACTACTTCCGCGGGTTCGCGAGTGCTTTGGATTCGCGAACTAGCAACGTTTAGTGGCGTATTTCCGGTTGTAAAATGAGTTGGATGGGGTAAAAAGCTTGCGCTCCGCGGAATATTTTTCAGTCTGGACCCGCTTTCCACTCTGCGTCCGCGGGAGTGTTGTGCCTGGCGCGACGTCGACCCCCCACGACGTAAGTCGTTTTATTCGAGAGTGAAAAATGCGTTTGTACGGTGGCCAAGTTCCCCTCATCGCCGAAGAGATCCTTCGAGTCCTGGTGCGTTCCGGTGACTTAGAAGTAGCGGATGAGAATGTGCCCGAAGTCGAAGTCGATATTCAATCGGTGCTAAAAGAATATATCCGAATGGACCGTGAGCTCACTTCTAAGGCCCGCGACGAGGCTTCTCGCTCCGGCGTGAGTATGATGCGTATCAAGCGTCAACTCGCCAAGGAGAAGAGCTTTGAGGTCGGTGAGGATGCGATGGGATACATCATTGACCAACTCATTGAGACATTCCTCCACTCGCATCACGTTGAAGAAGTCTTCAGCGAAGACCACGATCTCAGAAAACGTATCCGTCCCATTCTCAAGCGGCACATGGCTGTCGATGAAGAACTTGATCGCGAAGTTAGGGACAAGATCAAGAACCTCGAAGAAGGTTCGAAGACTTGGGAGCAGGAGTACCAGAAGGTCATGGGTAGCGTGAAGCGGAACAAAGGGCTCGAGTAGGCCTCAATTGGTCTGGTATCTGTCCTTGTTCTTCTTCCACCATTTCGACCAATACGCTTCTAGCTTGTGTCCATCGAGCTGTTCGAGTGGTGACCAGCGTCCGCTGATCTCTCGAAGCGTCCTATTGATATTGTAAACCATAAACTCGGGGGCGTCTGGCAAGAGCCTGATTAGCTCTCCAATATTGGCTGGTTCTAGGTGGGCGTGTTTGAACCCCATGCTCTGAAGTCCCGTCAAAAGCCAAATCTCGCGCCCAACTTGAGCGTTCGCCTGCATCCACTCTCGCCACTTTGCAATCTCGGTTTCTCGGGCCTTTTGGTCCTGCAGATTGGAATCTGTGGTGGCTCCGACCAGTGAAATGCGTTCCACGATCTTGAGAAGCTCGGCGGCCACGAGCTCTGGCTGGCTTTCAGCCTCATCAAGGAGTGGTTCGAGGAGGTCTGGCTCCATGAAGTGAATCAACGAACGCGCGGCCATGATTCTCTCCGTCTCGGAAAGGCCTGTGTTGCGCACTCGGGCTAGAGCGAAGTCCTTGACTTCTGGAGCCATGCTGCGGCGCAAAACGGAATAGGCTAGGGCACGCTGCTCGTCGGTCTCTGCCTCGTCTACTATGAACTCCATGAGGCGTGAAAGAACGCCACCGGACCATGGCCACGCATTGTGAATGGCGTAAAGTGAGGCATCTTTGATAGCTGGGTCCGTCGCGTCCAGACCCCAATGTGCTGCTACATCTGCCAGAAACGGTGAAGAGATGGACTTCAGGTGCTCGAGAATCGCAATCTTCTCCTCGGCTGACCCTTGCTCAAATCCACGGCTCATCTCCATTGCGTGAGCCAAGAGGCTTGGCTCCGACCATTCACCCCATTCCCAAGATGGACCCCCTTCGAGGCAGCCTTGAAGCCGATCGTCGGGCTGACAGGCGATCCTCAGATGGAAGTGGTCGTCGTGGGGCAATGCATCGTGGGGCTGATGCAAAACGTCTGAGGCCATGGCAATGAGCCACGCGGGCTCTCCCAATGTTTGAGCGTGTTCCAGAAGCATTGCCTTCAGGCCGAGACTGATGAAGAGGTACTGAATTTGAACACCGCTTTGTAAGAGCCCTTTGACCACGGCCCAATTTCTTTCGACGTCAAACTTAAGGTGAGGCATCGCCGGCGGGATGCCCGAATCGTCGAACTTCAAAAGTTCGGGAGCAGGGACGGATTGGCCGGTCTCGTCCAACACGTAGAAGGCCAAATCTGCGTCTCTGCCTGAATTGTGAGAGCGGCTCCACGGGATGTCTCCACCACGCGAACGGCTAAGGTTGCCAATCATCAAAGGTGCCCCTTGATGAGTTTCGTTCACAAAGGCAGCCGCGCTCTTGATTGCATGGATGAGCTCTGGTGTACCCCAACGTGTACCGTAACCTTGATGTCGGTCGAAGATTCGATAACCAACGCCAGTGGTGGGAAGTTCCGTGCCTTGATTGAGGTTTCCGTCGGAAACACTTCCGCGTGATGCCGAAGCCCTCGCAGGCACCTCAGATTTTAGCCACTTAGTCCATTGAGGGACTGAGACCACGGTTTGTGAGCCACCGGACCAACGTGCAGCCTTGATTTGTGCGGATTTCATGGCAACCTGCGCGAGTTCGAACGCGGGTTTTGCCTCTTCGACCGGAGCAGGGGGCCGGTAGGGTGCGAAATGGTTTGGTGGAAGCGCCATGGCGGCTCCACTCCACAACACCCCAAACGCTAGAACGACGTATCTCATAAGCAAGTGCTCCATCGCACTTCTGGTATTTTAACCGCGAACTCGTTGGCTAAGCAAATGAATCACAAAAATTCCATGTCCCTTGTGCCATTCTGGATTGCAGTCATCCTGGCAAACCTCTTCATTGCTGGGCTTGCCTACTGGAGGCTCGCTGGGCTGCCAGACATCCCGATACGCCTTTCGGATGAGTTGGTGGTGGAGGCGTTGAGCGAGGAGCTCGAGCCGGGGGAATCTGGAATGGTTCTAGTTCGAGGGGATCGAGTTACGACCGTAGCGGGTCAGGCGGTCGAAAAGCTCTCGGACCTCGTGCTGATTTCGAAAAGCCTCTCCAAGGCCCAGGGTGACGAGTTCAAACGTCTGGACTATCAGGCCATTCGTCCGCTCCATCGCTTTTCGCTGACCTTAACCGGTGCCCCGGAAGACGCGCGTACTCTACCAGCTGGGGTAGAGCCGACCGATGTGTTGATAGAGGTAGATGGCAGAACCCTGCCGGGGAAAGTGGGAACAGAAGGCCTTCGAAGCATCATCGCGAGTCGGCCACAAGCTTTGCTTGGATTGGAGCGCGAGAACGCTGTTTTCACAGGGAGCATGCGTGTCGAACAAGGCAATTTCCATTTCGTGTGGATATTGGGGTTCATTCTCTCCGGGCTGATGAGCTTTGTGCTCTGGAGGTTTCATCACGAGAAGACGCCAGAAGTCTTTCCGTTGCTGATCGGTTGCCAATCCATACTTTTGGCGGCCACTTTCATCATCGTGTTCAAATTCAATTGGGTTACGAGCGATATGATGCTCGCTGGGCTTGTTGGTGCAGGCATGATCCTGTGTAGACCCGTTGCCTATATTGGCCACTCGTGGGTGGAAAACGGGCGCGCAACCAGCGGAACCTGGGCGGCCCTGACGCTCTCACTGCTAAGTTGTATTGCAGTTTGGGTAACCCTTGGAATCGACGTCTTAAGTCCACGCCGCGCGCTCATGCTCGCGGGGACCATTGGGTTCTTCTTCATCTTTTATGAACTCGTGGCAGGTTTTTCGGGTTCCGGCCGGAGTGATTCAAAGACCGAAAGGAGCATGTATCTCGTCGGCATCATCGTGATCACCGTGATTGCGAGCTTAATCTCGTTCCTTCTCAATCCTGTGGCATTTTCCGAGATTGTTTGGGTCGGTTTTGTGGTGGCCGTTCTAGGCCTCATGTGGACTGGCGATGTGATTGTTGCGCTGCGAGGACCCGGTCTGAGCGAGCTCGATGAGTTGAGAAGTCAGGAGCTTCGACGCTCACGAATTGAGAATTATCTTGGCGGACTTCGTGACGAGTTGCCTGGGTGCAAGTTCCGATTTGTGGTGCTTCAAGGTGAAACATCCGTCGTGATTGGGGAGGGACTCGGCGGTTTTGAGGTGCGTCAAGCAGACCGAGCGCTCCACGACGCGGCGAGCATCCTCGTAGAGGAGGCGGACGGGGTTCCTTCAAATGGTCTTGGGGAATCGCCCATCGTGGGCATTGCGAAAACGATGCACATGCCGGTGTTTACGGAGCTCTCTTCTCCCGAGGGAGGTCTTGAGGTTCCGAACATCCACATCATTTTGAGTGCGGCGTGGGTGTCTCGAGGTGCAGACCCGATGCCGGAATGTCCGATCGAACTCGTACAAAAGGCACAATCAAGCTTGGACGACGTACTTTGGGCAGCCCTCGTTCTGGAGGCATTTTCCATCGAACGTGGCGAGAATGCTGGACCTTTGCCGACAATCGACCCAAAGCGAGTTCAGGAGCTGGAAGGCCAAGTTCAAGGCTACGAAGACGAGCTCAAGGCTGCTCAAGAGCGAGAAGAAGATTTGCATGTTCGACTCGATGCGCACCGTAGTCAGTCGTTCCAAGATCTGGCTCCTAGCGTGCTCAGAATGAACGAACTCCTCGAGCCAGGTTTGATTGACGCGCTCGACTATCTCCTAAAGTCCAAAGAGCCGATTATTTTCGCGGGGGCGTGGGGCAGCGGAAAGAGGTTTACGGCAGCATGCGCCGTGCATTTGGACCAGAAGTTCGAGCAAAGGGCAATCTGTCTGGACGTCTCGCATTACCTCGACTCCGGGCGTCCAGATTCCGACGCTTTTCCTGAACAACTCTTTCTCGCGGCGGAGGGCGGGGCGCTATTTGTAGAGTCCGCTAGACTCTTGAGCGCCCATCAGTTGAAGGCTTTGACGCATCGAGCCAAAGAGCGCGGATTTCGGCTTCTGCTCTCGTTTGACGATCCTAAGGCTGAGTCCCGTTCCGTGCTCGATGCCTATCCCGATGAAGTGAAAAGCGCGTTAGCGGACCGCGAAGTCGTGATTCCTTCGTTCCATCGACGCGAAGTTCGCTCTGCGATTGTTCAGTATCTCGTAGCAAGCGCTGCAGATGCGCTCGATAAGGAAATCGTGGGCGTTGCCTCCGATGCGATGGAGCTATTGCTCGAGTGGAAATTCGTAGGCGAAATTGCCGAATGTAGGACTTTAATCTGGTCAGCGGTCTCGCGGGCGAACAAAGAGGTTTTAGACGCCGAAGATCTGGGTTTTGCGCAATAAATGCGCGGGTTGAAAGGGATCGCAAGAAAGTGATTCTTATGTCATAAAGTGAGTCGACGTACTCAACTAGATAGAAACGATGCCAAAAAGAAATTCAACAGTCCGGCGCTCAGAAATCATTGACGCGCTCTTGAGGGTGATGGCGGATAGGGGATGGGCCAACGCAACGGTGAACCGCATCGCTGCGGAGGCGAACATCACACCCGGCCTGATTCATTATCATTTCCAAAACAAACAAGAGATTCTTGTGGAGTTGGTTCGCCGACTCGAGGAAGAGCACGAGTCCCGCATCGAACACTTGGCGCGAGCTGGAACCCCCACGGAACGGGTAAAGACTATGGTGATGGGCTATCTCAAGACTTCTCCAGCTCGCGGGGACGCTGAGGCGGTCGCAACTTGGGTCACGATTACCGCTGAGTCTATTCGGCAGCCTGAGGTTCGAGACGCTTTCGGCGACGCGGTGATGCGGTGGATGGAACCGATGAGGCAGGCCATTGAAGATGGCTTAAAGACGGGCGAGTTTGATACCGGTGGTTTATCACCGGAGGCCTGTGCTGCGGCAGTTTTGGCGTGTGTGCAAGGTTATTACAACTTGGGCGTTACCGTTCGGGAAGCTGTTCCGAAGGGTTCTGCCGTATCGTGCGCACTTAGGATGGTGGCTGGGATGTTGAGGATCAGCGATTTCGATAGCTTTGTAGCCGAATAGACCGTTGAAGATAGAAAACTAAAAAGGGCTCACACAGGATAATGTGTGAGCCCTTTTGTTTTGCAAGAGCAAGAGTTACGGTGCCAGGAGATTGCTCTCGTTCAAGTCGAAGGTATAGATGCCGTACATTCCAGCAGCGAAGTAGGCATTCGCCCCTTCGGTAATGAACGCTCTCGGCCATCCGTTTGTGCTGAAGTAGGATTGAGCCTCAGGTGCACTCGGGTCGTCGATATTGATGACCAAGAGTCCTCCGGAGACGGTGAAGAGCGCACGGCCAGGAATGGCTGCTCGCAAGCTTGCCCACGAGTCGATCGGTGTCTCCGAGAGAACGTTGAGACCACTTCCTGTCAACGAGATGATTCCAAGCTTCACTGAGTAATCATCGTTTGAGTAGTAGTCATAGGTCTGCCGGAAGGTGAAGAGCAGGTTGCTCCCGCCATCGAGTGTGATGGTGTCGATGACCTGATCTTCAAACCGCTCCACGTCGTTTAGAACAGCTCCGTTGGCCGTGCGTGTGAGGCGGTTGATGGACGACTCTACGATGTTAGAACCCCAGAGGAAATCGCGCGTAATCAGCGTGTTTCCATCCACTTCCAAGAGCTCGCCAGGGATATTCACATCAGGCTTGATGACTGGTGCGGCGCCGCCAAGGTCGATCTCTCGGAAAAAGTATTGAACGAACGGACGTGGGTCGTTTGGCAACTGATAGGGCTGCTTGTAGGTGGCGAAAAGGCTATCACCTCGGACGAGGAGGCCAACGGATTCTTCGTCGTTCGCCATCGTGATCTGTGTTGCACTTGGGAGCGTTGAGCCTGAAACGTCGAGGATCTTGAAGTCCCAGTAGGTCCAGTAACGGTTTTGCTCGTAAGAATATGTGCGCGTCTCTCTCGGTACCGTTGAACGAGGAACTTCCACGCACTGGGTGTCATCAGCGGTTTGTGTACATTCGTAGAAGTCGCCGTGGCAGAAAGTTGGCTCAACCGTGCCGTTCGGACGAGTTAGAGTCTCGCAACGGTAACGCCCGGAGAAGTAGGTGCAGTCTTGTCGTTCACCTGTTTGGTTGTCGTAGCAACTTTCCCAGTAGTTCCCTGAAGGATACTCTTCGACGTAGTTGATGGTGCCGAGCAACTCAGTCTCTTGTTTAGAAACCGGGTAAACAATTGTGTCGGCGACTGCCATTGCGTCTTGTCCTCCCCAGTACGGGTAGTAATAGTCGCAGCCGAAACAATCGTACCATCCCCAGTAATCGTTGTAGCCCGTGGTTAGCCCCGTGTAGACTTCGGAGTCTTCAAGGGTGGGCATGCCAGGGGTGCTCAAGTTCCAGAGCTGAACTTCATACTCGTCATTGTTTGTGCTGTTCTGGAGCCGTTGGGTCACGACGAGCTTGTCTCCCACCTTTGTGATGGTGGAACCCGCTGGAATCTGGATTTCAGCAATGGACTCAGCGCTGTCGAGGTCATCACCGATGGGGACAATCTCGAGCTCGTCCAGAGGAGCAGTGTTGGACGAGGAGCTCCACCACCAGTAATAAGACCGTTTGTCTTTTCGTCGAACCGCGTGTGACCCGTAGAAGAGCAATTCGGAGTAGTTCGGCGCAAGTTCGATCGAACCGAGGCGCACGGGTAGGTCAGGAGCACTTGCGTCATAGAGGGCGAGCTCCGCTTCAGAGAGGTTACCCACGGTCTTATCGGTCGCATCGGCGAGGAAGCTACGACGTACGGGTGTGTCGTGCTCCATGATGCCGCGCTTAGTCAGGGTAGTGTCGCTGAACGTGAAAATCTGGACCGCGGAGATGTATTCATTTTGGTCCCAGCCAGTGAAAGGAAGCAACACCACGCCGGTTTCGGTTTCTCCGGTCGGCGCCTGTACTGCCGTGGCCTTCTCCAGAACGGAAAATGCGCGATCGTCCCAGTTGGCCTCGGACCAGCTGAACGATAGTTCGACCTCTTCGCGGTCTAGCATCGGCGACGGGTTGGTGAGGTCGGTGATGTCATAGAGGCTCACGGCCATTGTGTTGCCGTTCTCATCGTTCTTTCCAATGCCGATGAGTTGTCGCTCGCTGTTCACAGGGCGGAAGTAGTCGTTCCAACCTGAAACGATGAACTCAGACTTCTCGTCGACCATACCGTTGGCGGTGATCTCAAATGCATGAAACGGATCCACACGGCGATACGTCACGAAGAATGCCTTCTCGCCCAGGAATAGCGTGGCGAAGAGGTCTTCATTGTCGCCAAATGTTGCGGAATCGATCGGCGTCAGGTTCGAGATGTCCGTTGCGTCGAAGGTCTCTAGGTGGTTGGTATTTTCGTTGGAATTCCAATGGTTTCCCGACACCACGCGAAGTACGTTCTCGTGTACGTCCATGTTGAACTTGTTGGCGACATAGCCTTTGACGCGGACCGTATCTCCCTCAACCATCTCACCGGTTGGGCTTGAGATGTCGATGAGTGTCACGTCACTACCCCCTTGGCCCTGCCAGTCGTGACGAGCGACCATCAGTCGCGAGCCAGTAGCTTGGATATCCCCGACGTTTCCATCCAGATTGAGTGTGGTCTTGGCCGTGATAGCGCCAGTAGAGTTCACGGAGAAGCTCTTTACGTTGGTCTGGCCGCCGCCTTGATATTCATTGGCAACAACGTAGAGGGCCTCCTGCCCATTTCCTCGAGTAAGGCGGCTTGAGCGAATCCATCCGGGAACTTCAGCACGGCCAGTCACCGTTGGAGCTGCCGGATTGGAGATATCGATGACTACCACAACGCCACCTTGGTACGCATCAGGTAGTACGTCTTCGCGTGAGCCGTAGTAGCCTCTCCAATTATTCATTAGGGCGTAGACGCGCGAGCCAACCTGGTACATTTCCACCGGATGACCGCTCATTTGCACTTTGCCCAACATATCGGGGTTCGCTGGGTCGGTCATGTCGATGATTTGAAGTCCACGATAGGCGTTCAGATTGAGAATCTTCCCGTCGGTGGTTACCCGATAGATATCTCCCTCTTCGACTGTGCGCTCATCGGCGTCTTCCCCTGCCTCAGGTGCAGCGTTCGCGTTGTTCTCAAAGTTGTCGTTTCCGCGAGATTGCTCACCATTGTAGCCATCCGCAGATACGAAACGCGAAGCACCTACTTCCGGTTCAGGTTGTGGGGCCGGTGTCTTGGTGAGGCTCTCGGATTGATGATCTGCACATGCGGCGATGAGCATCGTGCCCAGTGCCATTCCTGCTATCCACTTCTTTTGACTCATGACGTCTCCTTGGTTGAATCAGTTACAAACCTACAAGTTTGCAACGAAGATGCCAGATGTGCCGAGGGGTCTTAAGTTGTTGTTATGTCTTTGTTTTGGGTTGGCGCGATTCGCTTGACTATCAGATTCTTGAGTGGGAAACCCTCCAAATGAATTCCAGAGTCTCAAGATTTTGATGGTGTTGCTTCGTGGTTGCGTGAGCGCTCCACAATTCTGTATTGTGCACCTTGCGAGCCTACCTTTGGTGCCGTGTGGAGATGACATGCAAGTTCTAGCAGTTGGACATTGTACATTAGACTATTTGGCCGTTGTGGATCGTTTCCCTGAGCCAGAAAGTAAGAAGGATATGCTTCAGTTTTCTCAGCAGGGAGGAGGTTCCGCTGCGACTGCCGCCGTGACGCTCGCCCGCTGGGGAGTGTCTACGGGTTTCGTGGGTAAAGCGGCAGACGACGGGCGCGGCCACGAAATCGTGCGCACGATTCGCGACGAAGGCGTCAACGTGGACCATTTCGTTTTCCAAAAAGGAGCCGTGTCCCAACTCTCCTTTATCGTGATCGAGCAGGGTACTGGGCGAAAGCAGACGTATGTGACACCCGGAAATGTGGACGTTTTGCGCGCAAACGAGATTCCAGACGAAGTTTTGGATGGTGTGACTTGGCTCTTGGTTGACGGGACTCATATCGAAGCTGAGCTAGACCTTATGAAACGCGCAAAAGAGCGAGGAATTCGTATTCTTCTGGACGCACAGTCCTTGACGCCTGCTATCGCTGAAGCCGTGGCCCATTGTGATGTGCTCGTGGCTTCGGAGCGTTTTGCGAGTCAATTTGCAGGAGTAGGGGAGTTGACGAGCTTGTGTCGAACGCTTCTGGACAAAGGGCCTTCACACGTTGTTGTGACACTCGGTGTGGATGGCTGTGTGGCCCTTGACCGAGATACCGACAAGCTCGTGAGGCTCGAGGCTTTTGATGTCCCAGTTGTAGACACGACCGGGGCAGGTGACGTGTTTCACGGCGCCGTGCTCTACGGATTGCTCAACGGCTTCTCACTTCGCGAACAAGTTGAGTTCGCGAACATCGCCGCGGGACTGGCATGTCAAGGGGTTGGAGGGAGAGGGGCGATTCCGAGCCTCGAAGAGGTCCGGAAACATTTCTCCTCTTAGTTTCTTCGGCGCCGTGAATCTTTGCGGTCTGGACCGCGGTCCTTGCCGTTTCTTCTGTCTCTTCCACCACCACCGCCACCTTTGCGGTCACGGTCGTTTCGCTCAGGACGATCTTCACGTCGCTGTTCACGCTTTTGCTCGGTCGCGCCGATGTGCACAGCCCAGAACTGGCCAGCTTTGATAGCATCCACCAATTCCGACTGAGTGGTGATCTCGTTCTCGAAGAGCGTAGCGAAATCCCCGACATTTTGTCCCGCGGAACCAGCAAGGGTAGGCAGGCTCAAGAATGCTGCAGCTTCCAACGCAAAATCAGCCTGGAGAGTCTTCAGACCCGATGTGAAGACTTCAACGCCTTTGATGCCGTTAATTTCGAAAATACGATCGCCCATGGCGTGAGGGATGCTCAGGTCATAAGGCCTCGACGCAACAACGACACCGTTGTGGGATTCGAAAAGTTCCACGACCTGTTCCACGCTTGGTGTCACAACTTCGGTGAGCTGACGCCATTCTTCTGAGAGGAGGAAAGGTCCAACCTCTGGAACAAAGCCGATCACAACCCCGGTAGTGGTTGGAATCTCTACTCCAACGAATCCTTGAATTCCCGCATTCTTACAGGCCTCGAGCGACTCACTGCTATGAGAAGTTGAGAGGGTTTCGCAAAAGGCAACCGCGTCTAGGCCTGCGGCCTTAGCTTTTTCAGCTACTTCGGCAGCGCTTAGGCTTACACCCTTAGAGCGAGAGGTTTTGGCATGAAGGTCAATGAGCATCTAATGTTCCTCTTGGGTTTTCTGACGATTCCGGGGTGATGTCTATGACATCATCATTTTGCCACCGCGTGGCTCGTTGGTTGAGATCGATAACCGTCACGTCGGGATTCTGCAACATGTTTGTGAATTTGCTGCGTGCAAATCGCTTTATCGGTCCTCTCGAAGCCGGAATCAAGAGGATCAAACCAAAGGCGTCTGTGATGACCCCAGGCGTGACCAAAAGCGCGCAAGCCATCGCCACTGCAAGCCCATCGAGCACACTATCTCCGGGAAGCCGAGCGTTCGCAAGGTCCTCCTGAATGCGCTTCCACGCTTGACGCCCTTCACGTGCGCCGAGCCACGAACCTACCATCGCCGTAACAACCACCAGCAAAATCGTTGGGATCAACCCGATCTCTTGTCCTAGCGGAATCAAGACCAAGAGGTCGATGAGAGGAACGATGGTGAAAAGAAGAAATAGTTTGCCTAGCATGCGTCTCCCGAATCCAATGACGTCGCGAAGCTAAGGACGAAAACCGAGCAATCAAGCCGATTCATTGCGCCGTTGGCAAGCAAACTCGTTTCTCGCCAAATCGTGTAGCGCATTCTTCGGGGTCATCAAAAGCATCACATGCGCTTGAATCCTGACAGCGCCAGCCACTTAAGTATCGACAATCAGCATCAGATTCACACCCTGGGAAGCAAGATTCTGTGCTTGTTTGAGGGATCTGCAGACAGGTAGCGGAATCCTCGCAAGGGCACTTTGATGTGCACACCCCGGGAAAGAGCGTCTCAAGGCCCTCGACCTCGGTGGAGCATTCGAGCAAACCGGGGCATTCCAAAGTACTGTCACAAATGCTGCCCAAATCGGGGCTACAAATTTTAGCGCCCGTAGAGAGTGTGATGCAGGATCTTCCAGATTCGCAGGTTCGTGTCTCATCGCACGCATCCACGCAATAGAACTCCTCAGATCCACCTATACAAAGTCTTCCACTGGCACATTCCAGATTCGATCGGCAAGCCGACGAGGGCTCGATTGAGCCTCCGAGATAGCAAACTGATTCAGGACGACCGGCCAGAGCAAGGCAGACCGAGGCGTCATCACAAAGGGAGTAGGGCTCCTCGCAAACGCGCATGCATCGATAGTTTTGACTGGAATCGCCGATGCAAAGTGCACCTTCCACACAGTCCTCTGGACCTGCGCAAGTCTCCCCGATTTGGCGTTGCTTATCCTGCATCATCGACATGTCTTCCCCGAGATCCTCAGGTGTATCCATGTCAGCGGTCCGGGGGGCGCCAAGGTTCTCTGTGCAGGCGCCAAGTGCCACGCTCAGACCGGCGATGAAAACTATCCGAAGTGCAATTGTCAGGGGCTTCAAGGTCGTGGTATTCCGGGCCGGTCCTAGGCTTTGGAGCGCTCTTATGTTGGATATCAAGTTCATTCGCGACAATGTAGACCTTGTTAAGCAGGGTGCCAAAAACAAACGTTTTGACGTCGATATCGACCGACTCATGGAACTCGACGTTCTTCGGCGTGAACTTATCACGGAGGCGGACTCCTCGCGTGCACGTCGTAACGAGGTCGCAGCGGCGATACCACAAGCGTCAAAAGATGAAAAACCTGCTCTAATCGAGGAGGGTAAGACTCTAAAGACTAAGATTCAAGAGTTAGAAGTCAGATTGACTCAGGTAACCGAAGAGTACGATGCGCTCCTGCTGATGGTGCCCAATGTCGCGCTCGATGAAGTTCCGATCGGTGAGACAGATGCAGACAACGTGACCGTGCGTCTTGTTGGAGAGCCGAAGAAGCTCGATTTTGCGCCCAAGGATCATGAAGAGCTCGGGCTTACGCTGGGAATCTTGGATAAGGAGCGGGCGATTAAATTCGCAGGTGCTCGCTCGTATCTTCTTCGGGGCCCGGGCGCTCTCCTTGAGCTCGCCATCACTCGACTCGCTATGGATATCCTTGTCGAGGACGGATTCGAGATGATTCTCGGCCCTTTGATGGTCAACGAATCCGCCATGAAAGGCACAGGCTTCTTTCCTTACGGTAAAGAGGACACCTATCACTTGGAGAAAGACGATAAGTATTTGATCGGAACCTCCGAGGTCTTTTTGGTCAGCCTTAATGCCGACGAAATCATTGACGAATCAAGGCTCCCTATATTGGTGGCAGGCTATTCGCCATGCTTCAGAAGAGAAGCGGGAAGCGCTGGCAAGGATACTCGAGGTGTCTATCGCGTTCACCAGTTCACGAAAGTTGAGCAGGTCGTGGTTTGCAAGAATGACCCCAACGAGTCTCGGGCTCTGCACGAGCGCATTCTTGGGAACGCTGAGAAGCTTATGCAGCGCCTTGAGTTGCCATATCGCGTTGCACTCGCCTGCACAGGCGAAATCGGCCTCGGGCAAGTTCTGAAGCATGAAATTGAGACGTGGATGCCATCTCGCGAAGGCTATTTTGAGACACATTCCTGCTCGAGCCTCTATGATTATCAGGCCCGACGCTCCCAGATTCGTTGGCGTGATTCCGATGGGAAGATTCACTTCTGTTACACGCTCAACAACACCATGATCGCGAGCCCGCGTATTCTGATTCCACTTTTGGAAAATTACCAAAACGCGGATGGGAGCGTGACGGTTCCCGAAGCACTTCGACCCTACATGCACGGAATCGAGCGCCTGGAGCCGAAGTCCTAGCTTCGCTTGACCGCCGCCCCCGAAATCGTCAATCCTTAAGACCGTGTCTTACTTAGGTCTTTCCCAGGCTTTTCATGCGTTTTGCGCTTCTATTCGCTTTGATCTTGGTTGGCTGTGCGTCCGAGGACGAGTCTCCCCCAGATGAATCGTCGCGCCAGGTGCAGCCCTTGATCATCGGGTACAATCAGTCTCAAATCGTTTCTTCATCGGTTCTGACCTTCGAGATCTTGGGGACCGAGCGAACCGTTGCTGAATCAGCTGAGATCAAAGTTGAGGGCTACGATGGAGTGGGCCGGGAAGTCTCGTTCACGTATTTTGTAGCCGAGACCGACCGAGACGGAGATCAGGGCAATATTATTGTTCGCATGCCGGTTAACACACAGCTTTGGCCAGCTCTTGCGCCAAGCCCACAATCGATTTTCACCGGTAGTTTTGAAGTCGACCTCATCGACGAGATAGGCGTTCTTGGACGAGGAAGGCTTGACGGTCAACGCCTGGAGGCCTTTTCCGAGTTTCCTCCCAATCTGGATGCGTTCTCTCTGCCAGCGGCCTTTCCGGGGCAACTCATAGAGGTCACAGGCAAGAATTTTTTGCGACCAGAGGAGGGGGCAACCCTCGCTGTGGTGGACGGCGCTGTGACTTACTCAAACGGTGACACGCGCGAGGTCACAAGTGCGGAAATCGAGCTCGTTTGGGACGATAGTCGAACACGCGCCTATTTCCCGCTTCGCCCAGATGTTTTCGGGGTTCAAGTCATGAATTTCGATGGGTCTGTAAGCTTCTTGAATCGCCTGTCCAGCGCTCAGGAGTTTCCGGGCAACGCTCTCGAGAGCCTCGTGTTTGAGATGCAACCTCCATTCATTGCGACGTTTAATCCGGATGCTGGCTCTCGTGGTCAACTCATTCAGATTAACGGCCGGGGAATGGTCCCTAATGCCGACTCCGACGCATTCTTCGGGATGATCTTCCGATTTGAGGGAACGCTTCGCTACGACGACGGAGAGTCGCTCAATCTTGAGGGAGAACGGGCGCTAGAAAGGAGTCCGGACCGCGTCTTGAACGATTCGGTAGCCGAGATGGCTGTTTGGTATGAAATTGTGGAGCGCCCGGGGCAGCTTGGACTCTACGACCTCACGGGCCTCGGCGCGAAACCAGGCGTATTCGAAGGTTCGATCACGCCAATCGCTTTTGACCAATGGGGCGAGCAGATAGGTGAGGGATTTGTGGGTACCTTTGAGGTCTTGCCCACTAAGCAAATGGTCCACATCAAGTATCTTCCATCGTTCTCAAAGGGCTTGGAAAAGTACGGGGTGCAAAACGTTGAGTTCGAGATTCGGCGCCGAATTCTTGAAGTAACCAATCGCGATTATGCCATGGTAAACGTTGAGTTCACCGAGGATGCGCCGACCCAATTCATCGATTTTGCAACGATCGAGATTGGTGGGCCAGACCCGTCTGGTGAGAACAAATTCGGCTACGACAACACCTGTAATGTGGTCACGCAGCGGTGCAAGGATACCGACAACCTATTTTTGGCGGATTACCTGGGCGGCGTAAATCGCAACAGCCAGGACGAGTTCAGCACGCCTTATGGCGGGGTCTTCATCGAGTCTTTCGATTACTTCAGCAAGACCCTAAATCCCGGTGTGATTGATGCGTCGGAAGATTTTGACCGGGTTTTGGGGCCTTTCATGCCAGCGCTTGGAGGAAGTCCCGTACGCGGAACCGAATGGCCGAACGGCGAGAGGTCAGCTCAGATTCAAGAGGCGATCCATATGATTGGAAGCGTGGTCGGCAACACGATATCCCATGAGATTGGCCACTCTTTGGGCCTCTCATTCTTCGACCAAGATCGCATTGTTCCTCGAGGAGAGTTCCACAACCGCACGCCTTGTGATGGGTGTTTGATGGACTCGGGTGGCGACCGCCCCTTTGTGGAGCGTGGCGAGTTGAATGGTACACAACCTCCTTTCTTTAACCCGAAGAACCAAGAGTATCTCTTGGAGATTCTCCCTTTGCCGTGAAATCCTACCTTTTCCCACTTCTGATTTGGCTTGCGCTTTGTGTGGGCTGCGCCTCAGGGGATCTTGAAGAAGGGCCAGAGCGAGAGCCTCAGGAATTTGTCGCGCTTCTTAACCAGACGGATGTACTCCCGAGTTCCATACTCAGCTTCGAGATCTTGAATTCCTCGCGGCGTGAATCGAGCGGAGCGCGGGTTCGGCTAGGAGGTATTCTCGATGGGGGCGAACGGTTCGAGGCCACGTATTTCGTGCCTGTGGACCGCGTCGGTTCCGCGGGAAACCTGAAGGTCTCCCTCGACGTCAACGAAGGACTTTTCGCTGAGATAAGTGGAGGGGAGGACCGCAGGTTCACAGGTTCCATCGAGATTGAGCTCGACGACCCAATCGGACTCCTCGGAATCGCCTACGTCGAGGATATCCGACTCGATTTTCGAAACGATGCGACGCCGAAGAATGTGGAGCTTCCCTCGAACCTCTCGGGCTTTCCTGACCAAGAAGTGGTGATTCGCGGTGACGGCTTCCTAAGACCAGAGGAGGGCACAACCTACGCACTCGTAACCCAAGGGCGTATGACTTATCCCGACGCTTCCTCAAGGGTCATCACGAATGCACGTGTAGCTCTAGAGTGGAACGGGGCGCGTGATGAGGCGATTCTTAGATTGAGTCCCGCCCTTTTTGGAGTGCGCGTTGGCCAGTTTGAAGGAGAACTCGCGTTCGAAAGTGTGCTCCGCACGGGCCAAAAATTTAGTGGAACGCTTATTCCAGACACGCGTATTGCAATCGATCGGAGTCGGATTGAGTCGTTGGAGCCGAGAAGTGCCTCTCGGGGTCAAAAGGTCACCATCCGGGGGCGAGGTTTCGTGGTCCCAAATGACGCCCTTGGATACGGCATGTATCTGACCTACGACGGCACATTTACACCTAGCAACCCGAACATCCCGCCGCTTGTTTATTCCGGAAACTCAGCGATCATTCGCGTGCCATTTGAGGTTTCAGACGAGAGTACGATCCTTCAAGACGTTTGGTATGAGATCTCGCAAAACAACCAAATCACTGGACTGGGTGCGACCCCAGGTGTCTTTGAAGGGACGATTACCCCAACGTTGTTTGACGCGTCTTCGGAGCAAGCCGGGCAGTCGTGGCGGGGAAGCTTTGAGGTTACTTCAACTAAACAGATCATCTATTTGAAGTATCTTCCGGGGTTCACTCGCGCGCTTCAGAATTACGGACTGGCCAATGTTGAACATGCTTTGAAGGAAGCGATTCTGGAAGGCGTCAGCAGAGACTATGAAGACATTCATGTGGAAGTCCGCGACACAATTCCTCAAGACTTTATCGAGTTCACAACGGTTGAGATTGGTGGTCCTGACCCCAGTGGTCTGCTCAATTTTGGATACGACAATTCGTTTAATCAAGGTGGCAAGGATACGGGCAATTTATTTCTCGGCGACTATCTGGGCGGGGTGAATCGTCACAGTCAGGACGCTGGTTTTTTGCCTTACGGTGGCGTGTTCATTGAGTCCTTCGTGATCTTTAGTCCCACGCTCTTTCCCGATAATTTTGGGACGTCTCCGGAGTTTGACCGAGTGATGGGTAAAGTGATGCCGTCTTTGGGCGGACAACCAGCTGGGCCCGACGACCTATCGGGAGATCGTGCCGAAGAAGTTGGGGCGGCAGTATCGCTCCTAGCTAATCTAACCGCGCATACTGCCGTTCACGAGGTGGGACACGCGCTGGGGCTCGCTCACTTTCCGCCAAGCGTAGAAGGCCACGAGAAGAAGTTCCATAACGACCCGCCGGGCGAGGGTTGGATTATGAACTCTGGAGCAGACCGGCCGTTTGATGTTCGAGCGCAGTTGCCCGGCGCCCCTACGAGCCGCTTTAGCCCTCGCAATTTGGACTACTTGAAGTCGATTCTGGCTATGCCTGAGTAGAGCTCGCGGATAAGTTGAAAACTCCTTGACTATCGTGCCTTCGGCCTTTATGGTCCCGCCGACTCTGCATTTTGACTTTCTCTCCATGGGTGGGTTCGTCAGACAGAGTAGTTTAGATACGCATTTTTTTGGAGTTATCCCATGGCTTTGCATTCAGATATCAAAAACGAAATTATCGCCAAATTTGGCCGCGGTGAGAACGATACGGGTTCACCTGAGGTCCAGATCGCTCTTCTGACAGCTCGCATTCAGCAGCTTCAAGAGCACTTTGAAACACATAAGCACGACCACCACAGTCGTCGCGGCCTGCTTAAGCTGGTCGGACAGCGTCGTCGTCTTTTGGCATATCTTCGTAGCAAAGATATTCCGCGTTACCGAGAGTTGATTCAAGCACTCGGACTGCGAAAGTAATTTTCCAGCCCCCGTCTTTCGGGGGCTTTTTTGTAAGATTTTTTCGGGGCTGTCGCCTTTGCCAGGGAGGCAGCCTTTCCATGAAGGTGTGGTGGCTCAATTGTGTGCACACCACGTAGATGTAAGGATAGAGATATATGGCAATTTATAGAGAAGTGGCTCGGATCGGCGATCGTGAATTGATCATCGAGACCGGCCGAATGGCTCGCCAGGCAGGCGGGTCCGTGGTTGTGCAGTTTGGTGAGTCAATGGTGCTTTGCACCGCAACCGCAGGCGGAAAACGCAACCTTGGGTTCTTTCCCTTGGTTTGTGATTACGTGGAAAACCAATGGGCGGCGGGTTCGATCCCGGGCGGCTATTTCAAGCGCGAAGCGAAGCCGAGTACTAAGGCAACGCTCACGAGTCGTTTGATCGACCGACCAATGCGTCCTTTGTTTCCGAAAACTTTCGAAAACGAGACCCAGCTGGTCGCTTGGGTCATCTCGGCAGACCGTGTCAACGATACTGACGTTCTGAGCATCACGGGATGTTCGGCTGCGCTCATGCTCAGCGACATTCCGTTTGCCGGACCGGTCGTCGGTGTTCGTGTGGGTCGTGTCGATGGCAAGTTCATCGCAAACCCAACGTTCGAAGAGCGCGAGCGCTCCGAGATGGACATCGTGCTCGCTGTGACGCTTGACGCCATCGTGATGGTCGAAGGTAGTGCGAAAGAGACCCCTGACGAAATCATGATCGACGCCCTCGATTTTGGTCGTGACGCTGCCCAAGACGCCCTGCAAGCGCAGGTCCGTATGGCAGAAGCGATTGGAAAGGCGAAGACGGCTGTGGAAGAGGCTCCTAGCTTTCCGAAGCACGAAAAAGAAGTTGAAAAGCGTTACGCGAAGAAGATTGTTGCAGCACTCACCGTGCCCGACAAGCATGAGCGCTATGCTGCTATCAACGCCGTAAAGGACGAAGTCGTCGCGTACTACGAGGAGAAGGCGCCTGAAGAACTCGATGCCTATAAAGAGGCATATGGGAATATCCGCCGAAAAGTCTCTCGTGAGATGATTCTCGACGGAAAGCGCATGGACGGCCGTGGTCCGAAGGACATTCGTGATATCACGATCGAACCTGGCTACCTTCCACGTAGCCACGGGTCCGCGATTTTCACTCGCGGAGAGACTCAGACCCTTGTGAGTGTGACGCTTGGTACCGAGCGCGAAGCTCAGCGCCTCGATACGCTTGAAGGTGATGAGACACGCAACTTCATGCTCCACTACAATTTCCCAGGATTCTGTGTCGGAGAGGTCAAGCCTTTCCGAACCACAGCTCGTCGCGAAATTGGACACGGATTCTTGGCAGAGCGTGCCTTGACGGCAACGCTTCCGGACCTTCCAGCTGATTTCCCATACACAATCCGCATCGTCAGCGATGTTCTCGAGTCCAATGGTTCGAGTTCGATGGCTTCGGTTTGTGGCGGTAGTATCGCGCTTATGGACGCTGGAGTTCCGATTCCTCGCCATACCGCTGGTATCGCCATGGGAATGATTAAGGAAGGGGATCGCTATCAGATCCTCAGCGATATTCTCGGTGACGAGGACCATCTCGGCGACATGGACTTCAAGATCTGTGGAACTGAGAAGGGAATCACAGCGTTCCAGCTTGATACGAAGATCAAAGGCCTCAATCGCGAGACCATGAATGCGGCGATCGGTCAGGCTCGCGCTGGAATTCAGCACATTCTGAATCTGATGACTCAGACGATTTCTGAGCCACGCAGTGACCTTGCAGACACAGCACCACGTGTTGTGAAGATCAAGGTTCCTGTATCCGCAATCGGTGCGGTTATCGGACAGGGTGGGTCGACCATCCGTGGCATCCAAGATGCTACTGGAACGACCGTGATGATTTCGGATGACGGAACGGTCTCCATTTCATCGTCCAACGCTCTCAAGGCGCAACAGGCTATTGAGATTATCGAAGGCTTGACGGCTACGCCTGATGTGGGCGCCATCTACATGGGAACAGTCAAGAAGGTCGTAGACTTCGGTGCTTTCATCGAAATCCTCCCAGGAACCGAAGGCTTGTGCCATATCTCCGAGTTGACCGAAGGTCGCGTGGACAGCGTGGACGACATCCTCAAAGAGGGTGACGAAGTTATGGTCAAAGTTCTCGAGATGGAGCGCGGCGGAAAGATTCGTCTCTCCAGACGTGCGGCGCTCGCTGAGAAAGGCGAAGTAGACCTCAACTAAGGCTTATTCGCCTAGGTTGTGTGACTTTGGAGTTCCCGCAGCACCAAGAGAGGCATCAATGCGGTGGACTACATAGAGTCCGTCACAATCAGAATCACGGCGCGCCCATAGGGTGTAGATACCGTCGGACTTATCAAATCGAAATTGATAGACCGACGGTTTTTTTGTGTCCAAACCCACCATGCTCCAGAAGTCATCAGTATGCGGAAGCTTGCTGGATGCGCAGGGAAGGTCGCTTGGGTTCCAAGGAGTGGACTCGGGGAGGTTCTTGGGATCCTTCACCTCCGCGATCTTCTGAGAGAGCAGCTCAAGTGTTTCCGGCCCAGATTGTGCAATTTCGGCGGCCTGCATCTTCGGATAGTCAATCAAGTAGAATTTGAGGCCGCTCGCACCGGCGAGGATCGCTGCGGCGAGTATGAGAAACCGGACGAGAGGGCTCTTCAAGAGTGTTTGGTATGACGGGCGTTCCATAATTGAATCTATCGCAGTTCAGGGACGTTGAAACCGAATGTGCGGTAATCGTCTCGTAGAGTTGTGAGCGAGGGTTGTATTTGATAGCCTCTGCACCAATGAAGAGGAGGATAACATGAGTCGTGTATTTTATCTCATTATGAGCGTCCTGTTGGTGCTCGGATTGTCAATGAGCGCCACAGCGAAGTCGAAGGCAAAGTCTGACCTTTCTTCTGAGCTATCCGAGACACTTGGAGATATCAAGTGGGGTGATTCGAAGAAAGACGTGCTTGCCAAACTGAAGAAGTCGGAGATGGACAAGCTGCGCAAAGATGAGTCGATTAAGAGGGATATGCTCCTTCTTCAGAAGGAGCGAAAGGCTCTTCTCGACCGCCTGGCGACTGCTGAAAAGAGCTACACACGCCTCGAAGGACGAACGGGCTATGAAGTGAGTGTGGTGGCAGATGAATTCACAACCAACAATGGTGAGTCATTTCTGCTGGTGAAAGACAAGGTTGCTCAGCGATTCTACTTCTTCATCGATGGTAAGTTTTACAAGCTCGTGGTGGGCTACAATCCTTCTTACATGCAGAGCGTTGGTTTTGAGTCGTTGGTAGGCTCAACCGTAAATAAGTACGGTCGTCCGACCGTCGCTGAGTACGAAGAGATTGGTGGCAAAGAGCAGTTGGCCCTTGTGCAGTGGGAAGATCCGGAGACCGTGATGGCGGTTAAGAATAAGAAGGAACTCTTCGACACGTACACGATGGTCTTCTCGGACCGACAGGCGCTGAGACGCCTCGAGGCATCAAATCGTAAGTTCGGAGGCGGTGACAAGAGTGAAGAAGAAGTATCTGCTGCGGTTCAGGCATTGACTGAGGCTGGCGACTACGAGGCGAATGCCAACGTCCTTGACTCACTTGTCGGAAGCACCGACGTCAACTTGAACGAAGGACGACCACAAGACGACAAAGTGCGCAAATACACAGACGAAGGTGCGGTTGCTGCCGCTCCGGAAAAGAAAGAGAAGAAGAAGGCTAAGAAGAAGAAGGCTAAGAAAAAGAAGACCAAGAAAGGGCCTGACTTCAAGGACCTGGCGACGGGTGCTTCGGATGACCTGATTATTTACTAGGCGTGATGGATAACAAAATGCGTTCAGCAATGTGGGCCTTTGTGGCCCTTCTTTTTATTTCTTGTGGCGAAGATGACGATGGTGTCGTGGAGGAAAATCGGTTTCCGACTCTTCCTGCTGCCACACCCTTTTCATGGGCTGATGTGGAAGTGGGAGTTGGAGTTCGGTCCGGTGAAGCGATGGGAATCGCCACGCAACGGGCAGAAGTCCTTGCGGAAGTTTCTCAAACCTTTCCTCATGCAGTCCTACGCCTACAGACTTACGATCAGGGGGCTCAAGAGGTCGGTGAGTACTTAACCTTTCCGGCAGCTAGTACGGTGACATCTCGTGGTCCTGTCGACTTCAGAGCATCTAACGTTGGGTCCGGTAAACTCTCTGCCCGAGCACAGGACTTGAGTGATGAAATCGACGAGTTCAGTCAACTCGCAGACGCAGAGTTCACCGAGAAATCGGTCGTGGTAGATTTCTGGCGTCTTCGTAGAGATTGGTACGTTCGTTGGGACGGGGAACTGGGCGAGGAAGCGAACACGGTGGGACGCGGCCCCTATGGATTCTTCCGTAGCGATTTTAGCCGTTCAATCCTTGACGATATCGAGAGCACGGCTTCCGCTCTGACTCCCAGATACATGGTTGTGGGCACGGAAATGGAACGCCTTGTTCGGACTCCTGAAGGTAACGGAGTGGCTCCGAGCGAGTTCGCCAACTTCATGGGGTTCTACCAGCTTGCGATCGAGAGGATCCGCCGTGCCTCACCCGAGACTAAGATTGGGTTTGGTATCAACTGGAATCATTTTGTGGAGTTCGTCGCACCTCAATACGGTGGCGATGGTGTAAGCGAGATCGAAGCGCTTGATACAGCGTTTGAGCTCCTCTTGCTGCCATTGCTCGAACGCTCCGACATCCTTGCGCTCTCAGTCTACGCGCAACCCGGGGACGATGGAAGTTCCTATGAATTTCTTCGGCGCTTGGAGAGCCTCTACGGTTTGACGCTTCCGGTAGTCGTTTACGAAGTCGGAACCCCGGTGGAGTCTGTGGTTGACTACTTGAGACAAAAGAATTTCATAGATGATTTTGAAGCCTGGATGGCTGGCTTGCCCGTGGAGTTTGTCGCGTGGAAGGGGATTGCGAATTTTGATGGTTCTGACACTTCGAACCAAGAGCCGACGGGGCGATGCGAGGTTTTTCAAGACAGTGCACGGTCGCTCGATATGCCAGCGGCAGGCTGCTATGACGGATTGGTCACATCCATCTTCAGCAAGAAGGAAGTTTTCACCTATCTGCAGGAAAAGACCGCCAATTGACTTGCCGCGGAATTCTGACCATACACCTGTTGGTTTTGCTCCAAGAGACCTGTTTCTAGGTACAGGGTATGTTGCGAATCTTCATCTTAGTGGCCTTAGGCCTAGCGTTTCCCAGTTTTGCGTGGGCTAGTGATGCTTCGATTTCGGAGCGTCTGCCGCTTGTCTCTCTTGGGCTCTCGGTGTTTCTTTTTGGGCTCGTTGTGGCTCAAGCCCTTACAAGTTGGTGGGATTTGACTCGATTGGGGAAGGTTCGCCGATACCTAGGTGCTCTCATTTCGGGAATCGGTGTGTTCTGGCTGGTCTTTGCCTCCACAGAAGCCCCGCCTAGTCCGGACGGCCTTGATTGGGAATACGACTTGGAATCAGCCAGAGTGTTGTCCGAGGCTTCTCAAAAGCCAATCATGGTCGATTTCTGGGCCGAGTGGTGTGCAGCCTGTAACGAAATGGAATCAGAGGTCTTTCGCTCGGCTGAGGTTAGGCCTCGGCTCGAGGAAGAATTCATTCTTTTCAAGGTCGACTTCGACCAGGACACGCCTCAAAATCGAGAGTTGATCAAAGAGTTCCGCGTAAGTGGACTTCCAACTGTAGGCTTCTATAAGTCCAATGGTACACCCGTGGAGAATGCGCGATTCGAAGGAAAGCTGGAGTCGGGCGAGTTTCTTGAGAAGCTCGACATCGTTCAGACGGGGAAGGGTGGGAGTAGCTCGGGCTTTGGGAAGGAACTCGATGAAAAGGGGCTTTGGGCCGCACTCTTGTTGGTATTCTTAGCTGGCGTGGCGTCGAGTTTCACGCCTTGTGTCTACCCACTGATTCCGATCACGATCAGCCTCTTTGGAGCTCGCGACGTTGCTACTCGCCGAGAAGGGTTTGCTCTGAGCCTAGTCTACGTACTCGGAATTGTCCTGACTTATTCAGTGATGGGTTTGGGAGCGGCCGCGCTTGGAGGCGTGTTTGGCGGCGCTATGCAGAGTCCGGTTGTTGTGGTTGGTATCTCGGTGCTCTTCTTTGCGCTCGCACTTTCGAGTCTGGGACTTTTCGAGATCAAGCTTCCCGCCAACCTGCAAACTAAGCTCGGCCAAACAGGAAAGAAGGGCTACTTCGGAGCGCTGCTCATGGGACTTGTGGCAGGTTTGATCGCAGCGCCGTGTGTTGGGCCAATAGTGGCCGGCATCCTGGTTTGGGTCGCCCAAGAACAAGATCTACTGATGGGTTGGCTCTTCTTGAGCGTTTTTGCGCTCGGTATGGGCCAGCTTTTTATCCTCCTAGGGACGTTTTCCTCAATGATCTCCAAGCTTCCCAAATCGGGACCGTGGATGGAGACGGTCAAGGTTGTATTTGCGACCATCTTTGTGGGCATGACGATCTACTACCTCCGACTCGTCATTCCACTTTTCTCAGATCTAAGCTTTTCGATCTGGGAAGCCACCCTCTAGATGCGTCATACGCACGATTTTTGGGGTTGAAACGTCATATTCGCAAAGAGTGACTTGACGCCCCCTTTGCAGTGCATACCTTGCCGCGCAGCTTAATTGTGAGTGGAGAGGTAAAGAATGCCAATTTACGAATATCAGTGCACAGAGTGTGGAGAGGCCCTCGAAGAGATGGTTCTTCCTGGTCGGGCCGAGCCAACGGTATGTCCAAAATGTGGGAAACCGAATCTGAGTCGTGTGATGTCGACCACATCCTTCCAACTCAAGGGAGGCGGTTGGTATGTCTCGGATTATAAGGGGACAAAGAGCACACCTAGCGATAGCGGAAGCAGCACTGCGGCCTCAGACACAAAAAGTGCGACGGGAAGCGAATAAATTTGTGTTCGCGGGTTGCCGCTAGCGAACCCGTGTATAGCTTGTGATTCAAGTTAGGAGTTCGGTCGCGCGAGGTAGTAACTGGCCGCGACCAATCAAATTCAAAACCAATAGGTTAGGAGAAACGGATATGGGTAAGATCATCGGTATCGACCTCGGTACAACCAACTCGTGTGTGGCAGTGATGGAAGGCAAAGAGCCAAAGGTCATCGCCAACGAAGAAGGCACTCGAACTACGCCATCTGTGGTGGCATTTGATGACAAAGGCGACGTCCTTGTTGGGCGAATTGCCCGCAACCAGGCGATCACCAACGCCGAGAACACCATCTTCTCGGTGAAGCGTTTCATGGGAATGAAACAGAGCTCGGTGGCCAATGAAGTGGATCGCATCCCTTACAAAGTTGTCGCCGCAGACAATGGAGACGCTTCGATTGAGGTTCGCGGCAAGAAGTACAGCCCACCGGAGGTGAGCTCTAAGATTCTCATGAAGCTTAAGAAGGCTGCGGAGTCTTATCTAGGTGAAACGGTCACAGAAGCCGTGATCACCGTGCCTGCTTACTTCAACGACGCTCAGCGTCAGGCGACCAAAGATGCCGGTCGCATTGCAGGCTTGGACGTCAAGCGTATTGTCAACGAGCCTACGGCAGCCGCGCTTGCCTATGGACTTGACCAGAAAAACGGTGAGCAAACGATCGCCGTATACGACCTTGGTGGCGGTACGTTTGATATCTCCATCCTTGAGGTCAGCGACAAGATCATCGAGGTTATTTCGACCAATGGTGATACGCACCTCGGTGGTGACGACTTCGACCAAGTGATCATTGACTGGTTGATCGCTGAGTTCAAGAAGGACACGGCGATGGACGTGTCGAAAGACAAGATGGTCCTTCAGCGTCTCAAGGAAGCCGCCGAGAAGGCCAAGATTGAGCTTTCTAGCGTGACTGAGACGGATATCAACTTGCCATTCCTCACAGCGGACGCGAGCGGCCCGAAACACCTCAATATGAAGCTCTCCCGAGCCAAGTATGAGTCGATGATCGGCGACTTGGTTCAGCGAACTTTGGAGCCCTGCAGGAAGGCTCTCGAGGATGCGAAACTTACCAAGGACAAGATCGACGAGATTATTTTGGTCGGTGGTTCGACTCGTGTGCCTTTGGTCCAAGCCAAAGTTAAAGAGTTCTTCGGCAAGGAGCCTCATAAGGGCGTGAATCCCGATGAGGTTGTGGCACTCGGAGCTGCCGTGCAAGCGGGCGTCTTGAGTGGCGACGTGACTGATATTCTTCTCTTGGACGTGACTCCGCTTTCTCTCGGAATCGAGACCCTGGGCGGCGTGATGACCACTTTGATTCCTCGGAACACAACGATTCCGACGAAGAAGAGCGAGATCTTCAGTACAGCTGCAGATTCGCAGACCTCGGTGACGGTCCACGTGCTCCAAGGTGAGCGCCCCATGGCCGGTGATAACAAGACCTTGAGGAAGTTCAACCTGGACGGCATTCCACCGGCTCCACGTGGCGTGCCACAGATTGAGGTCGCTTTCGATATCGATGCGAACGGTATCGTACACGTGTCCGCGAAGGACAAGGCTACCGGCAAAGAGCAGAAGATCCGCATCGAGTCTTCGAGTGGTCTGGCTCAAGAAGAGATCGATCGTCTCGTCAAAGAGGCCGAGGCTCATCGAGCCGAGGATGACAAGAAGAGAGAGCGTGTGGAAGTTCGCAACCGTGCAGAAGCAATGGTTCTCTCAGCTGAAAAGCACGTCGCAGAGCACGGAGACAAGCTCGAAGGTGAGCAGAAGACTGAGCTTGAGGGTCTGATTTCAGGACTCAAAGGCGCTGTGGAGAACGAATCATCGAGTGTTGAAGAACTCAATGAGAAGATGGAGGCCTTGGAGAAGGTCCTCCACGCTGCAGCTGAGAAGATGTATCAGCAAGCATCGCCTGAGGGAGGTGCTGAGCCAGAATCTAAGGGTTCTGACGATGATGATGTGATCGACGCTGAGTTCGAAGAAGCGAACTGATTGCGCTTAGAATCGGCGAATTAAGCGTGGGCATACGCCCACGCTTTTTTTTATTTCCAAAATGTGGTCGAGTGTAGGTGGATCCCTTGTGATCCTATGAGGCATAGATGAGCACTGGAAAACAAAACGCGGTTCACGCCCAGCAAAATAGCGATGGAACGTTTGAGCTCCATCTCGATTCAACAGATAGCAGCGTTGAAGTCGAAAGTTTCACACCTCCTCCGGAGCCAAGTGAGCCGCCGAAATCACGACGAATGCTCATCGTTTTGGGCGGCGTGGTGGCTCTATTAGGGCTGGGAGCTGCGGTCATGTTTGCGCTCTCTCGAGGAGAGATTCAGACCAACTTTGATGCGAATCTAGAGCCAGTTCAAGGGTTTCGTCCATATATGGGCGGAGCGTCAAGTCCTCCCGTTTCTGCCCGGCCATCTAGGGCACGACCCGTTGTGGAAGAAGTCGTCGAGGAAGAGGTGGTGGAAGAGGAGGCTCAAGAGATCGAGATGATTGAAGGCGAGGAGATCCGTGAGGAAATGGCCCCGCCTGAGGTACTCAATGAAAATCCGCCGATTCAACTCGAAGAGATCGAAGAATCTGAAGTTCCACCAGAAGAAGATGGTTGGGATGTGGAGGAAGAAAGTGCTGACCCTCTCGATGAGCAGGGCTCATTGCCCTTCAATAAGATGAAACATCGTGGTCAGATTGAGGCGATGAAGCGGAATTCGGATGTCCTAATGCGCGGAAACATGGAAAGAATTCGGGGACTACCAGAACTCTCTCCCAAGTTGAGGTCTTCGGCGTTGATGAAGGCTGGGCGATTGGGCACACCACGTGCCGCTGAATTTGAAGATTCCGAAAATGAAGAATCTTACGAATAGTGAAAAAAACTATATTGACAGTCATGAGGCTCAGACCTATAAGACCAATCCGTTCGCGGGAGTAACTCAGTGGTAGAGTGCAACCTTGCCAAGGTTGAAGTCGAGGGTTCGAATCCCTTCTCCCGCTTTCTTCGAAAGCCCCGATTGTAAGTCGGGGTTTTTTCGTTTCTTGGTTTTAGGGCTGAACGGAAAGGGCGAGTTCGAACAAGGAGTGGATCGATTGCTGGTCAAAGGCAGGACCCGCACTTTGAATGACTTTTCCTCGGTTGAAGACCAGGATTGCCGGCAAGGCGTCTCGGGAAAAGATAGCGGCAATCTCCGGGTTTTGCTCAACGTCGAGCGAACAAACCTTGACCATTTCTCCGTAACTCGCTTGTTGGTTCTTGACGAGTTCGATGCACAACGCGGATGCTGCACTCCATCGCGCTGTTAGGAGCACGATCACGGGGCGTTTAGAGTTTCGGACTTCTGATTCAAACGTGGAGTCGCTTAGTTCTACCATCTATTCTTCCTGAACGGGTTTCTCTAAACTCTTACACAACTCGAGATTCATGACGACCAAAGATAACCTATTACTTCCAAAGATCTCGCGATGGTCGGGAGAAGACGGGCCTATCCTGCGGATCAAAGATCTCCATCGGTCATTTGGCGAATTGGAGGTCTTGAGGGGCATTGATCTCGAGATACCCACGGGTGAGTTTACGGTCATCCTCGGGCGGTCAGGGTCGGGGAAGACCGTGTTGATGAAGCATATGAACGGTCTTATGAGAGCCAACCGTGGAGAGATTGAGTTTTTCGGCAAGAAGATTGGTGACTTAGACGCCGTTTCTTTAGACGACTTGAGGAAGCGCGCAGGGATGCTCTTTCAGAATTACGCGCTCTTCGACTCGATGTCCGTGGTTGAGAATGTGGCGTTCCCGCTCGTTGAGAACAACGCGTTGGGTAAGGCAGAGGCTGAAAAGCTTGCTGCTGAGCTGCTCGAAAACCTCGGACTCGGAGAAGTTCTAGAGGAGTTTCCCGCAGCGTTGTCTGGGGGAATGAAGAAGCGCGTCAGTGTGGCCCGTACCATCATCTGGAATCCAGAGATGCTTCTTCTCGACGACCCAACCACCGGCCTTGACCCGGTAATGACCGAGTTTGTGGACGATATGCTTCGGGATATCGTTCGGGAAAACGACCTGACCGCCGTGATGGTCAGTCATAATCTCGCATCGATTTTCCGAAGTGCCGATTCCATCGCTGTCTTGCATGACGGAAAGATCATTGCTCATGACACACCGGACGCGATCAAGCGCTCGAAGGTACCAGAAGTTGAGGCGTTGGTCGGGAAAGCGTCTCGATCGGTCATCGACGAGGCCCGTGAGGTCTCAGAATCCGCATCAGAAGCCATGGTGACCATGAATCAAGTTCGCAAGTCTTTTGGTGAGCGAGATATCCTCAAAGGCGTGGACTTCACGGCCCGGAAGGGCGAGATCACAGTGATCATCGGTGGCTCAGGAGCGGGCAAAAGCGTCATGATCAAACACATGTTGGGTCTGATGCGAGCAGATGCGGGCGAAGTCATGCTCTTCGGGCAACGTGTTTCGGAGCTGAGTGATCAGGATCTAGAAAAGTCTCGTAAACGAATTGGAATGTTGTTCCAGCACTCGGCGCTGCTCGACTCGTTGACGATCGAAGACAACGTGGCTTTCCCGCTCGTTGAGCGGCGTGAGGCCAGCAGAAAAGACGCGTTGGAGCGGGCCCATGAACTTCTGGATATCTGGAAGTTGGCGGACATCGCGAAGCGCTATCCGTCCGAGATCTCAAACGGCCAACAAAAGCGCGCAGCACTGGCTCGGGCGTTGATATCGAAGCCCGAGCTCATGATCTACGACGAGCCAACCACCGGCCAGGACCCGGTGCTTTCGGACTACGTCGAAGAGATGATCCTCGAGGCCCAAGAGAAGTTCGACCTGACGAGCATCGTGATCAGTCACGACATGGCGTCGACGATGCGGATGGCGCACCAAGTTGCACTGCTTTATCAGGGGCAAATCTTGCTCCAAGCCGATCCAGCCACGTTCTTGGAGAGCGAAGACGAGCGAATTCGCGAGTTTGTTTTCGCCGCGGTCCTCGGTGCGGACGAGCGTTAGAGCGGGTCTGTCGAGTTCGGGAGACCAACCCAGATTTCACCGTCTTGAGTTTTTACTGGGTAGCAGTTGGCTTCATATCTAGGGTTTGTTTTGCAGGCGCCACTTCTCATATCAAAACCCCATGCATGTCTTGGACATCGAACGATGAAACCTTCGACAGGCCCTAGCGCGAGGAATCCGCCCGCGTGTGGGCAGAAGTTCTGGATGCAATAGTACTGGCCTTCTACGAGGAAGAGCGCGAGTTTCTTGGTACCGGCATGCACGAGCTTGCCCTCATTTTCTTGAATCTCTTCTTCGCGGCAGACTTTGTAAAATGTATGTTCCGAATCCACGTCAATCTCTCAATTGGAGGAGCGATGAGCTTACACGAGTTGCAGTCCCGGGTGAACGCATGGATGTCTCAGTGGAAGGACGGATACTGGACCCCGCATGAAAATTTGGCGCGGTTGACGGAAGAAGTTGGTGAACTCGCTAGGGAAATCAATCACTCACACGGACCCAAGAAAAAGAAGAAGGGTGAAGGCGAAGGGAGCATTGCCGAAGAGTTGGGCGATATCATCTTCGTTGTTGTAGCACTGGCAAACTCCATGGACATCGACTTGGACGCCGTGATGGACGCGACCTTTGCGAAGTACAACGTCCGCGACAAAGATCGATTTGAGAGGAACGAGTGAGTGCGCTTAAAGACTACTTCAGTGAAGACTACTTGGACTCAGTGGCAGCTACATTGGATGGCACACGGCTTAGGTGTCCAGATGCACTGCGCGACCTGAAGCCAGATCTCGCCGAGTTGGAACTCAAGGATCGGGTCAACGCGATCGCCGACCGAATCGTCGAGTTTGCCGAATTGGATTTTCCCGAACTGATGTCCGAACTGCTCGTCTTGCTACCGGAAGAGAAAGCGTTCGAAGACACGCACACACTCGGCCAAAGGCATATCTTCGAGGGCTTCGGGGCGTGGCCCCTTTGTTCGATTGTGGAGCGTCACGGTTTGGCGCATTGGGAACACTCTTTCAGCGCCATGCATCGCCTCACCAAGGCATTTAGCGCTGAATTCGCGATTCGTCCCTTCCTTCTAGAGGACACCGAAAGGGCGATTACTTGTTTGACGCCGCTTGTTTTGGATCGGAGCGAACACGTTCGTCGCTGGGTTTCTGAAGGTACTCGGCCGAGGCTTCCTTGGGGAAAGTCCGTGCCAGCTTTGAAGGATTATCGTTCGGAAGTTCTGGCTTTACTTGAATCCTTAAAGTTCGACCCGTCCGAGTACGTGAGGCGCTCAATCAGTAATCATCTCAACGATCTCACGCGAGAAGATCCTGAGCTAGTGAAGTCAACGCTTGAGCGTTGGCAACAAGACGGGGTGGACGAGCGTTTGATTCGTCATGCATTGAGAGGTCTCGTGAAATCGGGAGATCCGGGCGCGTTGACCATCCTTGGCTTTGGGGCGGTAGACGTAGAAGTGCGGAGTTTTGCGTTGGACGCCGAAGTTATTCGGGTTGGAGACCAGGTTGAAATTCACGCGGATTTTGTAGTCGATGGGCCTGCCGTGGTTGACTACGTGGTGGAGTTTCCGGGAGCCGTCCGCGTATCCACAAAGGTCTTTAAGTGGAAGCACGTCGAGGCTGGGGAGCATCAAGTCAAGAAGAAGCACTCATTTAAGCCAATCTCGACCCGTAGGTATTACGAAGGTTCTGGTAGATTCTCGCTTCAGATCAATGGAGAGATCGTGGGCGTAGCCAGCTTCGAGCTGAAGGTCTGAGGATGGAGCTGACCTGGGAGATTCTGCCCTTTATCCGTTTGGGTGGTTTTGAGCTGCGCTACTATTCACTACTCTTCATCGTGGTGTTTTTGAGTGGATGGGGGCTTTACCGGTGGCAGGTTGTGCGCGGGGGCGGGACCGAAGCCGACGCGAACTGGATGCTTGGAATTGGAATCGTAACCACTTGGTTCGGCGGTCGCCTTGCTCATCTCGTGTTCTACGAACCAGAAACTTTCTTCGAAAATCCGTGGGTGTTTCTTGATGTGCAACGAGGCGGGTTGGCCAGCCACGGTGCCTGGGTGGCCATGGCACTCGCGCTTGCATTCTATGCGAAATGGCGAAAACAATCGTTCGTGGAGATGTGCGACCGCATGGCTTTTACATCGGCATTGGGTGGTGGGCTGATTCGAATCGGTAACTTCTTCAATTCAGAGATTGTTGGCCGAGCCACAGACCAGACATGGGGCGTGCGTTTTCCGCGCTATGAGCAGCGCATGGGTGTCGAAGTTGACCCGAGGCACTTTGAAGCGTTGTTGCTTCGTCATCCCGCACAGCTCTATGAGGCGGTTTGGCTCTTCCTCGTGTTTGGCCTGCTTATGGTTGTGGACAGGCGGCTAGGAGAGAAGCGTTCGCGAGGGTTGTTGTGTGGACTGTTCATCGTTCTCTATTTCGGGGGCAGGTTCTTCCTTGAGTTCTTCAAGGAGTTTGAAGGTATAGAAGTGGGAACTGTACTCACGATGGGCCAATGGCTTTCGATACCTTCGGCGATGGTGGGTAGTGTTGTACTCGTTTGGTCGTTTCGTCGAGCACCTCCAGCGAATTGGATCACTGGCAAGGGAGCTCCGGGCGCTTCATGAGTTGGAGATTTCCTAGCGATCACGTAGACTTCAAACATTGGATAAGTGATTTGGAGGTCGATGTGGTTCGCATCTTTTTTCTCTTGTGGTTCGTGTTCGCCACTTCATGCGCAACAGGCGAGATTCCGGCAGATTTTTCTGGGCAAGATGCCGAGATGGATGAGGGTTCGGACGCTGGTCTGGACACTGAAGAAATGGGCGCGGAATGCGAATCGCCACAAGACTGCTCTGAGCTCAGCGCGTGTGTGAACTCAACCTGCCAGCCGATCGCCCCAGCACTCTGTCTGCCGTGTTCGACTGATAATGAGTGCCCAGACGGTCAATGTTACGAAAGTCCCCTGGGAGATTCCTTTTGCGTGGTGGGGTGCGCAAGTGGTGCGTGCCCATTCGGGTTTGTTTGCGGGTCTCAAGGCGAGTTGAGCGGTCAATGCTACCCACAAGAGCTTGTGTGTGAATCGGACCCTTGTGATGCGGTCACCTGCGAACCAGATTTCGTTTGTGACCCTGCGGTTGCGGACTGTGTGGCCAAGTGCACCCAAGACACTGATTGTGCCGAGGTTTGTGACGAGACCACCGGCTTGTGTCAGGAGTGCCTCGGCGACTCCGATTGCGCTGAGGGCGAGGTCTGTGACTTGCGGGGTACAAAGACGTGCGTCGAGTGCGTGAGTGACTCTCAATGCGGCGCCGGTGAAAAATGCGAACGTGAGGTCTGCGTTGAGTGTACGGAAGATGCGGAATGTGAATCGGGCAAGTGTCTAGTCAATCGCGGTGTTTGCGCAAACTGCGAAGGGGACGGGGATTGTCCAGAAGGTGTGTGCGTGGAGTTTAGTTGTGTGGAGTGCGGCTCAAACTCCGATTGTACGGAGGGGTTTTGCGACACGAACGCGGGGGAGTGCGTTGAATGCGTTCAGAACGGTCAGTGCCAAACCGGGGCCTGCAACACCAACACCAACACGTGTGTAGAATGCGTTTCGGATGATCAATGTGCCGATGGGGTTTGCGACGTTGCGTCCAATGCTTGTGTAGAGTGTCTCGGCAACGCCGATTGTGGCGTCGAGGCTCCCGCATGTGACCCAGCGGCTAAGACGTGTGTGGACTGCGTGGCAGATGCTGATTGTCCAGCCTCCGAATTCTGTGTGCTTAGGAGTTGCGTAAAGTGCCGCGACACGCCTGACTGCACAGCGGGAATTTGTGAGGAAGGCGAGTGCGTTGGCTGCAGCCAAGATAGCGATTGCGCCGGGGAGCAACGCTGTGACGTACCATCAAATCGGTGTGTGACCTGCCTTGAGAACGCGGACTGCGACGCAGGTGTCTGTAGGCCAAGCGATAACACTTGTGTGGAATGTACGGGAGCCGCTCAGTGTCCTGGACAAGTCTGTGATGTGGTTGCCGGCATATGCCGAGATTGTGTGACCAGCAACGATTGTCCCGGCGGTGTCTGCTCGCCTACCTTCTCTTGTGTCGAGTGTTTGACCTCGGCTGATTGCGGGGGAGGGGAGGTGTGCTCTGCACAAAGGACGTGCGAGGAATGCCTGACGAACGTCGATTGTCCGGGAAATCAGGTTTGCACAGCCCAGCGCACGTGTGTGGAGTGTGTGGGTGATGGTGATTGTGTGGACGGTGTGTGTGATGGAGGCGTGTGCGTGGGGTGCGTCGACGACCTCGATTGCTCTATCGAGTCCTACTGTGTTTCCGGTGTTTGCCGAACGTCCGATACGGTCTACTGCACATCCGATGCTCAATGCCCCTCAGGCTCTTGCAATCCAATCTTCAGAGCGTGTACGTGTGAGCCTTTCC